>JAKEEH010000162.1 GCA_022616725.1 Limisphaerales bacterium | reverse complement strand
CGCGACGTCAAGCCGACGCCCACCGGCCAGGTCATTGTCGATTTCCTCAATCGCCAGATGCCGGCCTACCTGGACACCGGGCTGAACTGGGTCCATGTGCGTGATGTCGCCATCGGGCATATTCTCGCCGCCGAAAAGGGCAAGATTGGCGAGCGCTACATCCTGGGGCACGCCGAAGGGAATTGGACGATGCGCGATGCGTTCGCCGTTTTGCAGGAAATCACCGGGATCGCCGCGCCGCGCTTTCAGATTCCCTTTGCGGTGGCGCTGGCTGCGGCGCACATGGACGAATGTGTCTCACGCTTTACGCGCAAAGCACCGAAAGCGCCGCTCGCCGGCGTGCGCATGGCCCGCTACAAGATGTTCTTCAACCCGGCCAAAGCTGTGCGCGAACTCGGCTTGCCTCAAACACCGCCGCGCCAGGCCCTGGCCGATGCCGTCGAATGGTTCCGCGCCAATGGTTACATACGAACACGTTGAAAACACCAACGGCAAAAATCAAACACCACAAAGATTTTCGCCGCTCACTTCGTCCCTTCCAGCACGAGCAGGTTCTGAATGCGCCCATCCGCGTAGAGATAATTGATTCCCTTGCCGGGGCCGCGCGCGCGGTGAAACGCCTCCTTGTCGAACACTACAGGGATGTTGTGCGGGTCAAATTGAATTCCAAACACTTGGAGGTGCTCAGCGTCCTGTCCGTTGAGCAGCGCATTCCAGGCATAGCTGGACCCGGTCAAGGCAAAAAGGTCCTTGTCATCGGACCGGCAGTGCAGAATTTTGCGTGAGCCAAGGTGGTTTGTCAGGACATGATCGATGGTCAAGGTATTCGTGGACGAGCCACTCGTGGAGATCAGGGCGTCATACATCACCGGCAAACGATTGTTGTTGTCCTGCACATAAAGCTGCAGCGCGACGCCAGTTTGCCGCAGATTGCTCAGGCAGGAAGTGGCCCGGGCGGACTCTTTGGCCCGTCCGAGGGCCGGTAAGATCAGCGCTGCCAGGAGGCCAACCACCGCCAGCACGACCAGCAATTCAATCAGAGTGAAGGCGCCAGTAATTTGGGGCAACGTCGGCGCACAGCGCACTCCTTGCTATCGCCGGCCTGGGCGGAATAATCGTCCGCTTTCCATCAGACGCTGCATCTCTTCCAGCATCGGCGCCAGTTCCGCCTTGGTTTGGGCGGAGCTTTCGCTGTAAATCGATTTCAGTCCGAGCGTAACCACGCGCTGCTGGAGTTCTTCGCTCAGTTCGGGCGGCCGATTCGTCTGGCCCGACCGCGAGATCAGTTCGGGTTCTTCACGTTCGATCCCAGCCCGCGCCCGTTGCAGTTCGCGAATCGTCTCCTGCACCGCCCGCCGGCGCTTTTCCTCCGGCAACTGTTGGAACGATTGCAGCATCTGCTTGAAGCCCGACGGCAACGTTGCGTCGATGAACTCGGCCTTCTCCATCTCCGTCATTTCCTGGAACCATCGGTCCCACGCGCCGGCCAGGCGCGCGCGTCTGCGCTCGTCGATCGGCAGTGCATTCATCTGTCGCGCCAGTTGCCGCAAAGCGCGCGCCCGCTCGTCCCGAGACAGCTTTTGCAGATCGGTATTGCGCAGATAATCAGCGACCTTTTGGGCGGTCACCTTTCGGCTTTGAGAGAAAGTGTAACCGCCCCACGCCAGCAGCCAAACGCAGATCAAACCCGCGCCCGCGAACCAAAGCGGCCGATAGCGGATTGCAGACATGCCCACAGTCTAACCTCTCTCCGGTCAAAACGGAATGCTGATTATGATCGAAGCGCCACGGTGTTGTCGCAATGAGGAACGCAGGAACCCAGGATTTTTAATGAGGAAAACAGGAACTCAGGAAGAACCAGGATTTTCTCCCGGCCATGCTTTGACCAATTCCGGGAAGCGGCAGTTCTGGCAAAGCGCGTTCGACTGCTCGCAAAAATCCCGGACGATCTGCAGCAACCCTTGTTGCAACGCGGCGCGGGCCGGCAGGCGGCCGGCACTGTTGTCCAGCAAGCGGCGCCGCGCCAGCCGCAGCAGGACATTGTCTTCGCCCGCCGGCCAGCGATAGAAACGCTGCTCGATCTCGCGTTGCAGGTCCTGATTTGCACTTTCCGCGGCGCGGCTCCAGATCCACGGAAGAATTACATTGACAGCCATATCGGTTAGCCGCGCGGGGCCAAGCAACGGCTGCGCCGACGCGAGCCGAGCCGTCCGCCAGCTCCAGCGCCACGACCAGAAATCGTCGTTTGCCTGCCAAACCTTGAGCAACTTCGGGAGCAGCTCGCGTTCGGGCGGCCGGGCTGTGCTCCAGCGATCCAGCCCGGCAAGGAGTTTCTCATTCGCCAGCCAGCGCGCCGCCAATGCGATACGCCGTTGCGGCATGTTTGCGGGGCGCAATCCCGCAAAGCGCCACATAGACTTCGGCAATGAATGGTCAAACCAATCGTCGCGTTCACGCCACCAATAGTCCCAAAGCTGCCTCAGATAGGCCGCTGCCGAACGGTGGACATTCGTCATGTCCGCGGGCAACAGTCCGGCGATTCCCAACAGCCGCGCCTCGAGTCGAACGGCGTCGCGACCCCCGTGCTGGATGACGAGCGGGCGCAACTCCGCCAGCCGCTGCATCGGCCAGACATTGTGTTTGTAACCCAGCGCCCGAAACAGCCCTTCCCACAAGGACTGCTCCCAACCCGCTTCGCGCGCCCGCGCCTGCAAGTGTTTCGCCTTGGCCTGGAAACGGACAAACGCCGCCTGGTTCAGCAACTCATTCAATTGCGCGTCAGCCAACTCCTTCAGCGGGGCGCTGCATTGGCCCGCGAGAGATGGCGGTTCGGCCCCATCCCGCCCCAGCCACAGTGTCAAGTCGTTCAAAGGCGAGTCGAGGAATTCTTTCAGGACCAGCGTGGGTCGTTGCGAGCGGCCATCTCCTTCCCAGACCACGTGCAACGCGACGTTTTGAAAAGCCGGATTGCTGTCGTGCCCGTGTCCCTTCCACCCGCTCGACTGCAAATCGATCTCGACATCGCCGGACCGCGGCAATTCGGCGCCGATGCGCAACACCGCGCCCCGAAAATCCGGGCCCGGCTCCCGATTCCAAAACCCCGGATGCAACACTTCCACTCGTCGCCCATCGAGCGTCACGAGCTTCTCGCGCAACAGCCGCTGATGCATCCAAATCGCCTGCAACAGCCGTTCCGGCGGCGCGGCACGATCTTCCCTCAGCAGCGCCGACGGACTGCACCGAAGGCGCCATTCGGCGTAGAAGTTGGAACGGTTCACGGAAGAGCTTTTCCCGTCCGCCGCGTGCAAAGTCAAGCACGGCAGAGTCACTAAGCGGCGTTGAATGCTTTCGAGCGCCGGGTCAGGCACGCAGTTCCATCTTCCAATACAAGCCGTTAGGCCGTAGTTTGGCTTTATGATTCAACGCTATTCGCGCGCTGAAATGCGGGAGATCTGGAGCGAGCAACGGAAGCTCGAAATCTGGCTGCAAATCGAGTTGCTCGCGTCTCAAGCGCTCGTTCAGCAAGGGATCGTGCCCAAAGCTGATTTCGAGCAGATAAAATCCCGCGCCGCTTTCAGTCTCGAGCGGTGCAAGGAGTTGGAGCGGACGCTGAATCACGACGTGATCGCCTTCACGACGAACGTGGCGGAAAGCATCAACAGCCCCGCCAGCCGCTGGCTGCATTTCGGGCTGACGAGCAGTGATATCGTTGACACCGCGTTTGCAGTGCAAATGGTGCAATCGGCGGACATCCTCATCCGCGACGTGCAGGACCTGCGGAAGGTGATCGGGGTGAAGGCGCGCGAGCATCAGTTGACGCCGATGATCGGGCGCAGCCACGGGATTCACGCGGAACCGACGACGTTTGGGCTGAAGATGGCGCTGATGTACGACGAGTTTGGCCGCGCCGAGGAACGGCTCAAACGCGCCCGCGAAACCGTCTCCGTCGGCAAGCTGTCCGGTGCGGTCGGGACGAGCGCGCATCTCTCGCCCGAAGTGGAGGCGTTCGTGTGCAAATCGTTGGGTTTGCGCCCGGCGCCGATCGCGACGCAGGTAATTCAACGGGACCTGCACGCCGAGTTCATCAGCGCTTTGGCACTGGTGGGCGCGAGCATCGAACGCTGGGCGACCGAGTTCCGGCACTTGCAACGCACTGAGGTGCTGGAAGCGGAGGAATTCTTTGCGGCTGGGCAGAAAGGGTCGAGCGCGATGCCGCACAAACGCAATCCAATTACCGGCGAGCGCCTGACGGGACTCGCGCGCGTCCTGCGCGCCAATGCGATGGCAGCGCTCGAGAACGTCGCATTATGGCACGAACGCGATATCAGTCACAGTTCGGTGGAACGCATCATCTTTCCCGATTCCTGCACCCTGCTGGATTACATGCTCGTGACACTGACGAAGCTAACCGAAGGTTTGATCGTTTATCCGGAGAACATGAGGCGGAATCTGGGTTTGTCACTGGGCATGTGGAATTCACAGACGGTGTTGCTGGCGCTGATCCGCAAGGGCTTGACGCGGGAGCAGGCGTACGAATTGGTGCAGCGCAACGCGATGAAGACGTGGCAGGCCAAGCACGCCGGCGCCGGCGAGGCGGATTTCAAATCGGCGCTGTTGAGTGATCCTGAAGTGGCGAAGCATCTCTCGAAGCAGGAACTCGACGAACTTTGCAGCCTCGAGTTCCACCTGAAGGAAGTAAAGCATCGGTTCAAGAAGCTGGGATTGTGAGGACAATGAAATTGGGCGAATCGATTTTTGCTCCAACCCTGGCCCGAAAACTCGGCGACACAACGCACATCTCTCCGCTCTATCGCCGCATCATCCAAGCTGCAGGTTCGGAAGAGAAAGCCGGACCATGGTTGTTGAAGGTGGCAGTGCAACGCGGCGCACGTCATTACAGGCGCGACTTTGATCCCAACCTACCCGACGACGAGCGGTCCTTGAGCGACGAAGAGATAGGGGTCGCACTGTGCCTGGGACATTTGCCCGATCGACCTGTCTTCATTCGCGCGGCGAGCCAACTGCTCTCCTCGCCGAGAACCGACCCTGTCAAGCTTGCGCACCTTGCGCGAATGGAACGCTGTGAAGCAGTGCTCATGCACATTGCCAACGCCGCACTGCGGACTGCGCCGTCGGTCGAACCGTGGGCATCTTTGAGAAAACTGCTTCGAGTCCGGAAGCTGGCTCCTGAAGGTGTGTTACCTCATTGGAGCCGGTTTGTCAGCATGACTGGAGTAACGCAGCACGGGGGATCGCATATCGATTGGCTGACGCGATATGAATAATCCGTTGGAGATCCTGAAAGTTTTCGATCTCCATCAGGAAGAGCCCACAGAACTGACCCTGTTTGGCAGGTCAGCTCTCGCGCTCGGCTATCCCAATCCCCCGTCCGATTATGCGGCGACACATGACGTTGACGTGATCTTGCCATCGGCTCAGTTAGAATTGCTGAGGGAGCGACCATCGTTCTGGCTGGCGCAGCAAGCGACCAACCGTGAACTGGAAGCGCGAGGCCTCTACATGACCCATATCTTCAGTGAATACGATATTATCATTCAGCCGGACTGGGTGACGCGACGCGCTGTAGTCCCTGCTCCTCTGAACAAGGTTGCACTCTTTCGACCAGCTACAATCGATCTCATCCTGACAAAAATGGCGCGTGGCGATGCCGACGACCTTGCGGATGTCGAATTTCTATTAAGCCGGGAGGCGCTAGCCGTATCAGAGCTACAAGCTACATTCTCAAAAGCGCGTGTGCCCGATGTTTCCGAACTGAAGGAGTTGTTCAGAAATGCGCAACCGAAAGTTCTCGCCATCGCCGAGAAGATGAGAAAACAGGGGGCGACGTGATGGCCAAAGCAGATGAGCAGCTTTCAGACAAGGTCCTCGTCGTCATCGGCGGCACCACTGGCCTCGGGTTGTCCGCTGCAAGGGCGTTTGTCGGCGAGGGCGCACGGGTGGTGATCGTCGGACGGAACGCGACCAATGCCGCGCGAGCGGAGAAAGAACTTGGCAAGCAGTGCGTTGCTCTAGCGGCGGACGCCAGCGACGCGGCCACGGCGGAAGCGGCAATTGCCAAAGCTCTCGAGGCATTTGCCGGTTTTCATGGCCTTTATCACGTCGCGGGCGGAAGTGGACGAAAAATGGGGGACGGCCCGCTCGATCAGATTACGGACGAGGGCTGGGAGTTCACGTTGACGCTGAACCTGACGTCGCTGTTCTATTCAAATCGGGCGGCTGTGCGGCAGTTTCTGAAGCAGAAGGCCGGCGGCACGGTGCTCAATATGAGTTCGGTACTGGGGTTCTCACCCTCGGCAAAACACTTCAGCACGCACGCGTATGCGGCGACGAAGGCAGCGATTATCGGATTGACAAGGTCTGCGGCGGCTTATTACGCGTCCCACAGCATCCGCTTCAATGCACTGGCTCCGGCACTCGTGGCGACGCCGATGTCTGAACGTGCACAAGGCAACGAGGAGGTTTTGAAGTTCATTGGCACCAAGCAGCCGTTGGACGGGGGGAGGATCGGCCAACCCGAGGACCTCGACGCTGCGGCAATTTATTTCATGTCCGACGCATCAAAGTTTGTTACCGGCCAGGTGCTCGCCGTCGATGGCGGGTGGTGCGTCAGCGAAGGGCAGCATTAATGGGTTACGCGCTCGGCATCGACCTCGGCGGGACCAGCATCAAGGCGTTGGCGGTAACGTTCGAAGGCAAGGTGTTGGCCCGCGAGAATGTCCCTTTTGATGCGGACGTGAAACTCGAATGGGCGGAGAAGATTCGGCAGATCGCTAGTGACCTGCAAGCGGCCCGCGAAGGACCGGCGGATTGCATTGGAGTGTCGGCGCCTGGATTGGCGGCTCGCGATGGTCGCTCGATAGCGTTCATGCCGGGACGACTGCAAGGCCTCGAGGGCCTCGTCTGGCGCGATTACCTCAAGACGGCATTTCCGGTCCCGGTTCTGAACGATGCCCATGCCGCCCTGCTCGGCGAAGTCTGGCTGGGCGCGGCGCGAGGTTTCGAGAACGTCATAATGCTGACACTCGGCACGGGCGTGGGCGGCGCCGCGATGGTCGATGGCAGGCTCTTGCGCGGGCACATCGGCCGCGCCGGACATTTGGGCCATATCTCCCTGGACCCGAACGGCCCGCCGGACTGCACCGGCACGCCGGGAAGCCTGGAGGTCGCGATTGGCAACGAGACGATTGGCGAACGCAGCGGCGGCAAATTCCACACAACGCATGAGCTCATGGCGGCATACAACAGGGGCGATCAAGTTGCGGCGCAAATCTGGCTGGCCTCAGTAAAAGCGCTTGCGGCCGCAGTTTGCTCGTTCGTGAACATCCTCGATCCCGAAGCGGCCATCATCGGCGGCGGGATTGCGCGCGCCGGCGACACTCTGTTTAAACCGCTGCGGCAATTCCTGGACAAGATGGAATGGCAACCGGGCGGCCAAAGCGTCAAGCTCTTACCGGCTGAACTTGGGGAATTCGCAGGGGCGACGGGCGCGGCTCGTAACGCATTGACGCATGCACGATGACTTGTTGCAACCAGGTAGAGCAATTACCGCCATAATGCTGTTGGCGATCGTTTGCGGTTCGAACGTCGGTGCAGCGGAGGCAAGCACCAATCGTGGCTTCGCGCGTGCTGAAGCGGCGCGCCCGGCGCATTTCCCGCATCGGATTTGGGCGGCGTGTGACTTCGAGGGGCCGACACCCGACTATGCATGGTTCGGGCCGGCGGAAACGAACAACCTTCCCAGGTATCCCGGGAACGCGACAGCGCTCGGTTCAAGTGAGCGGCCACATAAAAATGTGAGCGCGGTGATGACCGGCATCAACCCGGTGCCGGGACCGCGCATGGGCAAGGAGAATTTTCTTTACACCCGGTATCTTTTGCAGGGCGGCACTGAGGCGACTTTCCAATACTTCAGCCTCACGCGCGAGGACAATCAGCACATCCGCGTGAGCGGCCTGGCCGAGGGCAAATGGTCGGAGGTAACCCTGAACTTCACGCGGGACGCGCGCCGCAATGACGGCAGGGCCGAGCCCTTTGGCGACGGGGAGCGCATGGATGATTTGAAGATTTTTGCCGGACGCCCGAATGAGGCCGCCCGGTACAATTTGCGGATCGATGACGTGATCTTCTTCGCCAACGATCCGAGATTGACCCCGGAGCGGGAACCGTTTCCAAATCGGGTGATTTTCCTGGCCGCATTTGATATGGGGCCCAAAGAAAAATATTGGCCGGGCGATTTCGAGATCGTGGAGAAAGATGCCCCGGCGAACGCCTACTGGCGCGTCGCGCGAGCCGTGCCCCGCAAGGACGGTCGCGGCAAGCTCGTCCGCCTGCAAATCGAGCCGCCGCGGCCGGTGGGCGAGCAGACGAAACTGCGGTTTCGTTACTACCTCGACGGCACGAGCGAAATCATCGCGCAAATCTTCGACGCCACAGTGCAGGACAACCGGCACGTGCGGTTGAGGGGCTTGACGCCGCGCGAATGGACGACGGTGTATGTTGATTTCACCCGCGATGCGCGCCGAAATGACGGCACCGCCAATTCTCCATTCAGCGCGGGGAACAAAGTTGATGACTTGTTTTTCTTCGTCAGCCCCACACCTGGCAAGAAGGTGGAATTATTTGTTGACGAAGTAGTGCTCTACGACGCTGGAGCAGGCAAGAGTAGCAGGAGTCCGCACCCGTCAAAAATCAATTAGCGGGCTCCGGGACACACATTAACACCGGAGCCCGCTAGCCTTCGGCACATCCCGACGCGTCGGGAGCCCTTGAAGGACGCTCGTTGGAGCGCTTTACAGGCATGATGCCGCAGGGAACGCCGTTTTTTCTCGCAGGTTTGCCCACCGAAGTCAAATGGTTTTCTGAAAAGTGCCCAACGTGGGAGAAAGTGTGACTTGGATTCAAAAAATTTGAAAGAAACGGGGCGGCTTGCGCGTATCTATTAGTGAATGAGTTCCAGACCTTGCCGAAAGGCAACCAGCGCCAAGGGAAGGGTATGAGGGAGCCAGGCTTTCGCGGCGGTCACGGAATCAGCCGCTGCGGAGCCAATTTGAGGCCCTCAAGGGCAAAAGGCGGGGAAGTAAGCGCATGCTTCCCCGCCAAACCCAACATAACAAGAACCTCCTTACGGCGTATTTCAACGGGTGGCCTGCCCCGATCTTTCAAAACGATTGCGAAGCCTTTACGCGGGAAACCGTTAAGCCGAAGGTGGGCGTTGTTGCGGAGCGCGCGGGCGGCGCCGCAAGCCGTTTTGGAACCAAAGGCGCCAGACCATCCACAGGGCCTCGCGGACGATCTTGGATGACATTTTCGAGCTGCCCTGGAAGCGATCGGTGAAAATGATCGGGACTTCGGCGATGCGCATGCCCTGGCGCCAGAGCTTATGGGTCATCTCGATCTGAAAGCTGTAGCCGTTGGAACGCACGGCATCCAGGTCGAGGCTCTGCAGCGCCCGCCGCCGAAAGCATTTGAAGCCGCCAGTGGGGTCGCTGATAGGCATACCGGTGATGGTGCGAACGTATCTGGCCGCGCCCATGCTGAGCATGAGCCGGCGCAGGGGCCAGTTGATGACGCGGATGCCGTTTTTGTAACGTGATCCGAGGACCAGGTCGGCGTTTTGAGCCGCTTCCAGAAACGCCGGGATGTCGTCGGGATTGTGGGAAAAATCGCCGTCCATTTCCAAAATGAACTCGTAGTCGCGCTCGAGCGCCCACTTGAAACCGGCACAATACGCTCGCCCGAGGCCATCTTTTTCCGCGCGATGCAGGACATGGACGCGCATGTTTTTCGCGGCCAATTCATCGGCCACTCGACCAGTGCCATCCGGGGAATTGTCATCCA
This sequence comes from Limisphaerales bacterium, assembly GCA_022616725.1. Lineage (GTDB taxonomy): Bacteria > Verrucomicrobiota > Verrucomicrobiia > Limisphaerales > JAKEEH01 > JAKEEH01. The sequence continues at coordinate 16,468 of JAKEEH010000162.1, read as the reverse complement.
CGACCAGCATTTCGATCTGCGGTGGATGTGCCATAACCCGCTGCGCCAGCGCGGGCAGATTATCCTTCTCGTTATAGGTCGGGACGATGACGAGCGCCTTAGGACTCATTCGACTGGCCCGAAGAGTAGGGAATCCACCATTTGGAATCCAGCAGACAGAGTGGAATTGCGAAACTATTTGTGGCGTCAGCCAGACAGAAACAGGGCGTCGGGGCTCGTCGCGTCAAGCAAGCAGTTTCTCTACGACTCGTCCGGCTACGTCCGTCAGGCGGAAATCGCGGCCCTGGAAACGGTAGGTCAGCCGGGCGTGGTCCAAGCCGAAGAGGTGCAGGATGGTGGCGTGAAAGTCGTTGATATGGATTGGGTCGCGCACGATGTGCCAGCCGATCTCGTCGGTTTCGCCAATGACCTGGCCGCCTTTTACCCCGCCGCCGGCCATCCAGAGGCTGAAGGCGAAGGGATGATGATCACGACCGGTGATCTTTTTGTAGCCGGAGCGATTCTCACCCAGGGGCGTGCGGCCAAACTCTGAACCCCAGACGACCAGGGTGGTGTCGAGCAATCCACGTTGTTTCAGGTCCTTGAGCAAGGCGGCAATCGGTTGATCGGCCATCTGGGCATTAAATTTGAGTTCCACGTCGAGGTTGCTGTGGTGGTCCCAGGAGGCGTGATAGACGTTGACGAACCGGACCCCGCGCTCGACGAGGCGGCGCGCGAGGAGGCAATTGCGGGCGAAGGCGCGGAACTGGCCGGGGCCGCCGCCGCGATCCGATTTGATTTTCGGGTCCTCGCGATCGACGCCGTAGGCTTCGAGGGTCTCCTTCGATTCTTTAGAAAGATCGATCAGTTCCGGCGCGGCCGTCTGCATGCGGAACGCGAGCTCGTAAGAAGCGATGCGGCTGGCAATTTCGGGGTCGCGAACGTGCTGATGGCGCAAGCGGTTAAGGTTGTTAATGGTGTCGAGGCCATAATGCTGCATTTCGGCGGTGATCCCGGGCGGGTTGCTGAGGTTGAGCACGGGATCACCCTGATTGCGGAACACAACACCCTGGTAATTGGATGGCATAAAGCCGCTCGACCATAACGAGGCACCGCCGCTGAGACCGCGGCCGGCGTTCAAGACAACGTAACCGGGAAGGTTTTTCGACTCGGTGCCAAGCCCGTAATTCAGCCAGGCGCCGATGCTTGGCCGGCCGAAGATCGGCACGCCGCAATTCATCATCAACTGGCCGGGATGATGGTTGAATTGATCGGTGTGCATCGAGCGGATCAGCGCGATGTCGTCAACGGACGCCGCCAAGTGAGGCAGGAGGTCGGATAATTCCATGCCGCACTGGCCATGCTTCTGGAATTTGCGCGGGCTGCCCATGAGAACGGCCGATTCCTTGCGGATAAAGGCAAACCGCACTTCTTTGGTGAGCGAGTCCGGCAGCTTCTGGCCATCGAGTTCGTTCAGCTCCGGCTTCGGGTCGAAGAGGTCCATCTGCGACGGCGCGCCTTCCATGAAGATGAAGATGCAGGCTTTGGCCTTGGGCGCAAAATGCGGCGGTTTGGCGCCGAAAGGGCTTGCGGCAGATTCGGAGGCAAGAAGTTTTTCGTCACGGAAGAGAGACGCTAACGCGAGAAGACCGAGGCCGCTGGCCGTGGAGGTCAGGAAGTCGCGGCGCGTGAGTTGGATGATGTCGGATGCGATCTTCATTCTCGCGTTACGAACTCATCCAGGTTCATCAACGTCCGCGCGAGGGCCACATACGTCGCGGCTTCGAAATTCTCCCCTTCTGTATCACTCATTCCGGTTAAGGCGCGAGCAGTGGCGGGACTGTTCTTGACCAGCCGTGATTGGACCTCGTGGAAGTGGACCAGGCGGTCGAGTTCGGCCTGGATCGGTTCCCGCGAGAGGCAGGAGCTGAAAACACTGCGAATCTTTTGCCTGGTGTCGGCTTCCGGCATTGCGGCAACGCGCCTGCCAAGTGCCTGGGCGCATTCGAAGAAAACCGGGTCATTGAGCAGCGTCAAGGCCTGCAACGGAGTGTTGGAGCGTTCGCGGCGTGTGCAGGCCACATTTGAATCCGGCGCGTCGAAAGTCATCAGCATCGGATACGGGACGGTGCGCTGCATAAAGGTGTAGAGGCCGCGGCGGTACTTGTCCGGGCCTTCGCTGTTCTTCCATTTAATCTGGTTGGCGTAAGCGATGGAGGTGAGGTCCGACGGGAGTGGCGGACGGACACTGGGACCGCCGATCTCGTCATGGAGCAAGCCGGAGACGGCGAGATGGCAATCGCGGATGACTTCGGCTTCGAGGCGGAGGCGATTCTGGCGAGCGAGCAACCCATTGAGAGGATCGCGTTCACCAAGCTCGGGACGGACAACGGAGGATTGGCGGTAGGTCGAAGAGGTCACAATAAGCCGGATGAGAGCTTTGCGGCTCCAGCCGAGGCGCGGGAACTCAGTCGCCAACCAGTCGAGTAATTCCGGATGCGTTGGTTTCTCACCGCGCGTGCCGAAGTCATCGACCGTTGCGACGAGGCCGCGGCCAAAGAGGTGTTTCCAGAAGTGATTGACAGTCACGCGGCTGGTGAGCGGGTTTTGCGGATCGAAAAGCCACTCCGCGAGGTCAAGGCGGTCGGGGAAAGGACCGCGCGGTTGAAAGGGATGCAGGACGGAGAGGGTAGCAGGCTGGACCTCGTCACCTTTGCGCAGAAAGTCACCGCGCACGTGGATATGTGTCTTGCGCGGCTGGTCATTCTCCGCGAGCACGGCCGCTTTAGTCGGCGGCTCGGCGGGCCGTTTTCGGGCGTGCGCCGCGATTCGCTTTTTAATGTCGAGAGTGCCCGGATCGACCTCTTCGCGATAAAACTTTGCGACGTCCCGGGCCAGATCAATCGGGCGTTGAGTGGCGGGCATCGCGAGCGCGCGCGCAATTTCGGGCGGCATGAGGTCGGCAGTGAACGGCGGCGCGGAGGTCGTGGCCAGGATGCGGAAGCGGGCAACGGTGTGTTCTTTGCCGTGATGTTGCACCAGCGAAAAGGCGAGCTTGCCTTCAGGTGACAACGCCTGAACTGTCTCGAAAATTATAACCTGGCCGTGTGCCGTTTGAGGGTTGACGGACCAGCCCGTGGCATTGCTTCCATCAATGGCATTGGCGGGGGGATGCTCGGGTTGGGCGGCATCGGCAGCGGCATTCGTCAAGGCAACGGACTTGGATTCGCCTTTGGCGTTAACGACTTTCAGCTTGAATTCGGAAAGCACGAAATTGCCGTTTTTCGCCCGGCCCGGCCCTTTGTTCGCGTCGGCGTCGTCGAACAGTTCCAGACGGAAGCCTGTGATATTCGTCAGTCCGGTTTCGAAGTCGATTTCGTAGGTATCCATCGCCGGAGACTTGCCGGAGGCGATCACGTGATTACCTTCGATCTTGAGTGTCGTGCCTTCGAGGGCGTCGGCAGCGGCCGGCTGCAGAACATACCACTCAACGCGCGGACGAGACAGTCCTGACTCCCAGGCCGCCTGAACAGCCGAAAAATCGCCGCGCCAATGTGAACTGAGTTCGTCGCTGAGACGATCGCATTCATTGTCCCACCGCGCTTTCTCGCGTTTATACGCGTCGATCTCCGCTTGGCGCGGTGCTGGGACGTCCTTTTCAGAGGCGTTGTTGAAAAATGCGTAAAGCTGGTAGTACTCGCGCTGGGTGATCGGATCGTATTTGTGGGTATGACATTCGGCACAGCCGACTGTTAAGCCGAGCCAGACCGTCGCGGTCGTGTTAAGGCGGTCCACGGTCGCCTTGCAACGAAACTCCTCCTGGTCCACGCCACCTTCCTTGTTGGTGAGCGTCTGGCGATGGAAGCCGGTCGCGATTCTCTGCTCGAGGGTGGCCCTGGGCAACAGGTCGCCAGCCAGTTGCTCGATGGTAAAGCGGTCGAACGGCACATCGCTGTTGACGGCGTTGATGACCCAATCACGATAAAGATACGCATAGGGCCGGACGCCGTCCTTTTCGTAACCGTCGCTATCGGCGTAGCGAGCCAAGTCGAGCCAGTGGCGGGCCCATCGTTCGCCGAAGTGCTTTGACGCGAGCAAACGATCGACCAGCGCCTCGTAAGCGCCGGGATTTGGATCAGTGATGAAAGCAGCGACCGCCTCGGGTTTGGGCGGCAGGCCGATCAGATCGAGACTAAGCCGGCGGATCAACGTCGCGCGATCGGGTTCAGGGGCGGGGACAATGCTCTCCCGTTCGAGGCGGGCGAGGACAAACGCGTCGATTGGATTGCGGACCCAATCCGTATTCTTCACTGCAGGCGACTCCCGCCGCACTGGGACTTTGAACGCCCAGTGCTGCGTCTGAGCCGATGCAAGGGCAATCGCGTCATCCGGCCAGGGCGCGCCGGAATCGATCCACGCGCGCAAAATGGCGACCTGGTTTGAGGTTAGCGGCTCGCCTTTGCCCCTGGGCGGCATCAAGTTATCAGGATCAACACCCGATACGTTTCGGATCAGTAAACTGTCGCGACTCTTTCCCGGAATGATGACTTTACCCGAGTCACCACCGGCGAGCGCGTCCGCTTTTCGATCCAGCCGCAGGCCGCCTTTCTGCTTTTCGGGACCGTGACAAGAGACACAACGCTCGACAAACAACGGCTGCACGTCGCGCTTGAAATCGACCGAAGTTTCCGCGTCGGCGGCAGCCGCTTTGGCACCGCACACAGTCGCGGCGAGGACCATTGAAAGGCCGAGTCCGACAGAGGCTTTCACGCTAATTGCGAGTTTACCCCATGCCCCGGGCCTTGCCAAGCGGGCGGGACGATGATGAGTAGTGAGGGGTGAGCAGTGAATGTGATTGGTGAAGAATGAAACGCGTTGCCGGAAGCCGATGCAACGTTACACTCGGGCGCATGTCCTGGAACGTCCTGATCACCGCGCGCACCCTCGATGAAGTTGGGCAACAAGCCGTTGCTCTCCTGAAGAAAGCCGGGTGCAGGCTAATCATTCCGCCAAAGTATGGACCGCACAGCGCCGAAACATTGCTGACATTGTTGCCGGGAAATGACGCCGCTTTTGCGAGCATGGACAAATTCACGGCGCAGGTCCTTGCTTCGGAGGCGGCGAGAGACTTGAAGCTAATCTCGCGCTGGGGGGTGGGCTACGACGCCATCGATATCCCTGCGGCGACGAAACAGGGCATTGTCGTTGCCTACACGCCGGGGTTGCTGAATGAAACGGTCGCAGATTTCGCATTCGCGTTGCTGCTTGGCATTGCGCGGCGAATTCATTTGGGGCGCCAGGCGATGAGCGCGGGCAACTGGCAGCCGTATTGGGGCAACGACGTCCACGGCAAAACCCTGGGGATACTCGGTTGCGGGCGGATCGGCTTGGCGATGGCGCGCCGCGGGACCGGCTTCGGCATGCGCTTGCTCGCCCACGATATTTGCGCCAATGCCGAGGCCGAGAAGCTTGGCGTGTCGTTCGTGCCGTTGGATGCGCTGCTGGCCGAGAGCGATTTCGTGTCGCTGCACGCGGCGCTGACCGCAGAGAACCGCGGGCTATTGGGCGAAGCGCATTTCCGGAAAATGAAGCCGACAGCGTACTTGATCAACACTGCCCGAGGTGCGCTCGTGGATGAGGCGGCGCTGGCGCGGGTGTTGAATGAAGACGTGATCGCAGGGGCGGCGCTTGACGCGTTCGTGACCGAGCCACTGCCTTTGGACCACCCGCTGCGCACGGCGAAAAACGTTCTGTTGACACCACACCTTGCCTCGTTTGCGCGCGAAACAGGCGAACGCGTCAGCAACACCGCTGCCCAGGCGATCGTGGACCTGATGAGCGGCCGGCCGCCGCGATTCGTCGTCAATCCAGAGGTGTACAAAATGTCCGCCTTGCGGGCGAAGCTGTCGCCGCAATAACAGAGAAGGGTGTCGCCGCCCGAACGTGCAGCCGCGAAGCTCGCGGACCGGGAACGGGGGCGAGGACAATTGCGATGCCGGTGGCAAGGCAAACCCTGAAGATTATGCGTTCACGGGTCAGCCTTTCGTGGCGAGCACCTGTTCGAGTAGTTCGTTCAGGCGTTTGAGCATCGCGCGCGGGTCATCGAGCAGGCCGGCGGCGACCCGAGCATTATCCAGGACCTGCTCGGCGACCTTGGCCGCGAGGGCGGCGTCCTCCTGCCGCATCTTTTCGAGGCGAAGCAAAATCGGATGGCGCGGGTTGATTTCCAAATCCTGCTTGCCCAGTTCAGCAGTATCTCCGCTCCGTTTGGCCGCTTTCAGGATGCGGCGCATGGTCGATGTGAGGTGCTTGTCCGCTTCGACAATCACAGCCGGGCTCTCGACGAGGCGCTGCGAGACGCGGACCTCGCCAACGCGGTCGCCGAGGGTGTCTTTCAACCATTTCGCCAATCCTTTCGCCTCGTCTTCATTCAACGCGCCCTCTTCTCTTTCAATCTCGCCAACGTTCAGGTCGGCTTTCTCGGCTGCCCGCAAGGGTTTGCCGTCGAAATCGTAGAGATGCTCCATCACGAACTCATCCCAGGGATCGTACATGAAGAGCACTTCGAGATTGCGCGCGCGGAAGACCTCGAAATACGGGCTGCTCTCGGCGGCTTCACGGTTCGGGGCCAGCAAGTAGTAGATCTCCTTCTGATCGGTGGCCATACGCTTCACATATTCGGCGAGCGAGGTGAGTTTGTCCCTTTCGGTGGTCGAACTTTCGTAGCGCAGGAGCTTGCCGAGGCTCTCTTTGTGGGTGAAATCCGTGACCACGCCCTCTTTCAGAAAGCGGTTGTATTCGTGGTAGAATTTCTCGGAGCTGGCAGCGTCTTTCTCCGTTTGCTCCTCCAGAAACTTGAGGAATCGCCCGGTCAAAACCTTGTTGAGCTTTTGCAGCAGCGAAGTGTCCTGCATGCTCTCGCGCGAGATGTTGAGCGGCAGGTCCTCGCTATCGACGACGCCTTTGAGGAAGCGGAGCCATTCCGGGAAAAGACCCTTGGCCCGCGCTTGAATGAGGACCTTGCGGCAGTAGAGATTGACTTCGGACTCGACGCGTCCCATTCCCAGGGTCTCGAAATTCCGCGCCGGCACAAACAGCAGCGCCTGGATGGCCAGTGGCGCGTCGGCCGTAAAGTGGAGCCGGTAGAGGGGATTCTCGTGATCGTGCCCGACGTACTGGTAGAACTCGTTGTAGTCGTCGTCTTTTATCTCGGTTTTGGCACGGGACCAGATCACCTGGACGGTGTTCAAACGCTTGCCGTCAAGTTCGATCGGGAACTGCACGAAGTTCGAGTAGCGTTTGATGATCTGCTCGACAGTCGCGGACCTGGCAAATTCCTTTGCATCGTCCTTTAAGTGGACCGTGATTCTGGTGCCGCGCGGCAAATCAGCCGTCGGCTCGAGGTCGTACCCGCCCGCGCCTTCGCTGGTCCAATGCCAGCCCTGTTCGTCGGGTTGCCAGGATCTGCTGAAAACCGAAACCTTTTTCGCGACCATAAACGCGGAATAAAACCCGACGCCGAATTGCCCGATTAGCCTGGCGTCGGCCTTCTTTTCTTCGGCGATCTGCTTCAGAAACGCCTTTGTGCCGGAGTGAGCGATGGTGCCCAGGTTTTCGACGATCTCGCCATGGGTCATGCCGATGCCTGTATCAGTGAAGGTGATCGTGTTCTCCTTCTCGTCAGTCTTAATCGAAATCGCGAGTGGTGTCTCCGGTTGATGCACCGTTTGACCGGAGGACTGCAGGAAGCGGAGTTTTTCGCAGGCGTCGGCCGCGTTAGAAATCAATTCGCGGACGAAGATCTCTTTGTCGGTGTAAAGAGAGTGGATGACAATGTCCAGCAACTGCTGGATTTCAGCCTGAAAATGGTGTCTTTCGGTTGTTGCCATAATAACTCACCATGGGTTCGGCAGGTTTATACTCGGTCTCATCGCCGTCATTATACCATGGGTTTTTTAGCTTCGGGAGCGGATAGGCAGTTCAATGCTTCGGTAACCAGTGCATTAGTGATCAGTGACCCAGTGAAGGGAATCTAAGGCATTACGAGTGGTCCGCAGCGAAGGACTGGTCCGGTGTGCGAATGAGTCGCGCTCATCATCGCGACCGCACCCGGCACACCAGACCTTTCGCTGATGAGAAGCCGGGCCTGTTCCACAATAGGCCGGCTTAGCGAAATCAGGTCACAAACTATTAGTGCGGCCCGGGCGCCGTTCTGTTCAATCACGAGCGCCTTCGCGCAGAGATCGTCGTGAACTCTGTCCGCCGCCCGATCTCTGTAGTAGCCAGCCAGCGACGCGAGGGGGGAGTGATCTTAACGGCAGCGGCGCCGGCGCTAAACTCGGCGGAAGGGCAGTCCCACCGATCACGAGGCAGTCCTAAGCGCGGAGGTCTGCAAGTGCTACCAACTAAGGCCCGGATTTGTAAGGAGAGAGATGCTCATGGACGATTTTCCATTGGCCGCGGTCCTTGACAAATACGAGCGTGGTACGGTCGTTCTTTTGGACGGTGTTCGTCGCAAGGTTGAAGCTGTAATTCAGGAGGAAAGTGGCAATGGCCGTCTGGCCAAACACATCGATCTTCAAGTCGTCGGCTTTCATCGACAGATTGGAAATTGCGCTCAAGCCTTGATGCTCACCGGCGCGCGCGGCATCGGCGTCGAGCCTGGGCGGATGCTCCCCGGCAAACTTCGTGAATGCCGGCCCGTAAAGATGATAGCTATCCAGCCGCGGCATGTCCTGTTTCGCTGCGGCGTCAAAAATCTCGTGCAGCCGGCCTTCGACCTGAGCCGCTGCAGCGTGATCGGACGAGGAGGATGCGTTCGGCGGCGAAGCGACGGCGCTGTCGGACGAAGAGGCGCAACCGGAAAACACAAAAGTGCCCGCCAACGCGCAAACACTCGCGGCCACACGGATGCTTGAAAACGAGTCTTTCATACCTGACTTGCAAGGCCGTTCATCGCGGCGTTGCGGTCAGGTTAGCTTGATCGAAACCCTTCTGAAAAGCGCGAATCAGCCGTGGGATTTCAGCGTAATGGTATTCAAGCGCGGGCCGCTTGTCACGTATCGCCGGATTCCGTTTGCAATTTGCAATATTCAACTTTCAATCCCGTGAGTGAACCGTGCCAGTGCCCCGGTCAGCAAAGAAGTTGTCCTTCTCGGAGGAGGGCATTCGCACGTCGCCGTGCTCAAGATGTTTGGGATGGACCCGGTCCCCGGCGCGCGGGTGACGTTGATTTGCAAGGACGTGATGACGCCTTATTCCGGGATGCTGCCGGGGCTGATCGCGGGGCATTACAGCTTTGACGAGGCGCATATTGATCTGCGCAAGCTGTGCCGATTCGCCGGGGCGCAATTCTACCGCGCGGAAGCGGCGGGGCTCGATCTGGAGAATCGACTCGTGCTCCTGAAAGATCGTCCCCCGGTCCGGTTCGACCTGCTCTCGATTAATACCGGTTCGACCCCGCGCTCGCACGATGTTCCCGGTGCGGCCAAGTACACCATCCCAGTGAAGCCGGTCGAACGCTTCCTGGCGAAGCTTCCTGAGATTATCAATCAGGCGCAGTCGGCGCGAGGTCGCACCTGCCGGATTGCTGTGGTCGGAGGCGGCGCGGGCGGAGTCGAGCTTGCGCTCAGCGTTCAATTTCATCTTAGCTCCGTGCGCAGGGAAGATGCCTCGTCACGGGAATTTCATCTTGTCACCGACACTGACGTAATCCTGCCGACGCACAATCGCCGTGTGCAATCGAAATATGCGCGCATCCTGCGCGAGCGCGGTGTCCGCGTGCATCTCCGCCATGCAGTGGTTCGGGTGGAGCCGGGCCTCCTGCATCGCGAGCCCGGCGAACCGGTGCCGTTCGATATCGCATTTTGGGTGACGAGCGCCGCAGCGCCGCCCTGGTTCGCGCAAGCGGGGCTTAAAGCGGATGCCGGCGGTTTCATTGCGGTGAACGACTGCCTGCAATCGCTCTCGCATCCATTTGTGTTTGCCGCGGGTGACGTCGCGGCGGTGCTCAATCATCCGCGCCCGAAATCCGGAGTCTTCGCGGTCCGGCAGGGCCGTCCACTGGCGGACAACGTGCGCCGCGCTTTGACGGGCCAGCCATTGCAAAGCTTTTCGCCGCAACGCCAGTTCCTGAGTCTGATCAGCACCGGGAATAAATACGCGGTCGCGTCCCGCGGACCGTTTGCTTTCGAAGGCGAATGGGTTTGGCGCTGGAAAGACTGGATTGACCGCCGGTGGATGCGCAAATACCAGCAACTGCCGATGATGGCCAACGGCGGAGGGGCGAGGGGCGAGGGCGCAGAATCGTCCGCAATCGAATCTCAACGTTCGACTCTCGAACCTCCAGCGATGCGCTGCGGCGGTTGCGGCGCAAAGGTGGGCAGCACGGTGTTGCGCCGGGTTTTGGAGCGGCTGAAGGTTTCGGCGCGTGAGGATGTGATCATTGGACTCGAGGCCCCGGATGACGCGGCCGTTACGGTGATTCCGCCGGGCAAACTGAGCCTGCAAACGGTCGATTTCTTTCGCGCCTTGGTCAACGACCCTTATCTCTTCGGCCAAATCGCCGCCAATCATTCGCTCAATGACATTTACGCGATGGGCGGAGAACCGCGCTCGGCCCTGGCGATGGCGATGCTCCCTTACGCGGCGGAAGACGTGATGGAAGAACAACTCTTTCAACTGCTCTCTGGCGCGCTGCGGGTCCTCGACGAAAGCAACGTGGTCTTGAGCGGGGGACACACTGCCGAAGGAGCCGAACTGGCCTTCGGGCTGGTTGTGCAGGGCGTAGGCGACCCGAACAGGTTGTTGCGCAAAAGCGGCATGAAACCAGGCGACCAGCTTATACTCACAAAGCCATTGGGCACCGGAACGCTGTTCGCCGCCGAAATGCGCGGAGCTGCGAACGGCGAATGGATTGAAAAGGCGCTGGCTACCATGCTGCTCTCCAATCGTGCCGCCGCCGAAATTATCCAGCGCCACGGCGCGACTGCCTGCACGGATGTGACCGGTTTCGGCCTTACCGGTCACGCGCTCGAGATGGCCAACGCTTCCGACGTGGGTCTCGAAATCAAATTGGCCGAGGTCCCGCTCATGGAGGGCGCGCTCGAATGCATTCGCGGCGGGATTCTAAGTTCGCTCCATCCAGATAACCTCCGTGCCCGCCGCGCAATTGGAAATCTTAATGACGTTCAACTTGACGAGCGATTCCCCATCCTGTTCGACCCACAAACGGCCGGCGGTCTCCTCGCGAGTGTCCCGCTTACGAACGCAGCGGCCTGTGTAGCGCAACTAATCTCCAGCGGCTATCGAAACGCCGGGATCGTCGGAAATGTCCGTGCCTCGGCACAGATGGAACCGCGAATTTTGATCAACGTTCAGAAAGATCCACCGATTAGCGAGACGTAGCCGTGTACCGCTTGCTCGACGCGCAAGCGAAATGCTGGTAACTAGGGGCTGTGGATAAAAAGATGGCCAGAATCTTCGCGAAGCTCCAGGATGTGCCCGGGCTAAGCGTGGAGGAAAAATGGCTCTTCGCGCGAAGCCTGGCGGCGACACCGGACCAGCGATGGCGAATCCACGAGAACTTTCTCCGCTCGCACGGCTTATACAAGCGCTCGGCGAGGAAAAAATTCGGTTTCAAGTAGTCGAGATGTCCGCCGCCATTCTTCAGGGCGTGCGGCAACAACTTTGGATACTGATCTGTGGATCGATCTCCCATCGCGGCAGTACATGAAAGTCTTGAACCTCAGCCGCAGACTGGACGCGCAAATTCTTGCGAACACCGTCATCGAGCTGAGCGACGGGTCTCAGGTCAATTTCCTTTACGAAGTTCATGGCTTAAAGAGTTTCCGGTCGGAGTACAGGATCGCAAAAAAGATACGCTGGCTTGGCCAAAGGTCGCCGTGCTGCCCTTGGAGCGAATTTACGCGAGCAAAAAATTTGTTGGGCGCCCCAAAGATCTCGCGCACCTTCCGCTGATCGAACAAATTATGAAAGCACAAAAGCGAATCGCAAGGGCATCGTAGCAATTCTTCATTTACATTTTTCAATTTTCAATTTTAATTCCGCGCCGTCTCCGGAGAGTGATGGGTGCCTGGTGGCCCTCGCGGTCTTCAAAACCGTTGTCGGCCCGTTTACGGGTCGAGGTATGTTCGATTCGTACCCTCTCCGCCAATCAGCCCTTAGAGTTTGACGTGAGGTGATCGCGCAACTTCTGGAGAGCCCTCGCGCGATGGCTGATTTGATTCTTCACATCTTCACCGAGCTCGGCGAAGGATTTGTCGAAGCCCTCGGGGATAAAGAGCGGGTCATAACCAAAGCCGCCCGCGCCGCTCGGGCTGAATGCGATCCGGCCTTCGCATTTGCCTTCGTAGGTTTTGGCGTTGCCCGCGAACTGCTCCACTGGCATGCCGTTCGCCCCCTCCGAAGAAATGAGCGCGACCACACAGCGGAAGCGAGCGGTTCGCCTTTCCGCCGGCACTCCGGCCAGAAGACGCAGCAGCTTTTCGTTGTTGGCCGCGTCCGGCGAATTCCTGCCCTGCATACCAGAGCCGTCCAGTGCGGCGAATCTCGCTGAGTGTACCCCCGGCGCTCCGTTCAACGCATCGACCTCGAGACCGGAATCGTCCGCGAGCACATAGGCGGGTTCGCGGCAAAAGGCGGGCTGCTGCGCAAGCCAGCGCGCCAGCGTGGCCGCCTTCTTGACAGCATTGCCTTCAAATGTGGCCGCATCCTCAACCGGCTCAGGCGCTTCCGGAAGATCGCGCAGCGTCAGATAGCTGAATCGGTCCGACAGGATGGCGCGGATTTCCTCCGCTTTATGCGCGTTGCGCGTGGCCAGAACGAGGCGCATCAGGGAATCACGCGGGCGCGATAGAAACGGCGGTCGGGCGGCGGTGAGTTGTTTGTGAAATCGATGATCCCGCCGGCGGGAAATGGATTCGTCGCGATGGCGCTCCAGCTTCCGAGGCCGTTTCCGGCTTCAACAACACTGCTGAGACCGGCGCGCCCCCCGAGAATCTGAAATCGAACCGAGCCATCGGCACTGACCAGGTTCGTGATGGAGGCGGCGACTACGCTGACCGTCCCGGTCTGTTCGGGTCGCGTGGCGATATGTTGGCGGCACATGTAGGGATAGTACCCGGCGTTCGTGAATGTAAAGCCAAACGTCTGATTGAGAAGCAAATTGGGACTCGACCAAAGCTGCACTCCGCCGACGACACGAGTGTCGTGCGTCGTATCGTGCGCACGGGCGACAGTGTTTGTCCAGACGACGCGGTCGCCCGGGCTAATCACAAGATTCGTCGGGTTGAACACCCATCGGGCAAATGAAGGCTCCATGATCCGAACCCCGAAAACGGCCGCTTGAACGGCACTGGCACAGAGAAGAACCGCGAAGATACGACTCGTAAAGCTCATAAAACGGGCATGTACGAAGACCGACCGTTATCCTAAAGAATCGGTTACATTATTACACAACTTTAGAGGGGTAACCAGCCTTCTTTGTTCCCTCCAAATTAACGGATTTAATTTTTCATTCCGCAAGCTACCCTGCACTCAATGTCGAAGAAGCTCTTTCTGCTGGACGGAATGGCGCTGGTTTACCGGGCGCACTTTGCGCTAATCGGCCGCCCCATTTTCACGTCCAGGGGCGTGAATTCGTCGGCCCTTTACGTATTCACCAATACCCTTCTGGACATCCTCAACAACCAGAAACCCACCCATATTGCTGTCGCGTTCGACACCGACGCCCCCACCCAGCGGCACAAGGAATTCGCCGAGTACAAGATCCAGCGCGAAGCTATGCCGGAAGACCTCAGCGCCGCTTTGCCGCACGTGCGACGAATGATCGAGGCCTTCAACATCCCCGTCCTGACCTGCGACGGTTACGAGGCCGACGACATTATCGGAACGCTGGCGCGCAAAGCGGAGAAAGAGGGGTTCGACTGCTACATGGTGACGCCCGACAAGGATTTCAGCCAACTCGTCGATGAACACACGTTCATCTACAAGCCCTCGCGCATGGGCGACGCCGTCGAAGTGCTTGGGGTGCCCCAGGTCCTCGAAAAATGGGGTGTGCAACGCCCCGAGCAGGTCATCGACATTCTCGCGCTTTGGGGGGATACGTCCGACAATATTCCGGGCGTCCCGGGCATTGGCGAAAAGACGGCGTCGAAACTGATTGGCCAGTATGGCTCGGTGGAAAGCCTTTTGCAGCACACCGCCGAGCTGAAAGGCAAGGTTAAGGATGCGCTCGAAGCCAATCGCGAGCAGGCGCTCCTGTCCAGGCGCCTTGCGACCATCAACTGCGAATCCCCTTGCGATCTCGATCTTGAAAAGCTGCGGCTGCAGCCCATGAACGAGGAAGCTGTCAAACAGCTCTGCGCCGAGTTCGAGTTCAATTCCATCGCCAAAAGGCTTTTTGGCGAGAGCTTCCGAGCCGGGCGCGGCTACGTGTCCCCGGCACAGTCCCCCAAACTGGAACCTGCCAGGCCTGTCGAAGCTGCGCCACCGGCCCCGGCGCCCGTGCTTCGGGGCGCAGCGGACGTGCCGCACACCTATGCCGTTGCGCGGACGGCGGTGGATCAGAAGAAACTCGCCGCGGAACTCTTCCAGAAAACGTCCGTCTGCCTGCAGGTCGATTTTGCGGGAGGCGATCCCAAACAGGCGACGCTGCGCGGTTTTGCGTTTGCGCTCTCGCCGCACAACGCAATCTATGCTCCCGTCAACGCTGAAACCCTTGAAACGTTTCGGCCTGTGCTCGAAAACGCCGTCACCGAAAAGGTCGGGCACGACCTTAAGTCCGGTTTCAGCGTGCTGAAATGGCACGGCGTGACGCCAGGCGGAAAACTGTTCGATACGATGCTTGTCCACAGCCTCGTCGAACCCGATGCGCGGCATAATCTTGGGCACCTCGCCGAAGCGCATCTGGGCTACGCGCTGATGCCGCTGCCGGAAAAGCAGCCCGGCCAACTCGAACTGGGCGGCCTGCCGGACCCGAATATCGCGGAACGCGCTTGCGAACGGGCCGACGTTGCGCTGCAGCTTCGTCCGATCCTCGAACCGATGCTCGAACAGAAGGGCCAGTTGCGCGTTTATCACGAGATCGAAGAGCCGCTGCTGCCGGTGCTGGTCGATATCGAGTACGAGGGCATTAAGATCGACGCCAGCGCTCTGAGTGAGTTCGGCATTCAGGTGAGCAAACAGATCATCGATATGGAGATGACGATCTGCCAACTCGCCGGCCGCGAGTTTAATCTCAACTCTCCGAAACAGCTTGGCGAAGTGCTCTTCGACATCCTGAAAATCTGCGAGAACCCGAAGAAGACGAAGACCGGGCAATACGCTACCGACGAACAGACACTGGCGATGCTCGCCCCAGACCACGAAATCGCGCGCGTGCTCCTGGAATATCGCGTGCTGACAAAACTCAAATCCACCTACGTGGACACGCTGCCGCAGGCGATTTGGCCGAAAACCGGTCGCGTGCACACCACCTTCAACCAAACCGCCACGTCCACAGGCCGTCTCAATTCCGGCAATCCCAATGTCCAAAACATCCCGATTCGCACGGAGCAGGGACGCGAAATCCGGCGGGCCTTCGTGCCGCGCGGCGAAGGTTTTGTGCTCCTCTCCGCCGACTATTCGCAGATCGAGCTCCGGATTATCGCCGCCTTGAGCAATGAAACAGCGCTGCTCGACGCCTTCGCCCGTGATATCGACATTCACACAGCCACCGCCGCGCGCGTGTACGGGGTAGGTCTAAACGACGTCACGCCAGAGATGCGGCGCAAGGCAAAAATGGTCAATTACGGGATCGCCTACGGCATCTCCGCCTTCGGTCTGGCGCAGCGGTTGACGATTCCGCGCAAAGAGGCCCTGGCGATCATGAGCGAATACTTCACGCAATTTCCGGCGATCAAAAAATTCATGACCAATACGATCGAGTTCGCGCGCCGCAACGGTTACGTTGAAACCGTCACCGGCCGCAGACGCTACATTCGCGACATCACTTCCTCGAATGCGACCATTCGCGGCAGCGCCGAGCGCAACGCAGTCAACGCGCCCATCCAGGGCAGCGCCGCCGACATGATCAAGATCGCTATGGTGAATATTCACAGAGAACTCCAGCGCCGCCAGCTCCGCACGCGCATGCTGCTGACCGTCCACGACGAGCTTGTGTTTGACCTTTACGAGGTCGAAAAATCAGAGGTCCTGCCGTTGATCGAGGAAAAGATGAAGACGGCAATCAAACTGAACGTGCCAATCATCGTCGAAATGGGTGTCGGCCAAAACTGGCTGGAAGCACATTAAAGGCAGGGGATCGAGACCGTCCCGGTCGCCGCCATCGGCGGGACGCCGATGGCGTCAACTTGAAGCCAGGGCCGCCTAGTGTAGTGTCTGATAAATAACTGGAGTTATGCGCTGGAGCCGGTAAACTGCGGTCCATGGCTCGCCGTGCGATAGCAGTAACGTTGGCTCCAACGGT
>JAKEEH010000018.1 GCA_022616725.1 Limisphaerales bacterium | reverse complement strand
TCCGCAGATCGGGCAACTGCCCGGCCCGTCGCGCACGATCTGAGGGTGCATTGGGCAGCGTCAATGCTACGCTCGTCCAGAACCGGCGCTTCATATCTTTCAGTTCTGGATTCTCTTCTTCTTCAAGCGTGACGACGCGCGGCTCCAGCGCCATTCCGCAGATCGGGCAACTGCCCGGCCCGTCGCGCACGATCTGAGGGTGCATTGGGCAGACGTAGTCCGTCTTCGTCGCCGGCGAGACAGGAGTCACAGGCTCCAGGGCCATCCCGCATCTCGGGCACGCGCCAAGGACGGTTTGCTTGACCTCAGGGTCCATCGGGCAGGTGTATTCGACGTTGGCTGACGCGGGCGATATCACGGGCGGCGGCGACGGCCTGCCTGAAAGCTGAGCAAACGGTTGCGTCATCACATTACGCATCGCCGAAGGCTGCGGTAGCCTGTTGAGATAGGCTTGCGGATCGGCGCTGAATTTGCGCAGACAACTCTGGCTGCAGAAGTAGTAGGTCTCGCCTTCGTAATCGAACGTGCCTGCCGCCGATGCGGGATCAACCGTCATTCCACAAACGGGGTCAATGTGCGCATTCATCCCATTTCCTCGGAACATCAACCACGAAGAAACGAAGAACACGAAGAAAGAACAGAATGAATCTTCGTGTTCTTCGTTTCTTCGTGGTTGGTTTTCATTGTTTCTGTGCGTCTTCGACGACATGGATGACTACTCAGAGGAAGCAAAAGGGCAAACTCGGGCTCAAGGCAAAAGTACTTTTTGCCTTTCTTGCCCTTTTTGCTCTTTTTGCTTCCTCTCTGCATCCCTTAGTAAATAATCGTGAAGCCGCCGTAGGTTTCGGCCACAGCCGTCGCCAAACCCCATACAGGCACGCCTTGAGCCGCGCCCATCTCTCCAACTGGTTTGTGGTTTTTATCGAAGACCTGCCAGGCCAGCGAACCGCCCTTTTTCCATCCTGTGCCTTCAGTCCAGACCAGAATCGTTTCGCCGCGCGCATTCGTCGCAATCGCGGGATGTTTGCGCTTGCCGGTCGCGGCGGGAGCGGCGACAGGTTTTTGCGCTGATTGATCTAACGTGGCGAAAAAGACCTGGCCGTTGTTCTCCCACACGCCGACTACCTGCTTGTCGCTGTTTGTGGTCATCGCCGCCGTGCTCATCGGGCAGGAGGTCAAATGCCATTGATCGAGCCGGGCGCCACGGGAGCTTTTGCCCTTGTCCGTCGAGGTCAGCAGGTAGGTCCCTCGCTCGGTCATGCCGGTTGCGGTGCGATAAAGCAGAAGGAGCGCTCCGCTCGGATCAACGAAAGCTCGCATCCCGCAACATCCGCACGCGCCGGTCTCGCCCACGAGCGCCGCCTCTCGCGTGAACGTCTTGCCATCATCGGTCGAACGCGCAAGCCAGACACGGCGATGCTCCTCGCCTTTCTGTTCGCCGGCGGCGTGCCAGGCGACATAAACATTGCCCTCTTTATCCGCCGCCAGCGATCCGCCGCCATCAAGCTCGTGGCTGACCTGCATCAAGTTGCGCTGGGCTTCGAAGGCGGTTTTTGCGTCGTTCATCCTCGCATAGAGCATCGGATCGGAATTTTCAGGGCCGCGTGGCGAGGCTTTGCTGGAACCGTTCCAGGAGATGTGAACGCGCCCGCTCCTGTCGATGGCGATGTGCGCTCCGCGCATTGTGCCTGACGCGACGGCGCTGCCCGGTTGGCTATTGATCCGGATCGGGGATGAAAAATCCTCTCGACCGCGCTCTCGGCGGACATAAAAGATATCGCCGGCGTTCGGCTCGCCCGCGAAATAAACCAGATGCAGCGCGCCGCTCGCATCCGGCGCCGCTTGCGGTTGAAGCCCGCCGTTCGGCGTGCGAATCAGTTTGACCTTTTCGTTAGTGGACAAACCGGTCGTTGCGAATTTGGTTACGACTGCGGCGATCATCGCAACGGCGATTAAGCCAACCATGAACACAACAGTGAATTGTCGACCTCTCATTGGATTACCCTCCGTGTTTGTGTTGATGCGTGTCCTGTTTGCTCGGCCATTTCGGCCCGGGTTCGTATTTACCTTCTTTGATGAGCGCCATCATCCGATCATATTTTTCAGCGGGCAACACGCGCACCAGCGTCATCATTCCCATCATCGAGCCTGTCCATCCTTCGGGCAGCCACGATGTTTCGGGCTTGGCGACTTCGGCGTCCATCGTCATCCACATATCCTGCGGGTAACCGGGCACGCGTTTCGGCTTGCCTGTTTTCTGCAGCGCCAGAACCATTCCGCATTTCGGGCAGGTTCCCGCCTTTTCCGATTTGACTTCGGGGTGCATCGGACAGGAGTGGATTGCTTGCACCTGGGCGACGGCGTTCGAGACCTGCTGTTCGAGCGGGACGCCAGTCGCGCGGCCCAGCGACGGGCCTAAATCATCCGAGAGCGCGCTGCCTTTCGTGACGATGCCCATTCCGTCTTCCATTCCGCGTCCGGTTTGTATTCCGTGCCCGGCGTGCGCCATCGGCCCCACCATCGAGACCATCTGGTTCATCATATGGTGCGGCAGATGGCAATGGAGCATCCAGTCGCCTTCGTATTTCGCGTCGAATTCGACGTCGCGGGCCTGCGCCACGCCGACCAGCACGGTATTGCCGGGGTACCAGGTTGATTCGGGCGCGCGTCCGCCTTCCGTGCCCGTGACGTAAAACTGATTGCCGTGGATGTGCATCGGGTGGTGATCCATTCCTAGGTTGACCATGCGGATGCGCACGCGTTCGCCCTGTTTGACGATCACCGGCGTGGTGGCCGGCCCGGCCTTGCCGTTCATCGTCAGCCAGTTGAACTCCATCGCCAGCGTGTTCGGCACTGTGTTGTTCGGCAGGATCGCCCATTCCTGGAGGATAAAGGCGATGTCCTTGTCCACCCGCGGCTCGTGCGGTTTTTTCGGATGGACGATGAACAGCCCGATCATTCCCAGCATTTCCTGCATCGGCATGTGCGAGTGATAGAAGAACGTCCCGTTTTGATTGACCGAGAATTCATAGGTGTATGTCTCGCCGGGCATGATCAACTGCTGGCCGATGCCAGGCACTCCGTCCTGTGAGATCGGCACTTCAAGCCCGTGCCAGTGGGGTGTTGTCGGCTCGGGCAGCTTGTTGGTAAAGAGAATTCGCACGCGGTCACCTTCCATGATTTCAATCGTCGGCCCCGGGCAACTGCCATTGTAGCCCCAGACGTCAACGAGGCGAGCGTCGCTCCACGAAGATTTCGGCAGGAATTCGACGCGCACCGGCTCGGCCACGAGGTGAAATACCTTGATTCCGTCTTCCAGCTTGTAAGGCAGCTTCGATAAATCGGGCGCGTGAACGGGCAGAAAGCCCGTTCCATTAGCTGCCTGGCCCTGCGCCTGGTTGTTCGGAGTCGGAGCGGCGGGCTTCGTCTGCCCGTGTTGCGAATGATCCTGTTGTTTGTGTTCTTGTTGAGCGGGTTTGTTCTGTTGCTGAGCATTGACCGATTGGCCGGCCAGCATCCCCGCTCCAAGTAATGATGTTCGACGAAGAAAATTACGACGATTCATAAATCCATTCCTTTTTCATTGATCGTTTGGGAATACCAGTGGCGAACTGATGCCTCGCCTTGTGTTTTCCATCCCAACGCTTAGCGCCGAACTTGGCGCGTCAAGCCCCCCCATCAGAAGCATCCCGCGCAACTGAACGACGTTCTTCCAGAGGTCAACGAGCGCGTTGACATATTCGGTCTGGGATTGAAAGAGCGTACGCTGCGCGATCAGCGCTTGAGGGTAGGCGGCGGCCATCTGCCGGAATTTCGATAGGTACATATCGTACGCCTTCTGCGCGCGGGGCAATATCTCGCGGTTGTAACGCGCGGCCACGGCCAGCGAATTCATATAGCTGTTGAACGCTTCCGCCAACCGCGCGCGCAACACGAGTTCGACGCGCTGCAACTCCTTTTCGGCGCTCATCAGTTCGGCGGTCGCGGCTGACACATTGCCCTGATTGCGGTTGAAAAGCGGAATGCGGACCCCGGCCTCGACCCTGGTCTCCCAGCCGGTCAAGCCGCCGAAGAACTCAGCGAAATCGCGGCTGTGTCCCACCCAGGCTCTGACGAACATGTCGGGCCTCGGTTCGGCTTTGGCTCGATCTGTCATGGCCTTTGCGCGCGCGACGCCGGCGATCGCGGCTTTGATCTCCGGGCTTTCGCGCAACAGTTGGGCGAGCAAGTCTTCCTGATTGAGCATCGGCGCTTCCGCTTCGAGCGAGCCTGCCACCCGCGCGGGTTTGAGAGACGCTTTGAGTTGCGGATCGTTGACGACCGCCGCAATCACTCTCCAGACACGCGCCAGATCGTATTCGGCGCGCATCAGGTCAAGCTCCGCGCGCTGCGATTCGATTTCGGTGGAGAGCACATTGGGGCGGTCGGCCTGCCCGACGTTGAAAAGTTCTTCGGAAATCTCCACCGCCTCGCGCGTCAGTTCCAGGAGGCGTTTGCGCAGATCAACCATCGTCTGCGCGCCCAGCGCTTCGTAATAGAGCATCCGCACGGCGTTCACCACACGCAACCGCTGAGCCTCGGCCTCGGATATGGATTGAACTTTTTCCTGCTCGGCGATTCTTTTGCTTTTGCCCAGCTTGCCGAAACCGACGATGCTCTGCTCAACCCAGAGGTAGGCTGAATCCGACGAG
>JAKEEH010000161.1 GCA_022616725.1 Limisphaerales bacterium | reverse complement strand
TTAGCGATCTACGCCCCTGTTGGGCGCGCGGACGAACGGCTCCAGCAACGGGAGGCATGGCGCGAAATATTTGGCGCAATGTTGCCAGCGGCCAATGAAACTGGTGTAAAGGGGTTTACTCACCGCTTCGTAAGCAGGCGAAGCGACCGCCTGGTTTTCAGCCTGGCGCGGTATTCCAAGTCAGCTTGGTTCGCAGCCATCAAGTTATTGATTTAGTAAAGCGAGAGTATCAGAGTGAATTTCCAGATATCCAACGGCCAGTCACTGGCCAAACTGGTAAGCAAGAATGATCTATTGGTTCACGGGGCAGCCGGGCTCCGGCAAAAGCACGCTGGCGGCGGCGCTTAAGACGGAGTTGCGGCGGCGCGGGATGCCCGCTGTGCACCTCGACGGAGAGGAATTGCGCGAGTTCACCGATAACAGGGATTATTCGCGCGCGGGCCGAATCCGAAACATCCGCGCTGGCCAGAAGCTCGCTGCAAAATTGAGCCAGGATGGGATCTATGTGACGGCGTCGTTCGTGTCGCCTTACCGGTGGCTGCGAGAGGAATTTAAAATGAAGGCGAAACTGGTTGAGGTGTACGTCCACACGGCGACGGCCCGAGGCAAAGAGGGATTTTTTGTCGAGGACTATGAACCGCCCCTGGCGCATTTCATCGACATAGACACTACGACGGGAAGCGTTGCTGAATGTGTTGAGCGAATTCTCGGCGTGACCTGGACTGACCCCCGAAGCCGTTGAACAAACTACGGCAAAATGGTGAAAATCCGCTCGGCATCACGCCAGGACGGCAACGCAATCTGGGCGATTTTTGAATCCGTAGCCGCCACTGGCGATGCATTCGTGTTCGAAGCCGACACGCCAAAGGAAGAGGCGCTCGCGTTCTGGTTTCAAGCCGGCAGCCATGCCTATGTTGCGGAAAACGCGGGAAAGGTGGTCGGAAGTTACCTCATTAAGCCGAACCAACCCGGGCGGGGATCGCATGTAGCGAATGCCGCATATATGGTGGCTCCGACATCTCGCGGGCTGAAGATTGGCCGGGAAATGGGCAAGCATTCATTGCGAGAAGCGGCGCGGCTGGGATTCCGCGCGATGCAATTTAACATCGTGGTGTCGTCGAATGAGCCAGCCGTCAGATTATGGCAGAGCCTCGGGTTTGAGATTGTGGGGACTTTGCCCGGCGCCTTTCGGCATGCCGATAAGGGTTTTGTGGACGCCTACGTGATGTACCGAATTCTCGACGCAGCCTGATCCTGGCTTTGCCGATGAAGCCCACCAATGCTCTTTGTTGCGGCTTTTCATTGTGAAACGAAGAGCGTAAGAATCCATTATGCTACGCAGAGCGATGATGGTGTGCTTGATGATAGCGTTGTGCGTTGGCGCGCAGTCCGCGCCGATCCTCCAGCCCAGGATTCACGGGGAGGGATGGACTATCGCAAGCGATCCCGATCTGGGTCCATTGACTGACCCGAAACAACAGCCAGTGGACTTTGCAATCTGGCAAGCGGTGGACGGAACCTGGCAGTTGTGGTCTTGCATCCGTGGCACCAAATGCGGCGGGAAAACACGACTGTTCCATCGATGGGAAGGAGCGCGTTTGACGGGCGCGAATTGGAAACCTTTGGGCATTGCCATGCAGGCAGAAGCGCGCCATGGCGAAACGCCCGGAGGACTGCAGGCGCCTCACGTGGTGAAAATCGGCGAGGTGTTCCACATGTTTTATGGGGATTGGGAGAACATCTGCGCGGCCATCAGCCATGACGGAAAAGGCTTCACGCGACGGCTGAACGGCGACGGTAAGACAGGGATGTTCACCGAGGGCATAGGCAACAATACGCGGGACGCCATGGTGATCAATATAAACGGGACCTGGCACTGCTACTATACGGCCTACCCGCATAAGCAAGGCGCGGTATATTGCCGGACGAGCCAGGACACCCGCGAGTGGAGTGATTCAAAAAAGGTGGCGTATGGCGGCGAGGCCGGGACAAACCCGTTTTCGGCGGAATGCCCGTTCGTCGTCGAACATAGTCGCGGCGAGTTTTATCTGTTTCGCACGCAACGTTACGGGAAAGACGCGATCACGCGCGTGTATCACTCGCGCGATCCGCTCAACTTTGGCATCGATGATGACCGGTCCCTGGTGTGCAGCCTGCCTGTGGCCGCGCCTGAGTTGATACACAGCGCCGGGGAGTGGTATATCGCTGATCTGCTCCCGAGCCTGAAGGGCATCCGTATCAGACGAATGGAATGGGACAAGCGAGCGAATGCGCA
This sequence comes from Limisphaerales bacterium, assembly GCA_022616725.1. Lineage (GTDB taxonomy): Bacteria > Verrucomicrobiota > Verrucomicrobiia > Limisphaerales > JAKEEH01 > JAKEEH01. Next base: position 5,395 of record JAKEEH010000161.1, on the reverse strand, counting down.
ATAGGAAGAAGCTTGAGAGTTCTTACTGTTTCCGTTCGAGGAATTTCTGACTGCGCATCCAATCTGCCGCGCGGTCGGCCATGTCGTGACCGGCGACGCCGGTTCACCCAACGGAAGTTGAGTGAGACACCGTGTGCGGCTGGGGCGCGGGATCGACCCATTTGCCGTGTTCGCGAATGAGATCGACGAGGCGTTCGACGGCTTCGGTTTCGGGGATGTTGAATTTGATCGGGGTTTTGCCGACGTAAAGGTTGATTTTGCCGGGCGCACCGCCCACGTAGCCGAAATCGGCGTCGGCCATTTCACCGGGACCGTTCACAATGCACCCCATGATGGCGATCTTCACGCCTTTGAGGTGCTCAGTGCGGGCTTTGATGCGGGCCGTGACTGTTTGCAGGTTGAATAACGTGCGCCCGCAGGATGGGCACGCGACGTAATCGGTCTTGAAGGATCGGCACCCCGCCGCCTGCAGGATATTGAATGCAAGCCGCAGGGACTGGCCAGCGCCAGCCTCGCCGCGAATCAGAATCGCGTCGCCGATTCCGTCGGCGAGCAGCGAGCCGATGACGACTGAGGCGCGCAAGAGCGCGATATTGGGCGGCAGCGGTGCGGGCTCAAAGGCAAGACAGTCTTTGAGCAGGATCGGATTAGTGCGGCCGAGGGCCTTCAGTTTGGCGGCAAGCAGCCGGAAGGCGGTAATTGGCGGCAGCCCGATATCGTCCTTTACGGTGACGAGTTGGGTGTCACAGTTGACATCGAAGTCGGCGGTGGGATCGACTTCGTAAACGTTCAGCTCTTCGTAAACGGCTTCGGGACGGACATCGTCTTTGGGACGAATCTTCGGCGTCACCTTGTCCCAGGTGGCCTGTGTGACGACCACGCGAATGGTTTGTTCGCCGCCGGCGCGGATGCCGTCGGCGATCTCGATTTCAGGTGTCCGACGGCGTTCGTAGTTGAATGGGTTGAAGGGAATCGTTGAATCGTTGAATCGTTGAATCGTTGAATCGCTGGAGGGTTGAAGTGTCAGGACGGGCACCTGCGCGAGCAAATCGCGGCAGACGGCGATTTCGTTGGGCGAGTCTTCGGTCAGTGAAACCCGGATGGTGTCGCCCAGGCCGTCGCATAACAAAGACCCGATCCCGATCGCGCTCTTGATCCGGCCATCCTCGCCGTCGCCGGCTTCGGTAACCCCAAGGTGGATGGGGTAATTCCAGTCCGGCCCGAGTTCGTCAAGCCGGGCGACCAGCATCCGGTAACATTCGATCATCACCTTCGGATTGCTCGATTTCATCGAGAACACAAAGTTGTGATAGTCGTGTTTGCGGGCGATGCGCGCAAACTCGAGGGCGCTCTCGACCATGCCCAGCGGCGTATCGCCGAACCGGTTCATGATACGGTCGCTGAGCGAGCCGTGATTGGTGCCGATGCGCATCGCGCGGCGAAGTTCCTTGCAAACTTTCACCAGCGGCGTGAACCGCTCCTCGATTCGCCTCAACTCGGCTTCGTATTGTTCGTCCGTGTACTCCTTGACCGCGAACTTCTTCGAGTCGGCATAGTTGCCGGGATTGACCCGAACTTTCTCGACCCATTTGGCGGCTTCCATCGCCGCTTCAGGCTTGAAATGTATATCCGCCGCGATGGGCACAAGGCAGCCGCGCCCGCGGAGTTCAGCGACAATGTTGTTGAGATTGGCGGCGTCCTTGACCGTTGGCGCGGTGATACGGACGAGTTGACAGCCGACGGCGACGAGATCCAGTGTCTGGTGCACGCACGCGGCGGTATCCATCGTATCGCACGTCAGCATCGACTGCATGACTACAGGGTGATGGCCCCCGACGATAATTCCGCCGCGCTGTGGATCACCGACGACCACCTCGCGGGTCAGCCGCGGCTCAAAGAAATAAGGCGACCGACAGTAGGCCGTCGCGCTCATGGTTGAGCGGGCGGCGGTCCAAGCTTGGGCGAAAACTTGATCTCGGGCCGTTTGTCCGCCTTACGATTCCAAGGCAACTCCTGCACGTCGTAGAACGCGATGTAAAGCATGTAACCGATGATGATCACCGCGCAACTCGTTTGCAACGCCTGCAGTATCCTGATGCTGACGGGCCGCCGGCGTATCCCCTCGACAATGGCGAGCAGGATATGGCCACCGTCCAGGACCGGGATGGGGAGGAGGTTCAGGATTGCCAGGTTCACGTTCATGATGACGCTGAACCAAAGCGCCAGCCGCCAGCCCTGTTCGCTTTTGAACAGAACGTAATAAATGTTCATGATCTTCACCGCGCCGCTGAGGTGCTGCGGCTTGATGTCCGATTTGCGGGAGAATAAGGCGCCGAACGTACTCACCATCGCGTCCACGCTGGCATGGATCTGCTCGAAAACACCGGGATGCACGATCCGGATGATGCCGCTCCATTCGGTCACTCCGATCAAAGGCTTTTTGCCCTCGCCAGGGATCTCGACGATTTCAGGGGAGAGGGTCACGTGCTTGAACTCACTGTCTCGCCGTATTGTGAGCGTAATGGCGTTTGTCCCTGCTTTTTGGATGTGATTGATCAAGCCGACCAGATGATAAATCTTGTTTCCGCCCACCTCGTGGACCTCGTCGCCCGCCTTCAGACCCGCAAATAACGCCGGGCTGTTCTTTTCCATTTTGCTCACCACCGGCGTATAGGCGGGCTCAATCAGGATCTGGCGCAGACTCGCTCGCTGCCAAAAGTGGGTCTTCTCCTTGCGCGGCTCCGCCTCGAGCAAAAGACGCTCGCCATTGCGCTCCACCACAATCGGAATCACCTTGTCTTCGCTGCGCACGATCCGCCAGGTGATACTGTCGCCCATGCCGCCGAATTTTGAAACCGGTTTGCCGTCCACCGCGACGATCCGGTCGCCGACTTTTATACCGGCGCGCTCGGCGGGCGAATTTGTCTCGACAAACCCGACCACGGTAGTGCTCTCACTCTGGCTGACCGGGCGCCCGACCGCCCACACGATCAGCGCGAAAGCGATGGCGAGGCCGAAGCTGAAGAGAGGGCCGGCGAAGGCGACAATGATCTTGTCCAGGGCGGATACCGGAGGCAGCTCCTCTCTCGGCTGATCCGCCTTGCCTTCCAAGACTTCCATGGGCGCCATTTGCGGCAGGGAGACATAGCCGCCTGCCGGGATCGTCCCGAGGATGTATTCCACCCCTCCAATGTTCTTCTTCCAAAGCGGTTTGCCGAACCAGATGGCAAATCGCTCCACCTTCAACCCGCGCCATTTCGCGGCCAGGAAGTGCCCCAGTTCGTGCGCAAAAATGAGCACGTTAAACAGCAACAGCACTTCCAAAACGATAAAAATGACTTTTAAAACATCCATATTAACTATCATCCAGGCAAATCCCTGGCGTGGGCTCAATATACCGGGCGGCCGCAAAACGGCAATGCCCGAAACCAGCATCTTTGCTGCCGTCCTGCCCCCTGTTTCCGGGGTACCCCCGTCGCATATTCCTGCATGAAATTCTGGTGGAGCGTGCTCAAAAGCCGGCAAGTGATTATGGAAGACAAGGCGCTGCGGTTGGCCGCGGCGCCCGGCCTGTTTTTTACGCGATGTTCTCTCTCGCGCCCTTGCTCATCACCGTCGTGGCTTCCGCCGGAAATTTGTTGCTGGCGCAACGGTATAGAAAAAACTGCCGCTGCAGGAAAAATCCCGCCGTGAGCAGCAGATAAATGCCGCATCCGGTGCGGCTCGCGTCGCCGGGAGTGGTCGGCATAAAAGCCGTCTCCCGCCCGTGGAGTCGTCGTAATCCTGTATTTTTTGGGAATCCAACGAATCCCGTTGTCCATTCTCAAATCTACGGCTGGCACAGCTCCAGCTACGTCCGAGCAGATGTTCGATCACCTGCAAGAATTGGAAGAAATTCAGGCTGAAGTGCGTCGCGTCATTGCAATGCTGCGCAAAAATGAACAAGCTCTGAAAGCGGAAGGCTTCGACGTCGAGGAGGCGATTGGCGAAATCCAGGATCAATTCGTTGAAACCGTAAGGACCTACCTCAAACTGGACCGTGCGCACGACGATTACCTCAACGCCTGCGCAGACATGGGCGATGCCGAAGCCGCCTATTTCCAGTCGCTTTGCAAGGGGCAGGACCCCATCAGGAATTGAGACCTCTCCGTTAGTCGTTTTCCTTGCTTTAGGACATTCCACGCAGTTTCGCCGATCCACACCATGTGGATCCGCTAAGACCGTTAGAGATCCAATTGCCCCCAGGGCGTCACTCCCATAGCCCCCATCGGAACAATTCCCGAAGCACGGTCCTCGTACCTCCAGATGAATCTAAAATATGGCTTGGAATCAGCCCGCCGGAAGCTACACAGTGTAATCCGGCGCATGTCTCTGATCGAACGGACAATTCAAATCAGCTTTCGGCAGCGGGTGCATTTCACCAAACACGTGTTTGGCTCGACGAATCCGGTGCTGCGCAACGTGCTGCTGGAAGACCGGCCCAATCAGGTCCCGAAAGTGCTGGTGGTGCTGGACGAATCGCTTGGCGAAGCGCAACCGGGGCTTTCACGGAGCATCGAAGCGTATTTCGGCGGGTGCGGCGAGCGGGTGAAGCTGGTGTGCCCGCCGATGATCCTCGAAGGGGGCGAGCGGGTGAAGAATTCGTATTTTCACGTGTCGGAGATCCAGTCGCACATCGACCGGTATCATATGGACCGGCATTCCTACGTGATTGCGGTGGGCGGGGGTGCGATCCTGGACGTGGTGGGGCTGGCGGCGGCAACGGCCCATCGAGGCATGCGGCATATTCGCATTCCGACGACAACCTTGAGCCAGGATGATTCGGGCGTGGGCGTGAAGAACGGGATCAACGCGTTCGGGAAGAAGAATTTTATCGGGACGTTCGCGCCACCGTTCGCGGTGATCAACGATTTTGAGATGCTGGCATCGCTGCCGCCGCGGGACAAGCGAGCCGGGTATATCGAGGCGGTGAAGGTGGCGCTGATTCGCGACGCCTCGTTCTTCGAAAGCATCGAACGAGACGCGCAGAAGCTGAGCGCGTTCGATCCCGAGGCGATGCAGCGGCTGATTTACCGCAGCGCCGAGCTGCACCTGAACCACATTGCGACTTCGGGAGATCCGTTCGAATTCGGTTCGGCCCGACCGCTCGATTTTGGGCATTGGTCGGCCCATAAGCTGGAACAGTTGTCCGATTATCGGATCCGGCACGGCGAAGCGGTGGCGATCGGGATCGCTCTCGATGTGGTGTATTGCCGGCGGATGGGGTTCCTGGACGAAGGGAGCGCGAGCCGGATCGTCAGTTTGATCGAGACGCTCGGGTTCGATTTGTTTGCGAACGAATTGCTGAACGTCGATTCGGAAGGAGACCTGATGATTTTGAAGGGCCTGGAGGAAT
>JAKEEH010000160.1 GCA_022616725.1 Limisphaerales bacterium | reverse complement strand
CTCTGTTTCCTCTGTTTGCTCCTGTTGAATCTGTTGAATGGCGTCAGTGAGGTTACGCTTCGCCCCCTCGGCGTCCAGATAGCTTACTGCTGCCAGGAAGGCGCAAGGATTCAACTCGACCTGCCGCGCCAGGTCTGGCCAGTCATAAGGCCCAATCGCCTCCACCGGCAGCACGTGGCTCACTGCCGCCAAACCCCACGCCGCCCGCGCGCGCGCCTGGCGGTAGGCCTCACCCCGCAAGCCCGCGGGCTGCTCCGCCGCGCTCAGGCAATAACTCGTCGCGGGTCCAAGCGTGAAAATCAACTCGGTCGGGCTGCGCTCTTCCACTGCCAGGGAATCGGAACAGGAGGGAACTGAGGGAACGGAGATTGAGATTTTTTTCTCTGTTTCCTCTGTTTGCTCCTGTTGAATCTGTTGAATGGTGCCGCCAAGCAAATCAACCTTCGGTTCCCCAAGTTCCGCGTAAGTCGCGCGGCTGAGAGGAAAACGATGGCTGGCGCTCGTGTCCGGATTGACCAGCACGAGGACACGATCCAGGCCCTCGGCCGATGTCCGGCTGAGGGCGAACACTGGCGCGTCATTCGCGCTCAAGCGCACCAGCGTCGCGCCGTCGAGAAAGCACGGGTGATCGCGCAACAGCCGATTCAAGCGGCTCAACTCTGGAACAATGTTTTGCTGACTGCCCCAGGCCAGCCCCCGGCTCTGGTGCACTTGCAGCTTCTCGTCGGCAAGCCATTCCACTCCGCAAGTAAACCCATAGCCGCCGCTAACGCTCGTCAGGGCGCACAAGCCGTTTCGCAGCAAGGACCATTTCCGTCCCAGGCGCGCCAGCCGATCATTATCGTGCGTCTCGCTATAATGCACGTAGAGCCCCACCCGTTCACTCTGCCGCAGGCTGTAATCGAGGTAATTGACCACGTCGCGTGCGGTGTAATTCTGGAACAATTCCGAATAAGCCCACTGCATCCCCCCTTCGGTCAGCAAATCTTCAGTGGCCTGCCAGCTTCCCCCGAGGCCCTCCAGCAGAAAAATCGTCGCCGGAAACTCGTCCAGCACCCGCGCGGTGATATAACGCCACGCTGCCACCGGTATCTTATAGCCCGCATCACAGCGGAACCCATCCACACCGCGGCGGCACCACGTCAGGAACACTTCGGCCAGTTCCTCCCAGAGCGCGGGATTCCGGTGGTCTAATTCCACCAGATCCTCCCACGTCACGCCCCACGCCCCGGGGCTGACAAAGTTTCCCTTGTTTTCGGCTTCAGGGGGGAATCTGAACAGGAGGGAACAGAGAGAACGGAGATTGAGATTTTTTTCTCTGTTTCCTCTGTTTGCTCCTGTTGAATCTGTTCCCTTGTTTTCGGCTTCAGCCGGCCCCTTCTCCTCGCGCAGAAACCACTCCGGATGCTGCTCCTGCAACGTGGATCCCCACCCCGTGTGATTTGCCACCACATCGAGAAAAACGCGCCCGCCCCGCAAGTGCATCGCGTAAGTCAACTCGCGGAACTGGTCAATGCCAGTCGTGCGCCTGTCGAACTCGACCAGCGCCGGGTCGATCGCGGTAAGATCCTGCACCGCGTATGGGCTCCCAAACCGCCCGAAGCGCGCAAACGTCGTCGGCGTGGGGTTCACGGGCAGCAGGTGCAAAATCCGGCAGCCAAGCGTGTCAACAATATGCGGCAATTGCGCGACCACGTCCCGCAACTTTCCCGACGGCGGGATCACGGTATAGCCTTCGCGGTCCAGTTGTGCCAATTGCCGTTCCCGTGATGGCGACTCGGCCGTCTTTGCCGTCCGGGTGGGACCGAACATGCGTACGAAAGCGCAGTAAATCGTATTGGCGCTCCGATACGCATCGGGATGAACACTGACGCCGACATCCGGTCCATCGGGCCAGTGCTGCCGCCCCCGCTCGTCAACCGCGTAGGCTTTTGCTTTAAAATAGCCGGGCTCCGCCAGGCACAGTTGGCAGTGCCACACGGTCGCGTCGGCCTCCATCGGAATATCGTGCCACGAACTGGCCGCCGGCCCGAGCAGGCCAGTATGGGCATGAATGATCTCCCGCCGCAGTGCCGCTGCCCGGCCAAGATTCGTGCGCAACATGCCGCGCCAACCGGCGGGCAGCGCCTGGCCGCTGTTCCACTGCAGAGAGAACGGCAAACGATCCCCGACGAACCGCAAGACGCGGCTGCCGGGGCTGGGAGACATCGTCAACTGTTGCATGTGCCCGATTGCGCAGCAACACTATTGCCTGTAGCGCCCATCGCCAAAGGATTTTTTAGCGGGAGTGAGCGAATTCAGCTGCTTACCACGCAGGATATGCTATTTGAAAAAACTTGGCGATGTTGGGATGATCCATCAGGGCCAAGGCCTGGCGTTCGGCTTCGAAGCGGGCGACCACCTGGCGGGTGTCCATGCCGAGCTTGATCACCTTCAGCGCGACTCGCCTTCTGACCGGCTGTTCCTGTTCGGCGAGATAGCCGACACCAAACCCGCCCTCGCCGATCTTCTGCAAGAGTTTATAATGGCCGATGCGCTCGGTGCCGGTTGAAGAGTTGAAGGGTTGAAAAGTTGAAGCGGGAGTATGGTCGTTGGTTGAAGAGCTAAGGGCCGAAGCAGTTTGAGTGGACGGGTCGGCGACGGTGCTCTGAGCGTCGGTGCGTGCCAGGCGTTCGCGGCAAGTAGAGCACAGACTTTCCGGCACGTTGGCAGGCACTACCACGCCGCATTCCGAACATGTTCGCGCTGTGCTCACTTTCCTACTGTATTTCGCGCTGACTTTCCCACCTCATCGGTTTGCTGTGCGCCCTAGCGCCGGTTCGGAAGCAGACCGCCGCCAGAGATGAAAGTTTTGAACGATCCATAGGCAAAGTCTTAGAGAATATTAAGTGCCGCGCATGACTATTGCCGCAGTCTATAAAATCGGGTGTTTTCGTCCGAAGCGATCGTCTGCGGATTATCCTGAAGCGGACTGAGACTCCACGGACCTCGCAGGGCGTGCGCCTCCTCGAGCAGATAGCCTGCTCCCGACCAAGAAATCGTCGTTCGCACACCCAAAGGCGTAACTCTCAGTCTTGCGGGAGGTGGTGGCAGGATGGCCGTAAGCTGTGCGGCAAAGTCAATGTCCGAGCTACCGAGGTTGGTCTGGTGCACTTCGGCCGCGAGGAGATTTTCGCCTGCAACAAGATTCGTGGCCGGAACTTCGTAAGGGCCATCGTAAACTTCCGCATCGCGGAATGTGGAACTAAAGGTATAATACGTGATTACCGTCGGCGGGGGCGGCATATTGAATCGGAACACTTCAGCCCCATTGATGTAGAACACGGCCCCGTCATCCACAAAGCAACGGAGGTTGAGCTTTTCTCCCTCAATCCGTTCAGGAACATTGAAGCGAGTGCGGAAGTAATATGTCAGCGTGATCTGGGTGGCTGTGGGAGGATTAGTCAGGTTCAGCATGGTGCGAACTGGCTGCGTCCCGACTTCAGTGCGGCCCGGGGGACGCTTACCATCGAAAAGCGCTGGACCAATCGCCCAACCGCTGGCCGCATCATCAAAACCGGGCCGTTGCCAACCGCTTCCCGGATCACGATCGGACTGGAAGTACGCCCAAGGCTGCATGTCACCGGCGACCAATTGTACTTCCCGGGCCAAATCGCGCAGCGTGGGGTTTGGGGAGATCTCGAGTTGCAGCGACGTGGCATCGCGCAGATAGCGGACCGTAAGCACATAGTTTACATCTGGAATGCGCGCTTCGGTGGTAAGCACTACAGTCGTCCCATTGGTTAACTCGGCGTCGAGAATGCCTGGTGACGCGCCGCCTACGGCTTCCAGTCCGTAATTGAAGGGATCGGTCGCGGCCAATCGGCTCATCGGCTTTGAGAACGTAATCACTACTTTGGTTGGATCCAACATCCCAATCGCGTTCACGACGCGAGGCGGTGTCACATTGGATAAAACAGTCAGGACGGCGTTGCTGCTCATCTGAGTGCTGAACGAATTACTGACGCGCACGCTGAACGTGGCGCCCTGGTCGGCCAGTTCCGCCCTCAGCGAATACCTGGCTTTCTCCGCACCCGCGATATCGAGACCGTTTTTCATCCACTGATAGGTGTGCGGGGGCGCACCTTCGGCTTGGACGCTGAAGGTTACAGGCGCCGCTTCCACCACAGTCTGACTCGAAGGATGGTGGATGATGGTTATTGGAGGCGGGTTGTTTGTAGCAACGTAGTTGTCGAAGGTCGCGTCGATCGGACCAGTGCTGTTGGGTGTGAACGGAGTAGGTATTCCGTGGAAATTTTGGTAGCCGATAAAGTCCATGCCCCATAAGCCACATATTCCCTCCGCGTAAAAGCTATCGACGGTCGAAATTTCCTGGATCGGCGTTGTGAGATCCTTGAGATCATAAAGCTGACCGTACAACGCTGGACCCGTACCGGTAAACACGAGGCGGTACTGCGTCTTTGGGTCCTGCGGAAGAATACTCGAATCTTGAGAGCATTGGCACCATGTGCCATCCGGCTCAAAGCGCAGGAAGTCAATGAACATGTCGGGTTCGAAGAGAAAGAAGTAACCACTGAAACCATTGGTTTGGATGTCCGGCTGAGCGCGCGCCATCAAACCAAAGCCCTGCAAAGCATATCCTACCAGTTGGCGCTCCCAATCCAGCAAATCGACCTGCAAATAGAAATCGGCAAAAACATTGTTGTCAGCAGGATAACTTGCGATTCGAGGAAAACCGAAACTGACCATTTCGTTGCTCGATATTAAATAATGGAGGCGATATGCACCGTTGGTGACGGTGAATGTGCCGACTGGCCCACCCTGACTGCTATAATCCACGCGTGTCCAGCCGAGATCGTCGCCATCATTGAAATTGTCGGACTGGCTGAGGACCACGAACTGAGAGTTAAGGAGAAGCACAAACACAAAGAGACGGTTGAGCCAGTTCGCCGGCTTCGCCCGACACCCAAGCCATTGACAGCGTGTGCTCATCTTGCAGCCTCCTGTTTCTCCGCTGACTCTATTTCCTCCCACGTCGCCGCACGCCAGGAGGCGAAGTTGCCACCGTCATCCCAGGCCAACAGCATGTCGCCTCCAGATAGGAAGAGCCCTCCTCTTAAATCCGGGATTGCTTCTTCGCGGCCACGGTACGGGAGCGTGAGGACGACCTGTCTCAAGGCCACGTCCCACAATTTTATGTCGTCGCCGCTGGAAGTAACCATCCTGCGCCCATCCGGGGTAAACCCGAAAATGCCTGGCGTTTGGCGGTGACCTCGCAGGGTCCAAAGGGGCGTACGGGTTCGCAAGTCCCACACGTAAATTAGAGTATTCCCTGCCCCGACTGCCAATGACGTCCCATCCGGAGAAACCACCGGCCTGCTAAGAAATTCGTGGCTGACCCGTCGGACTTCGAGCGTCCGTTTTTCACCCAGATCATAGAAGTGGAGTGTGCCATCGTCGCTGGCGGTGATCACAACGCGGTTATCCGCCGTAAACACCGACGTACGCGTTTTCCCCCGATGAGCCGGCCAGACTGGAAAAGTAAGAATTGGCTCCAAGCCAGCAGCGTCAAAGAGAAAGTTTGTGCCGTGCGTGTCCACCAGCACCAGACGCTCATCTCGTGAGGTGTGGCACAAGTAGCCCCGGCTGAGGTCGCAGTTGGCCGGACCGGGAAAGGTTCTCTCCAAGCTGCCGTTGGAAAGGTTCCACTGCTTAAAGGTATCACCCAGCGTTGTCAGACTCAGGCCGTCGCGGGAAAACATGACCACATCTCCCGCGTTGGTCAGAGTGGCTAATTCCCTGAAGGTCGGGAGTTCCCAGACCTTTACCAGGGAGCCGGTCGGGCTCCCAGTGTAAATACCCCCCGCGAGAAGTCGGCCATCCATAGAGACGGCAAAGGTCTCGATCGGGTGTGTTCCAGGAATTCTCTCGGGTGCCCGTCTTTGGCCGGGCATCCAGAGCCGGACAGTGGTGTCGCGTCCGCCGGTCGCCAGCCATTTGTCGTCGGCAGAAAAGCTCAGGCATTCGACTGGTCCCAAGTGGCCTTGGAAGGTTTCGAGCAGTTTAGCCGTGCCCGTGTCCCACAGTTTGATAGTAGCATCCGAACTGGCTGTCGCCAGCGTTTGGCCGTCCGAGGAGAAGGCGACGGCGTGGACCCAGCTTTCATGCGCCTGAAGAACGAGCGAATCCGTCTTCGTGGCCAGGTCCAGGCCCAGCTTCCACATCGTCACACGCCCACCGGCGCCGCTGACTGCGAGCCTGTTTCCGCTTCCAAATCCCACTCTCACCACGGGGTCTGACAGTGGAAGTGCTGCCAGGAGACGAGACGAAGATGTTTCCCACACATCCACCAGCCCATTCGTGGTATCCGTGCGATTCTGCAGCACGGCCAGTTTGCCTCCATCTGGGCTGACGCTAATGAAGTTTCCCTCCTCACTACCTCGGACGTTCGAGTAGATGGGGCATCGTTCCGCCGGCACGGAGAAGCCGGATGCGCGCGTGAATAAGTTGCGAAGCAGGACTGGAGCTGGCCTGTCACCCGGCGGACCGGCTACCAACACTGTCTGTCCGTCCGGCAGCAAAGTGCGCAGGATATTTGTTTCCTGGAGTAACGGCTGGAATTGGCCGGTCTGCGCCGCGCAGGTACCAATCCAGCCATCGGTTCGCTGCACCAATAGAGTGCTGCCGTCCGGCATGAAGCCGACAGTGACGCTGATGTTTGTTATCACCTGTTCAGCGCGCCGCGTGGCGAGGTTCCAGACCATCAAAACCTTATCCTGGCTGTGTGTGACCAGACTACGGGCATCGCTTGAAAAAAAGACTGAGCGAACACGCGTCGTGTGACCGCGAAGCGTGGCGACCTGATCACCGCGCGAGCGCCGCCACAGATAACGCCATTCCCAACCAAGCCGCTCGCGAGCTCTGTGCCGATGCCGTTGGAGCAGTTCTTGCGCAGTGCCAAAGTTTCGATCTTCCACTGCCTGTCCCGCCAGGTTCATGTCAGACACGTACAGGCGATCCTCGGCCAGCGCGCGATTTGTGTTAGCGCGGCGCCATTGCCACGATACTCCGGCAAGACCTAACACCAATGCCGCAACGACCATTGCCGCGGCAGCGAAGGCCGCTTTGTTGCGGCGAACGAGTTTTTGGAAGCGATAAATGTTGCTTGGCGGACGGGCGGTGATCGGTTCCTGGTTGAGAAAGCGTTTTACGTCCATCGCCAGACCGTTGGCCGTCTCGTAACGCCGCGTGCGGTCTTTCTCTAGGCACTTCATCACGATCCAATCAAGGTCGCCGCGCACGAAGTTGATTTTATCCTTCCGCTCCTGTAGCAGCCGACGTAAGGAGGCTCTGTCCTTTTCGGATTGTTGAATCTCGGATTTTGAAGTGAGCCTCCTTACGTCGGCTGCTACGAGTTCGGTGAGTTTAGTGGAAGGTCGCGGCGGTTCCTCCTCGCGGATAGCGCGTCGGGCTTCCTCAATGCCGCGTTGCAGCAATTCCTCGTTCTCAAACGGGGTCCGGCCCGTCAGCAATTCATAGAGCAGCACGCCCAGACTGTAGATGTCGCTGCGCGTGTCGATGTCCAGCACGCTCGTCTCCGCCTGCTCCGGACTCATGTAGGCCGGCGTGCCCATGAATTGGTCGTAGGCCGTGAATAGCGTCTTGTCGGTCAGCCGTTGCTCCGTGGCTTTGGCGATGCCGAAGTCGATCACTTTGGGCACGGGCGCTCCGTCGTGCATCGTCACCAGGATGTTCGAAGGCTTGATGTCGCGGTGGATGATTCCTTTCTGGTGAGCGTGTTGAATGGCGTGACAGACTTGCAGAAATAAATCCAGGCGCTCCTTCAACCCGACACGGTTCTGGTCGCAGTACTGGGTGATCTTGATGCCCTTGACCAGTTCCATGACGAAGTAGGGGCGACCGGCGTCTGTGGCCCCGCCATCGAGCACCTTGGCGATGTTGGGATGATCCATCAGCGCCAGGGCCTGACGCTCGGCTTCGAAACGGGCGATGACCTGGCGCGTGTCCATGCCGAGCTTGATGACTTTCAGAGCGACGCGGCGTTTGACCGGCTGCTCCTGCTCCGCGAGGTAAACGACCCCAAACCCGCCCTCGCCAATTCTTTGCAGGAGCTTGTAATGGCCAATGCGCTCAGTGCTGGCCGTTAAATCGTTGAGCCGTTGAAGAGTTGAAGGGGTTGAAACGGTTGTCGGATCGGCGGTTGCTTGATTCGGGTCGCGAATCGTGCTTACCACAGCGGAAGACTCAGCCTGTTGGAGGCAATTCGGGCATAATCCGTCTGAAGCGCTTTCGGGAATCACGCCGCCGCACGTCGCGCACGTCCTTGGGGTGCCCATGTAAAGGTAAGTAGCAGAAATCCCTGGGCGCGAACACAACTAATTTGGAGCACCCAGTGCTGCCCACCACGCGGAGAGGTGCCGCGATCGTGGGCGGGTGTGAGAGGGACGTAGAAATATGTGAAACACTTGGGCCTGTTGCCATTGACTTGAGATTTGGTAAGGTATTGGGTCTAACATGAAGTTACCTGAGCACCTTATGACACGGCTCTTTTGCGCCCTGATCGCGTTATTTCTTGTTTCTGCAGTGTCCCGCGGCGCACCGGTCGGAAGGGTAATCGCCTGGGGCGACAGCACGTTTGGCCAAACCAACGTTCCAGGCGATACGAACATCGTTGCGATATCCGCTGCCGATCAGTACAGCATGGCTCTGAATGCCAGCGGAAGCATTTACCTTTGGGGCTTTAACCCGTTTGGCATCCGGAATGTCCCTGGCGCCGCCGCGAACTCCGTCGCCATTTCAGCCGGCGGGACGCACTGTCTGGCTTTGCGCGCCGACGGGCGGGTGATCGCCTGGGGCGAGGGCGACGCCGGGCAGACTAACGTGCCTTCTGGTCTCACGAATGTGACCGCGATTGCCGCCGGCGACCGTCACAGTCTCGCCGTCCAAAACGGGCTGGTCTCGGGTTGGGGCTCTAACAATGAAGACCAACGCATTCCACCCGTGGGCTTGAATAACGTCACAGCCATTGCGGCGGGTGGAACGCATTCGGTTGCTTTGCGCAGCGACGGCCGGGTGTTCGTCTGGGGCGACAAGTTGAACGTTTACAATTTGAAAGCCCCGGCGACGGGGCTAACTGGCGTCAAGGCGATTGCCTCTGGCCTGAATCACATTGTCGCCCTGATGAGCAATGGCGCGGTCTTCGCCTGGGGGCAGAACAATGCCGGCCAATGTAACGTCTCTGGCTTATCGGGCATCAAGGCTATTGGCGCGGGCTCCAGCCACAGTCTCTACGTGCTCGCGAACAACACGGTGGTCGCGCGAGGCGCCCCGCCGACTGGCGATCCCAATCCGCCCGCTGGTACATCCAATGTGGTCGCCGTCGCCGCGGGCGAGAGCCATAGCCTCGGCTTGCGGCTTGAACCCGTCGTCATCAGCGCCCATCCTCAAAACCAGGCGGTGTTCCCCGGCGCCACCGTGACCTTTACCGTCTCACTCAGCGGCAGCCAACCGATCACATATCAATGGCGCAAAAACGGCGTTCCAATCAACACGGCCACGAACAATTCGTTTTCGCTTTTCAACGTCACCACCAACGACATCGGCAATTATTCGGTTGTGGCCAGCAACGCGCTCGGCGCCGTGACAAGCTCAAACGCCTTCCTCCAGGTGAATGTGCCGGTATTCATCGCCCAGCACCCGACCAACCAGACTGTGGCTGTGGGCAGCACCGTCACCCTGCGGGTAGTTGCGGGGGGAACCGCCCCGCTCACCTACCAGTGGCTGAAAAACGGAACCAACGTGTTCGGTGCCATCAATCAGACGCTCACATTGGTGAATGTTCAGCCCGCGGCCGCTGGAAACTACAGTGTTCGTGTCACGAACAACTTTGGGGCGCTGACAAGCCAGGTGGCCGTTCTCACAGTAGTGCCGTTGCCCAACATAGTTACCCACCCGCAAAGCCAGACCGTGAGCTCAGGCAGCAGTGTCGGGTTCAGCGTGATCGCTGAACATGCGGACGGTTACCAGTGGCACAAGAATGGCGCGCCGATAGCCAACGCCAATAATTCCACTTACGCCCTGGCCAATGTCCAGGCCAGTGACGCGGGCAACTACTCGGTCCTCGTGACCAATCAATTCGGCAGCGTTATGAGCGATAGTGCGGCGCTGACAGTATTGGCGCCGCAGCCGTCAGCATCGATCGTCGTTCCCTGGGGTCAGAGCCAGGTCTGGAACGGCACGCAATGGATCGACGTCACTCCCCCGCCGAACCTTGGAAATGTGATCGCTGTAGCCGTGGGTGGAGCGCACAGCCTTGCCCTCAGAGCCGACGGCACGGTGACAGGCTGGGGCGACAACACCCACGGTCAGGCAGGTGCACCGCCGCAAGCCACCAACCTCGTCGCCATCGCCGCCGGACGAGAACACAGCGTTGGTTTGCGCGCCGATGGACGGGTGATCGCCTGGGGGCGGAATAATTTCAACCAGACGGCCGTTCCCCCGCATTCCAACGTCGTGGCCATCGCCGCTGGCGCGGACCATAGCCTGGCCCTGCAGACTAACGGAATAGTGATTGGGTGGGGCCGAAACGACGACGGCCGCGCCACACCCCCGCCCAACCTGGGAGCCGCGCGGGCGGTTGGCGCGGGCCTGGAACACAGCCTCGCGGTGCGGTCCAGTTCCACGGTGCGCGGCTGGGGCGGGCAGAATCTCTTCGGCGAAGCGAATCCTCCCGCAGGCCTGTCGAATGTGATGGCCCTGGCCGCAGGCGACCGCCACAGCTTCGCCTTGCGCAGTAATGGCACCGTCGTCGCCTGGGGCAGCGGCACCGTCGGCCAGACGAATATTCCGCCCTTTACCGCCCCCGCCAGGGCAATCGCCTCCGGCGCGAACCATGGCATTGCCCTGCTCCAGAACGGGCGCGTCGTCGCCTGGGGCAATCCCAACAATGGCCAGACAGACGTGCCGGATATCGGGAATGTGATTGCCATCGCCGCGGGCGGGGATCGCAACCTGGCGGTGCGTTTGCGCCAGCTTGAGTTGCAACCGCCGTTGCGTCTGGCCAATGGGCGCTACAGGCTCACCATCGGCAACGACGACGGTTCGGCGGTCACACCGGCCCAGCTTGCAAAAGTGCGTGTGTTCGGGAACAGCAACCTGAACAGCGCTGTATGGGTGCAGCTCACCAACCAGATGTCCATCGTCAGCGGCGCGATCCGCCTGGAGGACACACAAACCAACCTTACGCGCCGATTCTATCGCGCGTTGGAGAATCCGTGACGTAACGATGAGTAGCGAGTGGCGAGTGACGAGTGACTAGCTCGCCACTCGCCACTCACCTCTGTTTCCTCTGTTTGCTCCTGTTGAATCTGAATCCGTAGGGGCGAATCAACCCTTCTCGGTCATCACCAATTTCGCGGCCTCGATTTGCGCTCGCGTGCCGAGCAATAGGACCTGATCGCCGGGCAAAAGCTCGTCCTCGGCGGATGGATTGATGATGTTCGCGCCGTCGCGTTGGATGGCCACGATGCTGGCGCCGGTGCGCGAACGCAGTTCCAGTTCCCGAATCAATTTCCGGGCCGCGACCACGCCGTCGCTGATCGCCACCACCTCCAGGTTGGCATCGCGCAGCATCAGCGGCATCGGCCGAGCTGGTTCGCAGGCGCGCGGCTCCGGCGATTGCGCAAGCGTTTCCTCCAGCGCGACCTGCGCAATGGAATAGAGCCTGATCAGCGTGCGCCAAAAGCGCCACATGAGCAGCACGACCACGCCCGCAAGCACGAAAAGGATCTCATCCGGCGGCAACAGCGCCGAGCTGAGCAGTAACACGTACAATGCCAGCGCCACTATGCCGGCCAGCGGCACGCCTTGTGAGACGATGTTGCGGGCTGCGGCCGTTCGTTCCGCGGTTCCTGCGGTCCCAACCCGCGTCTCGGCCAGCAAGAGGCCGAGCGCCTGCAGCTTGCGCAGAAGGGCGACAAAGATCGGCAACGCGACCAGCGCGGCGGCCAGCCACAACGCCGCCTGCAGCCACCGGTCGTCGATCGCGAGCCTGCGCAGCCATTCTGGCCGTTGCTGGCCGATGAACGCCGCGATGATAAATACCGCGCCTATCATCACGACATTCAGGCCTATCTGCCATAGCCAGCGCCGGATGAGCTTCGCCGCAAGCGTCTGGTGCCGTTGCGCGCCGAGCTGCCCCATCCATCTCGTATAAACCTCCATTGAACGCAGCAGCCGTTGCGGCGAAACCCGTTCGAAAAACCCGACCAGCCCGTCCGCACTCTTGATCAGGTAAGGCGTCATCAGGGTGGTCACAACCGAAACCGCGACGGCAATCGGATAAAGAAAATCGCTTGTCACCTTCAACGTCATGCCCAGCGAAGCGATGATGAACGAGAACTCGCCGATTTGCGCCAAACCCGTGCCGACCCGCAGCGAAGTCCGCTGGTCATTGCCGCCCACAAAAGAGCCGAAAGAGCAGGCAATGATTTTCCCGGCGACGAAAGCCACGGTGATAATCGCGACGGGCACCCAGTATTTCGCCAGCATCTTCGGGTCGAAAAGCAGGCCAATCGTGACAAAGAAGATTGCGCTGAAGACATCGCGCACGGGCGTTACAAGCGTCTCGATGCGGCCAATCTCGCGAGCCTCGGCGACAACGGCCCCAATAATAAATGCCCCGAGCGCAACGCTGTAGCCCAGCCTCAACGCGAGCAGTGCGAATCCGAAGCACAATCCCAGGACGGTGACCAGCAGCACCTCATCGTTCTTGAAGCGGCCGACATACGCCAACAGGCGCGGCACGGCGAGCAACCCGACCACCAGCGCGGCGATAAGAAAGATCATGAGCCGTCCGACGGTGCCGCCGAGCTCAGTTGCGGTTAATGTGCCCGTCATCGCGATGCCCGACAGTAGCGCAATCATCAGAATCGCGACGATGTCCTCAACGATCAGAATGCCAAATATCACCTGGGCAAATTTTTCCTTGGTCTTTCCGAGGTGCGCGAGAGTCTTGATGATAATGGTGGTCGATGAAATCGAAAGCATCGCCCCGAGGAAAATGCGATCCATGGTTCGCCAGCCAAAAAGGCCGCCCAGCTCATAACCAATCCACACCATCAGCGGCACTTCGAGTATGGCAGCTATTAACGCGGCGCCGCCGACCTGGCGCAGCTTGCGCAGGTTGAATTCGAGCCCGAGAGAAAACAGGAGCAGAATGACACCCAGTTCGGACAAGACGCGGATTGTGCCTTCGTCGTGGATCAAGGGAAATGGCGCTGTGTGCGGGCCAATGATGACGCCCGCGATGATGTACCCGAGGACGACGGGCTGATTCAGCCGATGAAAGACGACCGTGACCAAACCGGCCACAATCATAATCACGGCCAGATCCTGGAGCAGAGTAAGCCCGTGCATGGACGAATTTCGGCGGGATGTAAATCCCGGGTCAACCAAAACCGCTGGATTGAGGACTAGTTTTGCAGCGCGAGTTACGAGGCGGGGTTCATTCGCAAGCTCCGCCGAATCGGGCGGATTTCTCGGTTTCACGCGCCGGCAAATTTGTTTCGGCGCGACAACGCAACCGCCCGCGAAGCAATCCATCATGTGCCAACAAACCATCGGGAGGAGCTTGCATGCAGAACAGGGATGTAGTACAACTTATGTGTGACAGAAAACACCATTACCATCCGCCTTCGCCGACCAAAGGCGGAAGTGGAGGCCAAGGCCAAACCCAATATTAACGCCTGGGTTAACAAGCTCATCGAGCAGGCTCTCGGGCCGCGCAACGCGGACTGGAAGGAGCACTTTGACCGTCCTTCTTCGGGCCGCAAGTTCCGCTACAGCGACAAGATCAAGCGTCGTGAGCGATGAACTTCGCAGACACGAACTGGCTAACCTCTGTGTATATCGAGCCACACCCCGGAGACGCGCCTGCAGTGAAACGGCGTCAAATCGTCGAGCAGTTCATGCGCCGGCACGGCGGGCAACTGGCGATCTCGCACGTCGTGCTGCTGGAAGCGCGCAATCTGTTTTCCCGGATTACAGGGGAGCGCGAACCGCGTGAGTGGCAGATGCTCGAGGCCGACTTCGATGGCCGGCTCTACGTGGATCCGATGAATTGGGATCTCTTGAGGAGGGAATGCCATGCGCTATTCTCCAGGTATGCCTGGAAGGCGGAGATGGGAACGTTCGATACCGCCATAGTCGCTTCAGCGAAGCTGGCCGGCGCGACTCGCTTCTTATCGTTTGATGCCACTGCGCGGGTGATCGCTGCCGCCCAGGGGATTGAAGTGTTTCCAATGCTCGATGCCGCAGGCAAACGAATGGCTTGGCGCTTAAAACCCTGAGCGGCGGGTGGAGCCGGCCGGTTCGCGAGGTTCAGGTTTAGCGCGTGTCGGCTTTCCCGTGGCGTAACTTCCGCCAACGACCGAAGATGCTCGGCCAGCAATTTGGCGATTGCGTCGCCGCTCAAATCGTCAACTTTGATTTCAATGTTAGAGGTGTTCGACTTTTCGAGAGAATTCGCTCGGCCATGAAGAGCATTGTGCGTCCCGGGTGAATCCGCGCAAGCCGACGCGAGCAACAAAGAATCAAGTCCGGAACATGGTGACACGCGCATGCGGCCAAGATCAACACCCCCGCAGGGTGAGGAAGACGAAACCGATCAACAGCAGGATGGCGACAAACCACCACAAGGGGGCAATACCGCGCGGGCGAAGCTGGGGCTTTTCCTCTCCGAATTCCTCTTTAACGAATTCGTCGTAGTCGAAGTTGTCGTCGGGAAGTCCGATCCGCTGTCCAGTGGCTTCGTCCGACCAGCCGGTCTCGTGATCGGAGCCGCATTCGGGACACGCCAGCGCATTTGGCGGCACATCCGCGCCGCAATTGGGGCAATACTCGGGTGGAGGTTTGCGGCGGGGCATGCGGCTTGCAACGGATGCGAGGGCGAGCGTCAGCCCATGCCGGCGTATTCCTCGTCTGTCTTGAGATCCAGCCCCATCAGGACGTAATCGTGCGTCACGGCCTGCATGTCTTTGACGTAATCGGGCAGGCGGGCCAGCGTCGTGAAACCCAAAAGGGCGAACATTTTGATCGCCGCATCCTGGCCGCCGATAAATTCGGCCTCGACCTTTTCCAGCCCGAGACTCCGCGCAATTGCGATCACATCCGTGACCAGGGTTTTGGCCAGGCCGCGCCCGCGGTATTTGGGGTGGACCAACACACTGACGCGCCCGATGTGGCGTTTCCAGCCGCCCAGTTGCTGGTGCAGGGTGGCGTCCCCGACAATCTGCCCGTCGCACAACGCCAGCAAAGGCAGGTTCCGGCCCAGGTCAATGTTCTGGCACCAATCCCGAATCACCTCCGGTTCGGTGACGCGATGCTTGATGAACATGCGTTCCTGAGTTGGGATCGCGAGGAAGAATTCGTGAAACGCAAGCTCATCCGACTGCTCAAGCGGACGGAGCGAAAATTGAAGGTCTTTTAATCGTGTCTCCTTTGGATACTGATCCAGAACCATTTCCAGGGACATGCGGTCCTTTGCATTTGATGGTTAGCGTGCTCTCGATCTCGACAGCCGGCCGGTAATGCCGTGGGACTGACGAAGGGTGCGCGCATCGATGGCACCCGGGTCGAGGCTCCACCGCGAAGCCAGCAAGGGCACGCGTTCGGTGTTGACGCTCAGCGGATCGGGCTGGCCGAAGCCAAATCGTGGTGGCCCTTCGGCGTAGTCGAAGCAGGTCAAACCGAGTTCGATCTCCGCGCGTGTCATGGCGCCCTGGTTCCAGAGGGTTTTGCCGGCCCACGCATAGGCGCGCACGATGCGCCCCTGGTCGCCCTGCACCCAGGCATGGTGGTTGACGATGCGATTGAAGCTGAAGAGTTGGACCTGTCCCAGCTTGCGTGTGACTTCGAGCAGAAAGCGGAAGCAGCGGTCCACGTCGTCGGCCGGATCGGGCAGGCTCGCCCCGAAAACGAGGACCCAACCGTTCACCGGGGGCGAAATGAACAGCTTCTGGTCTGTCGCCGCCGTGAGGCCCTCTTCCCACGAACACGGCGTCGGCTTGTGCAAACCGAGAGCCGCCTGGACGACGTAGGGGTTGCCGCTGCGAATCGCCAGCCACCGATTCGGCAGGCCGAGCAAAGCCGCCGCGGAACGCCGGTCGCGGGCCGGGGCCTCGAAAAGCCCCCCGCGATCCAGGGAACGGTTCCGGCGCACGGAATGGAGCGCAAGCCAGCAGCAGACAATGCCAATGCCAAGGACGACGCCAAAAACGAGGATAATGAGACAGACAATGAGGCCCTGGTACTGGTCGGCCGAAACAGCGGCCGAGGCATCGGCGAGAACCGCCCCGATGGACGTTGCAGCCATCATTAGGATCACCATACTCTGGAGATTCCCAGGTGCAATGGCAAAACAATTTTCGGGCGAGCCATTGGACTGCCGATTTCCCCTGCGCAATTCAATTCCGTAGTTTTTCTTGCCGCGCTGACCCACATGAAAGCGGCAGAGGACAGCCGCACTCCATGACCTGGCGGCATAGGATGAGACCTTCGAGGCATGCGGCTGTCCTCTGCCGCTGTCGCACCAGACGATGCCGTTGGGTGACCTCTTAACTTGAGTCCGCATATCATTTTCGGATGAGTTTCAGTGAGTTCAGGTCAAACCAGGCCTCGCCTTTGAGGGCGGTCAACTCGCAGACCAACACGACGTCTTGCGCCACGTCCTGCACCGAGAAATCGTAGGTGGTGAGCTTCCAATCCGAGTCGCCCAACAGACCTCTGGACCGCCGCGAGCCCGATTTGCGGAGACCCGCGCCGTCGCCGCGCTCGTTGCGAAAGGAGCCCACGCCCGCCGTCTTGATTTTGGCCTCGAAGCGATAGTTGCCCGGGTCGAGCAACACGCTGGAACGCCACGAACACTGGCCGGGCGAGCGGGCGCGGATATGAAGGGTTTCCGCGCCGTGAGCCGAAACGCGCGCGAACCGGCCGTTGCCGGCGGTGTTGTGTTCGCGCCATTGGGTGAGCCGGGCAGCGCCACTGGAATCGAACTTGAGCGGCTTGGGTTCCGGCATGGTCAGGAGGCGCTGGACGCCGTCAACGCGGCCCACAATTTGCCTGCGCAGATTGGCCACGGCCCCGTCGTGATCGCGGGCTTCCTGCTCGTCGATGGCCGCCAGGACGGGCCGGACCCGTTTTTGCAGCTCGTTCAAGCGCGTGGTGAGCCGCTCGGCTGTGAAAATATTCGTCAACAGGGCGCCGATGCGTTGTTTGTAGCGCTTGCGGCCTTCCGGGGTATTGACAATCGCGCGCGCGACCAGGCCTTCGAGGTTTGGCGGGATCAGCGCGCCTTCGGGCACCCAAAACATCTGGTCCATGCCGTGCGGGAAGAAGTAAATCTTATTCGCGACCGGCTCGTGGTAAACGCGGTAATTATTCCGATGGATGGTATAGCCGTCCCAATGCCAGGTCATGACCTCGAGAGCCATGAACGAGAGCATGCAGTCCATGGCCAGGAGTTCTTCCAGGCGCTGCCAGCGCCGCTGCGGGTCGGACTCCATGGCCGCTTCGGCGAGCGTCTTGAGGTCGCCGTGGTGGGCAACATCGCCCTCGCCTGAATCCCGCTCCAGGGGATCGGTCACGTCGCGAATAAACCCCCCGTCGTACAGGTTGCCCTTGAAGTTGTTGAAGTAGCGGCGCAGGAACTGTTTGTCGAAGCCTTCCTTGAGCACATACAAGCCTTGAAAGCGGCCATTCAGCGTGACGCGAGCGTGAGTCGCGCGCGTCGCCGGAACGCCGGCCTGCTGAAACAGCTCACTGCACAGAATCTCCGTCATATAGCTCGGGTCCTGCACGGAATTGTTCAGGTGCAGTTTGTCGATATTATGAAATTCCTGGCCGTCTTTGAACTTGTCGAAGTTCAAGGTCAGGGCGGGCTTGGAATCGTCGATGTTGCGGAAGCTGCCCGCGGCGCCTTTGAGGTGAATCGCTACGTTTTGGTAAACGTTGGTGCCGACGGTCACTTTGGCCGGAACGTTTTTTCGGGGTTCGCGGCGCAGGCTGGCGATGTTCGTATTGGCAATTTCGATCCGGAAGTGGGCGATTTTCGGACTGGCGAAAAAGGCATCGCTCTCGTCAGGTTTGGGCGCTTTCAGGCCGGCCTGGGCGACGGACGAAATCAACAACAGTGAAGACATCCGAAACCCGAATGACGAAGGCCGAAAGAAATCCCAAATCGGAAGGGCCCAATCGAGGAAGCGCCGGTTGTCGATTTCGGATTTTGGACCTTCAGGCTTCCTTCGGATTTCGTGCTTCGGACTTGGGATTTTCCCTGGCACGCTGCGGGCGGCGACGCCCGAACGGTTGTCCGGAAATTCGCGAGTGGCTTTTTCCGGTTTTGCCAAGGCCGGCGCGGAACTGACACACCCCCTCCCCCCTTTTCTGTAGCAGTTTTGTATCACTTTTGTGTCAGTTTTCATGGCTCGGCTGGGGACCCCACTTTATGCAAGGCCCCTGGCATTTCCGGTCAGTTCTGGTCAGTTTTAGTCAGTTTCACGCTCAAGTTAAATGGCTAAAAAAATTGGACGAGTCCAAAAAAAGTTTGCGGATTTGTGCGTAAAATCGGTGAATCGGAGCGAGTCCAAGTCCAAAAAGTCCAATTCTGCGGTCGAAACAACAAAGGCGCGAAGACGCGAAAACCGTTGAATCGCTGAATCGTTGAATCGCCCGGAATCGCCCGGATCGAGGGACGCCTTGCGCTACATGCCGCGTTGAGCCGCTTTGACGATCTATCTATCTGTCTTTTCATGCGCCTATTATACCATGGGTTTTGGGGAATTCGGGGGCGGGGCCGATTCTTAATGTGCCTATGAGTGCCTATGAGTGCCAGTGAGTGCCAGTGAGTGCCAAAAAACTTCGAAATAGTTCTTGACGGAGTCTGAGAAGCGTTACAGAAGGCGACAAGTTGAAGCGTTGGGCCGCCACTGCAATGAGTTGAAGCGGTTATGAAAGACGAAATCATCCGCGTCGGGCAAATAGAAGTTAAATTCTTGCTGGACGCTGCCGAGACGAATGGTTCGGTGGCGATGTTTGAATTCAGCGTCCCGGCTGGGACGAAAGTGCCGCTGCCCCATTCGCACCGGCACTACGACGAGACGATCTACGGAATCGAAGGCGTGGTAACGTTCACGGTGGAGGGAAAATCGGTGGACATCGGCCCGGGAGAATCTTGCTTTATTCCGCGCGGGGCTGTTCATGGTTTCAACAACCTGAAGCAGACCAATGTGAAGGCGCTGGCCATCATTACGCCGGCGCTCCTCGGCCCGGATTTCTTCAAGGAGGCGGCAGCCATCGTGAATGTCGGCGCGCCGCCCGACGTAGAAAAATTGAAAGCGGTCATGGCGAAACACGGACTTGTCCCCGCGATGCCGCCGGCGGCTTCCCGATGAATTCTCCAGACGGCATTACCATGCGAAAGCTTATCTCCAGTGGCAGCCCATACGAGCCGAAGGTCGGGATTTCCCGAGCTGTGCGTGTGGGTAAGGTGATTGCCGTCTCCGGCACGGCTCCCCTTGGCTCCGATGGGCGCACTGTGGGCATCGCAGACGCCGGGGCGCAGGCGCGGCGATGCCTTGAGATCATTGCGGGCGCCCTGGAGAAGGCTGGCGCCTCGCTTCGACACGTGGTTCGCACTCGCACTCTTTTGGTGCGCATCGAGGATTGGGAGGCGGTGGCCGCAGTCCACGGTGAGTTCTTCGGGCAGATTCGGCCCGCGAACACAATTATGCAGGTCTCACGGTTTATTGATCCCGATTGGCTGGTCGAGTTCGAAGCGGATGCCATTGTTGACGATGAGCAAAACGTCTAAGTTGAAAGATGGGAGATTTGAGATATTTGAGATTTGAGATTTCAACCTCCAACCCCGGCCTCTCCCTGAGCCGAACGACGCAGTTGAGAAATGGGGAGCGAGCCATGTCAACTGCATCGCGGGCCGGACAGAACCAGGTCGGCCAACTGGTCGATGGACTTACCGGAAAGGACCTCGGCCATGGGGAGGGTGACGGAGAAGTGGGTCTCCAGTTGATTGCACAAGCCGACCGCGGCCATGGAATCGACTCCCAGGTGGATCAGGGACTGGTCCAGCGGCAGCGATTCGGCGGGAACTTTCATTTCCTCCGCCAGGGTATCCCGGATGAATTTTTTCAGTTCAAGGGGCGATTTTGGATGCTTTGCCCGCGGCCGTCGTTCCATCGTGCGTGCGCCTTGTTTCTATTGGCGGCGAAAAGGCTTCGCTGGAACACCTGCGCAAATGGAAACGGCACGTTGACGAAAACGCCCGACTCATCAATACGTACGGACCGACCGAAACGACGATTACGACGACGGCGCATGTGACAAGCGCGAACGCCGATTGTTTGCCGATTGGCCGGCCGATTGGCAACACGCAGGCCTACATCCTCGACGCCAGCCTTGAACCGGCGCCCATCGGCGTGGTTGGAGAGCTATATGTTGGAGGCGCTGGAGTCGCGCGCGGATACCTCAACCGTCCTGAACTTACCGCCGAGAAGTTTTCGCCAAACCCGTTTGACGCACCGGGGCGCGTTTACAGGACAGGCGACCTGGCGCGGTGGCTGCCCGACGGAAACATCGAGTTTGTCGGTCGCGCCGACTTCCAGGTGAAAATCCGGGGGTTCCGCATTGAACCTGGCGAAATTGAAGGGCGGTTGCGGCAACATCCGGCCGTGCGGGATGCGATCGTTGTGTCCAGCGATTCCGGCAGGGAGAAGCGGCTGATCGCCTACGTGGTGGCGGACGGACAGGTCAGCGGCTCCGAACTGCGCGATTACGTCTTGAAGCGGCTGCCTGAATACATGACGCCGGCTGCGATTGTGTTTATCGATAGATTCCCACTGACACGAAATGGCAAGGTAGATCGCAAAGCCCTCCCTCCAGCCGGACCGGCGATGGTGGACACGAGCGGTTTGGTCGCTCCGCGTTCCCAGGCGGAAAGGGCGCTCGCGGAAATCTGGAGCGAGCTCTTGCGCGTGCCGCAGGTCGGGGTTCGGGACAACTATTTCAGGCTCGGAGGGCATTCGCTGCTGGCCATTCGCGTCATGTCAAGGATCCAGGAGACATTTGGAATCGAGTTGCCGATGAGCAGCCTGTTCGAAGCGCCCACGATCGAACAACTCGCCGCGGCCATCGAACGCCAGGTGCTTTGCGAGATCGAACAACTCACCGACGCCGAAGCGGAAGTTCTGGCACGCACCGGAACGTAGGGATTTTGGAGACGCGGAGACACGGGCCAAGGCCTTTCATGTTTACAGGGCCGCCTCTGGCGGGTTAAAAACGGGGAATCGGCTCCAAACCGCCCAGCAGCATGCCGCGATACGCTTCGACGATCGCCGCCAATCTTCTCCTGGCCGGTGTTTATTTTTGTATCGGTAAATTCGGTTTGAAGCTGGCCTTTCTCCACACCAGCGCGTCCCCAGTCTGGCCGCCGACAGGTCTGGCCCTGGCCGCGCTCCTTCTATGGGGATACCGCCTCTGGCCCGGAGTTTTTGCCGGCGCGCTGCTGGTGAATTTGACCACGCTGGGCACCTCGGTCGTTGCCGACACCGGGATTGCCGTCGGGAACACGCTGGAAGCGTTGCTGGGAGCGTGGTTCACGCACCGCTTCGCGAATGGCCCGCGGGCGTTTGAACGCGCCCAGGACATTTTGAGGTTCGTGGCTCTCGCCGCCATTCCGAGCACCGCCCTCAGCGCTACCTTCGGCGTCACGAGCCTCTGCGTGGATGGCGCCGCCCCGTGGCCGCAGTATTTGGCCATTTGGGTGACGTGGTGGCTCGGTGATTTCGTGAGCGACATCGTCGTCGCGCCGTTTCTGCTATTGTGGATTGGCTGGCGGGCGCGCGACCGCACCATCGACGTCAAGCGGGCGATTGAGGGGGTGGGTCTCTTGCTATCGATCTTTGCCGCCGGCCTGATCGTTTTCCTTGCGCCGATGATCTTCGGTAAAAGCTATCCATTTGCGTACCTGGCAATACCGCCGCTGTTATGGGCCGGGTACCGATTTGGGCCGCGCGGCGCCGCCGCTTGTGCGCTGATAATGTCGAGCGTCGCGCTCTGGGGAACACTGCGGGGGTTCGGCCCGTTCGCGCGGCCTGATCCCAATTTGTCCCTGCTCTTTTTGCAAGCGTTCATGGCGACGGTGACGCTGACGGCGCTGGTCGTCGCGGCGCTGGTCACGGAAAGCAAACGCGCGGCGCAGGCGATGGGGGAAAGTGAAGCGCGATTCCGTTTGCTGGCGGACAGCGCACCGGTGCTGATTTGGGTAAACGACCGCCAGGGATGCCAATTCGTCAATCGCGCTTACACCGAGTTTTTTGGCTCGCCGATGGATGACCTGCTTGGCTTCGGCTGGGCGAAATTCGTGCATCCCGACGACTACAACCGCTACGTTGAGGGCTATAAGCGTGCGGCGGCCGCTTTGGTCCCTTTTCGTGGCGAGGTCCGCTGCCGCCGCGCCGACGGCGAATACCGGTGGCTCCTCAGCACGGGCCTGCCGCGCTTCCTCCCGTCTGGCGAATTCGCGGGCTACGTCGGATCGAGCACGGATATCACGGAGATCGTGCAGGCGCGTGAGACGCTGGCCCGCAGCCGAAAGGAACTGGAAGACCTGGTGTTGGAGCGGACGGCCAAGTTGCGCGAGTCCATCGCCGAACTGGAAGCTTTCTCCTATAGCCTGTCGCACGACATGCGGGCGCCGATTCGAGCCATTCAAGGCTTTTCACAGATCGCGTTGACGGAATTCGGGGAAAAAGTGGGCCCGCCGGCGACTGACTACCTGAAAAAAGTGATCAGCGCGGCGACACGAATGGACCGATTGATCCAGGACGTGCTGACCTTGAGTCGGCTCTCACGCCAGGAAATCACCCTGGCGAGCATCGACGTGGAAAAGTTGATACGAGATATCATAAGCGAGCGGCCGGAACTACAGCCGCCGCGGGCGGATATCGAAATCGTGTCGCCGCTTCCGTCGATGCGCGGGCACATGGCGTCTTTGACGCAGTGCGTGACGAATCTTCTGGACAACGCGGTGAAGTTCGTTTCTCGTGGTGTGAAACCCCGGGTTCGTGTTTACAGTGAACTGGTTCAACAGCACGTGCGCCTCTGGATCGAGGACAATGGCATCGGGATTCCTCCCGAGGCCCAGCGGCAGCTTTTCCAAATGTTTTCGCGCCTGCATTCTGAAAGGGATTACGCCGGGACCGGGATCGGTCTGGCCATCGTGCGCAAAGCCGCCGAACGCATGGGCGGACAGACCGGGGTTGAATCCGAGCCTGGCAGAGGCAGCCGGTTCTGGTTGCAGTTGCCGCGCGGAGAATAGGCGATGAACACGCGGGTGGTGCTGCATGTGGAGGACGATCAGAACGACGTGTTTTTCCTGCAGCACGCGTTTCAACAGGCAGGCATTTTCAACCCCATCGAGCACGCGCGCGATGGCCAGCAAGCGATCGATTACCTGGCCGGCGCGGGGAAGTTCGCTGACCGAGGTCAGTATCCATTGCCGGCTTTGATTCTTCTGGACCTGAAGCTGCCGCGGAAGAGCGGACTGGAAGTGTTGCAATGGTTGCGTGATGCTTCGGATCTTCCGACTCTGCCCGTGATTGTGTTCTCCTCCTCATCATTGCGCGAGGACATCGACCGCGCGTATCACCTGGGCGCGAATTCTTACATTGTCAAACCCGCCAGCGTTGAGGAACGGATCGAGTTGGCCCGCTTGATCAAAGGTTTTTGGCTGGGCTTCAACGTGCCACCGACCACAGAGCGCGCGGAGATGCCCCTGAAAGCATGAATCAGGATTCGAGAGTGTATGTGGCGGGCCACCGCGGCCTGGTGGGCAGCGCCATCTGGCGGGAGTTGCAGCGGCAAGGATTTCGCAATCTGATCGGCCGAACGCACCAGGAGCTCGACCTGACGGACACCCCGGCCGTTGCCCGATTCTACGAGAAAGAGAAGCCGGAATACGTTTTCGTGGCCGCGGCGAAGGTGGGTGGCATTCTCGCGAACCAGCAGCAGCCGGCGGAGTTCCTGTTCGAGAATTTAGCGATCCAGAATAACATCATTCACGGGGCGTGGCTGGCTGGTGTCAAGAAATTGTTATTTCTTGGCAGCTCCTGCATTTACCCGAAGCTCGCTCCGCAACCGCTCAAAGAGGAATATCTCCTCACGGGACCGCTGGAACCCACGAATGAGTGGTACGCGGTCGCGAAAATCGCGGGCATCAAAATGTGCCAGGCGTTTCGCCGGCAATATGGCTGCGATTTCATCAGCGCCATGCCCACCAACATGTATGGACCCGGTGACAATTATGACTTGCAGACTTCGCACGTGCTGCCGGCATTGATACGAAAATTTCACGAAGCGAAAACCTCCGGCGCGCCAAAGGTCACGTGTTGGGGCACGGGCCTGCCGCTGCGGGAATTTCTTTATTCAGACGATCTGGCCGCCGCGTGTGTCTTCCTGATGCAAAATTACAGCGAAGAGCAATTCATCAATGTTGGCTCCGGGGCTGACGTCTCCATTCGCGAGCTCGCCGGGCAGGTGCGGCGGATTGTCGGTTTCAGCGGCGAAATCGTTTGGGACCCCTCGAAGCCGGACGGCACGCCGCGCAAGTTGATGGACAGTTCACGCCTGTTCGCGTTGGGCTGGAAACCGCGTGTGGACCTCGAAACGGGGATGCGGCTGGCTTACACGGATTTCCTGGGCCGGTTGTCTCAAGCACCGAAGTGAGTGGTGAAGGGTGACTAATGAGTAGTGGACTGGCCACTATTCACTACTCACTATTGGTGCGCAGTCATTGGCCGCGGAGCCGTTTTTAACATCGGCACATCTCCATCACGGTTTGCGCGTCAATCCACATAGATGAACTCGTTCGCGTTCAGGAGCACATGGCAAAAGTCAATCAGCGCGGCCGTTCGCGGATTGGGCGGGGGTCCTGCAGGCATCAGCCGGGCGCGTATGTCATTGGCGCGCGGTGAAGAATCCTTATGGAACGTCGTCGCCGAATCGAATCGCCAGAAACCCATTGTCGTTTCGCTGACTGCTTCGGAGGTGAGCAGCAGTTGTTCAATCTTCAGCACCGACCTGGACAGCCGAACGTCGTCGATCAAGCCATCCCACACATGATTCAATTGCGTGTCGCGTCCCCCGATGGTGAAGTTCGCGGTGGCGTGAATCGGTCCCGGGCTTTTGTGCAACGCGCGCGTGATCTGGAGAGGTTCGTCGTCGTTGGAGAGGTCTTTTGAGTAGAAGGTGATGCCCGTGTCGCCCAGGTCTGCCATGTCCACCGTGGCCGCGATGAAATAAGGCTTGTTGAGTTCGATTGTCAGTCCTGAAAACAGGGCCTCGACCCCGCCGGCGCCCTCCATCGGCTGGGTAATTAATTGCAGCACCAATGTCTGTGGTTTGCCCTTTGAATGTTTTCCGCTCACGCCCAGCGCCCAGCCTGGATGGCTGGCATTGCCGTCCCATAGCGAGGCGATGGTCCGTACCGAGGCATCGTCGTAAATGGATTTCAGCAACACGAACGCTTCAATGGTAAACGTTTTCGAGACGAGGTCCGCGCTCTGCGGGACCTCGAATTTGCTTTGCATGCTGCCGGGCTGCATCAGCGCCGCGCGGCCCTCGCGATAAGGCATCTTTTCTGACTCAAAGGTGACCGCCCTGGGTCCGCGCGGCTGGATGTCAACTTTGCCGGCCTGTTCGCGCAGAAATCGCGCGCCTGCGCTCTGCTCGCCCGAATCCGCTTCCCGCCCGAAAGCAATCCGGTAGGCATGGCTGACGAGCTCCTGGTCGGTCGCAAATTTCGCTTCTGCCAATCGAGCCGCCATCGCTCGCGCGCGCTGCAGCAGATATGGACCGTTCATCATCAGCAATGCCTGGCTTGGCGTCGTCGTCACGTTGCGCTGCCCGGTACTGACGAAACCCTCCGGGGCATCAAACACATCCAGCAATGGATCGCGCGTGTTGCGCATCACCTTCGTGTAAATGGTGCGGCGCGGCTTTGAAGCATCCACCCCTGGTCCTCCTGCCTTCAGATCCAACTCGCCCGAAGCGGCCAGCAGCGCGTCACGAATTTGCTCCGCCTCCAATCGGCGCACGTTCATGCGCCACAACCAGCGATTCTCCGGGTCTTTCAGCGCTGGGGTTCGGCCCTTGGACCGGCCACCGTTCGACTCTTCACTGTCGAATGCTTCAACTTCGCTCGATGACTGGCGGTATGTGGCGGACGTGACGATCAGCTTGTGCATTTTCTTCAAGCTCCACCCGTCGGAAACGAACCTGCCTGCCAGCCAGTCGAGCAGTTCCGGGTGTGACGGCAATTCGCCGAGCTTGCCAAAGTCGCTCGAAGTCGCGACCAGCCCGCGCCCGAAGTGATATTGCCAGATGCGATTGACAATGACGCGCGTCGTCAACGGATTTTCGGGGTCTGTAATCCAGCGGGCCAATTCCGTGCGTCTTCCTGTGGAATTGCGAGCGCTCGCCGGCACCGGGATCACCGCCGGCCTTTCGTCCAGCAACGTAAGGTAACCGGGCGCGACAGGTTCGGAGTTCTTCGATTTAGGAATGATCGTCGGGGGCGCAGCCGGCCCTACATCGGTCACCGTGAACCCCGGCGGCGACGCAGGCGGTCTCAAGTGATCGAACTCCGCCAGTTGCCGTTTCAGCTCCTCCCAGCGGTCCTTCTCCCGGCCTTTAATCCGGTTCTGAAAGCGATTGTGTTCGTAGAGCACCTGTCGATATGCCAGCTCAGCGATTTGATGTTCGTAGGGTGTGCGGCTGGCTGCCGGCTTACGCACCATTTCCTGGATGTCCTCGGGAAACTTCTTGATCGCGCCCTCCCCTGCCGCTTCGAGGTGCGGTTTTTCCATCGCGTCGAGCTCACGCCGGATTTCCGCCGTGGCCTCCTCCCACACCCGCAACTTCTCGTTGTATGCCTTCAGTTCCTCCGGCGTCGCGAGGGGCAAATCGTCTCGCGGCAGGATCGGCGCAAAAAAGGCCTGCAGCCGGAAATAATCCCTTTGCAGGATGGGATCGAACTTGTGGTCGTGGCAACGCGCACATTGCATCCCCAGCCCCAGGAACAAGTCGCCGGTCGTGTCGGTGAGATCGTTGAGGATGGTGTTCCATTGTCCTTTCACATCACGGTTGTTGTATTCATATATCCAATGCCGCAGGAAACTTGTGGCCACCATCGCCTCGGGTTTGCCCGGCCAAAGTTCGTCGCCTGCGAGTTGTTCCTTGACGAACAGGTCATAGGGCTTATCGCTGTTGAACGCCGCAATGACATAATCCCGATAGCGCCACGCGTGCGGACGATAATCGTCGATCCTGTAACCGTCCGAATCGGCGTAACGCGCCAAATCAAGCCAGTGCCGCGCCCATTTCTCCCCGTAACGCGGGCTCGCCAGCAATCGGTCCACCAGATGTTCGTAGGCCTGCGGCGATTGGTCACTCATGAACCCTGTCACCTCCTCGGGCGTGGGCGGCAGACCAGTCAAATCGAAGCTCAATCGCCGGATCAACGTCTGTCGCCCCGCTTCGGGCGAGGGTCGCAGTCCTTCCCATGCGAGCTTTTGTAGTATGAAACGGTCAATATCATTCCGCACCCATCCGTCCTGCATCTCGGGCACTCTTACCGACCCCAACGGCTGAAACGACCACCAGTTCCGGTCCTCGTCAGTGATGCGGCCGCGGGCGGTGACCTTGTTCGTCTCGCCACCGGGCCAGGGCGCGCCCAGGCGCACCCATTCCGTCAACGCGGCGACGTGTTCGGCGGCCAGCTTCTTGCCTTTGGGCGGCATTTGGAGGTTCTCGTCCGTGTAACGCACCGCCCTGATCAGCAGGCTTTTCTCCGGCTCGCCCGGCACAATCGCTGGACCCGAATCACCACCGGTCAGCAGACCGGAAAGGGAATCCAGCACGAGCCCGCCCTTGATCTTGTCCGCGCTGTGGCTGTGGCACTTGTGACAATGTTCTGCCAGGAGCGGCTGAATCGCGCTTTTGAACAGCCGGACAGCGGCTTCCTCAGCGGCCGCGCGGGCGTCGCTAAGAATGCCAAAGCATCCCAGCCACACAAGCGACGTGCGGAGAACCCGGTTCATAGCGTCCCGGCCAATCTATCCAAAAGTCCGGCCGCAATCCACCCCGAACTCTCCCCGCTTTCCCGATGGAAAGCGGACTGATTCGGCGGAAAGGAGAAGGAAACAACGGCAAAATTGTCCGTCTGCGGCAGTTTGGGATTGAACTACGCTCGAAAAATTGTCGATATTATGGGTGCGGTCCACCCTCTTGAAGTACGAAGCAATAAGAGCAGTTGTGGTTCGGGAAATTCGTCGCGCGCCAGCGTTACTGGCTGCGGCGGGTTTCATTCTGCTTTGCCCGGGCCAAACTCACGCGGCCACAAACGTCACCGTGAGCGGCCGGCAGATCCTGGTCGATGGGCAGCCGTTCATCGCGCGTGGGGTGTGCTACCAACCGACACCCATCGGGCATAATCCTTCCGCCGCGCCGCCCTGGGGCGATTACTACACACTGAGTTATCGATCGATTTACGAACGCGACCTGCCGAACATGCGGCAAATGGGCGCGAATCTGATTCGCGTTTATAGCTGGGACACGACTGCCAGCCATCTCGATTTCCTCAACAAGGCTTACAACACCAATCGCCAGCCGCTTTACGTGCTCCTCAATCGCTGGATCAATCCGCAGAGTGACTGGTCCAATCCCAGCGTGGTCGCCGCCCTGACGAATGAGTTTCGCAACCTCGCCTTGAACGCGGCGAGCCACCCGACCGTCCTGGGCGTGATCATCGGCAACGAGTTGAACCGCGGCAACGAAAGCAACTCGAACTTCTGGAACGCGGTCAACCGTATCGCGGCGGCCGTCAAGCGCGTGGCCACGAACAAGCTCGTTACAGTTGCGGTCACAGATATCCCGGCTGTCATTGGGCAATGGAACGCGCATATGACCAACATCGACTGCTGGAGCGTGCAGGTTTATCGTGGGACATCGTTTGGCAGTTTCTTTAATACTTACTCAAACGGATCCTCAAAGCCGCTGCTCATTACCGAATACGGGCTGGACGCCTTCAATCAAACGACCGGCGCCATTTATCCAAACAATGCGCAGGCGGTCGCCGACGCGGTCCAAACTTTGTGGCGGCAGATGCGGACCAACCGCCTGGTGGCCTCCGGCGGTTGCCTGTTCTCTTACGCCGACGAATGGTGGAAGGCGGCGGGGACAGTGAACGTGCATGACCCCGGCGGGTTCCCGAGGACCGGATATCCAGATGGATTCTCGAATGAAGAGTGGTATGGCATTTTCGGCATCGCGGATAACGGCACAAATCCTGACATCCTGCAGCCACGGGCGCTGTTCTCAAAACTCGAATACCTTTGGGGCACGCCGACAAACTTGACGTTGAGGGCCTCCCTTAATGCCGGGCGGCTGCAAACGGTCTTCCGGCGGCGCGCTGACCGCGATGATTTAAGGTACGAACTCGAGGCATCGGACACGCTGACGACCAACTGGATTGTGATTGCGCGCAGTGACCGAGGAGGGAATACGCAGAATCTTGGCGCAGCTTCCGTGGTCGAGCAAACCGCGGGTGACGAGCGAATCGTCACGGTAGTTAATTCGCCGGGCACGAGCAGACGATTCAATCGACTGCGCGTCACCCGGTATTAAGCAGCGAAGTGTGACTAGTGAGTAGTGGGGTCTGGGTTCAGGACATGGGTAACACCGATGGTTCAAGACATGGGTAACACTTTTGGCCCTGGATGGGCTAGAGGTGAGGATGCCATGGAAAGAGATT
>JAKEEH010000159.1 GCA_022616725.1 Limisphaerales bacterium | reverse complement strand
TGCGCTTCACGATCTCGGATCCCTGGTGGTGCGCCCTTGAACTGGGCGAGTTCGTCCATGCAATCATAGACATTGGCGACTTCGCCGAGCTGTCCGGCGAAGGCCGTGACGGTCATAGGATCGTAAAACCATTGCACCGACCGGCGGAACTGACCGCGCAGTGGCCCCTTGAGCGTTTCCTTGACAAGGCGCCGGCGCTCTTTGTCCACCCACTCGCCATTGCTCCAGCGCGACGAAGGAAACTGCAAACGCAGCCGCGTAAGATTGGGCCACCTCTCGGAACGGCGAAGTTGGGCCAGAGGCGCGACGAGCGACTCGTCCGGACAAAGCGTTTCGACAAACAACACACGATGCCGCTGGCTCAACCTGGACATGAATTGCTGCGGGCGCTGCCATACCCAATCCCAGCAAAGGTGCGAGTGGACGATCAAAGGGTAATCGTTAGCCAGTCGTTTGGCGGAGTGGCCTTCGAGTTGGCCCTTGCGTGATTCTTTGGCCAACCTGACTCTCTGGGAAGCGGGTTCAGCCGCGACCACGGGGACGGAAATTGAACTGAACGGAGTGTAGGACATATTATTTTACAACCATCATTCTTTCATTCTGCGTCAAGTTCCTCCCTTCGCAGGCGCACGCATCCGTCATGAGCCAACAGGCTGATAAGATTCGATCCGCGCGAGACTTCCAGCACGGCGCTCCTGCCGCGTCAAAGTCCCGCACACTATTAGTTAAATCTACGCATAGTCACCACCCGCTCAACTGGGGTCTAGTGCTCCTCAAGCGGGATCTTGTTCTTAATTTCAGCGCACCTCCGAGGCGACCGGAAGTGATTACTTGTTGTCTTTGACAGGCGCTGAGAAAGCACCTACACGATACACAATGGTTGATAGCGAATATGTCAATGGAGTTGTCATTCAACGCAAGTTGATTTGCCGAGGAACCTGGACTCCAATCCTGGCTTTGGCAGCGCTCGTAACGTGGATTTCAGCCTGTCCGGCGCCTGGAGCGGAAGGGGATGAATTGCTCAAACGCGCTCTGGATGGGTTGCGCATGGGGAATTCCGAAGAAGCGATGGTACTTGCCAGTGAGGCGACGCAGAAACAGCCCACGAATGCGCAAGCGTGGTTCGTTCGTGGGGTCTTGTTCGAACGGAAACGCGAGCATACGAATGCCATCGCAAACTTCGACCGGGCAGCGAGGCTGGATCCGAAGTCGGCGATTGTCTTTCAGCATCGCGGGGCGGAGCATTTCCGCGCAGGGAATTTTAAGGAGTCGATCGCCGATTTTGACCGCTTCATTGAGCTGATGCCCAGCCAGGCTCCGCATCACTGGCAGCGAGGGATTTCCTGCTACTATGCGGGAAAGTTTGACGAGGGCCGGAAACAGTTTGAATCCCATCAAACTGTAAACCGCAATGACGTTGAAAACGCCGTGTGGCATTTCCTTTGCACAACCCGCGCCGGCGGCATCGAACGGGCGCGGGCTTCGCTCATTCCCATCGAGGGCGATACGCGCGTGCCGATGAAAGAGATCCACGCGCTCTTCGCCGGGAGAGGATCTGCCGAAGATGTGCTCGCGGCGGCGAAGAAGGCGGGCGGAGACGACCCGATGTTTTACGCGCACCTGTATCTTGGTTTGTATTATGAGGCGACGGGCGACAAAGCAAAAACGCGCGAACACATCTTCAAAGCGGCGCGGGAATTCAAGGCCGATCATTACATGGGAGACGTGGCGCGGGTTCACGCGCGAGTGTTGGAGGAAGTGAAATGACTCCGGCGCAAGCACTCGGAAAGGAGCGCACCCTAAGCGGGCAGGTGGAGATCACAGCGGATCTGGTGCGCTTTACCGCGGGGACCGAAACGATTGAGTTGCCTTTGGACGATTTGAAGATTTCGCGTGGCGGTTTTAACAACGGACAGATTTTCCTGGAACACGCGGCGCAGCCGGGCTGGAGTGTTTGTGTTAGCGATCCGAAGTTTCTCGATAGTCCGGCGCTGACACAGCGGGTGGAGATCGCTTCACAGGTCAAAGCGATGCCGAAGGAGCACCGCCGGCGCGGGTTAGTTGTGGCGGCGGCGGCGGTCGGCGCAGTCATCGTGGGTTTGATCGTAGCGTTGATTCTGAGCAGGGATTGGCTGGTGCAGGTGATCGCGGATCGGATTCCGGTGAGCTGGGAACAGAATTTGGGCGAGCAGTTTTTCAAGGACATTAAGAGCAAGGGGCAGATTGTCGAGGGCACAAAGCGCGAGCAGGAAATCGCGACATTGACGGCTCCGCTGATCCAGGCGGTGGGCGAGACTGGCTATACGTTCCAGTTCCACATCGTTAGCGACACAAATATCAATGCATTTGCCGTTCCCGGAGGGCACATCTTCATTCACACGGGGCTTCTTGGCGCGGTCGAGACGCCCGAGGAGATCGCAGGCGTGCTGGCGCACGAGATTGCGCACGTGACGAAACGCCACGGTTTTCGCAGCATCATTAATGCTGCGGGATTGTTCCTGATTGTACAGTTCTTCCTTGGAGATACGTCCGGGCTGATGGCCGTGCTGGCAGATGGGTCGAGGTTTCTGCTCGAACAGAGTTACTCTCGCGATTTCGAGCGGGAAGCGGATGATGTGGGCTGGGACTATCTTGTCAAAGCGAACGTGGATCCCCGGGGTATGATCCGCTTCTTCAATCGGCTGAAGGCGGAGGAAGAGAAAAATCCGGCGATGACGGGAACGTTGCAACTCCTGAATACCCACCCTGCCTCGCAAGAGCGCATGGAGCGGTTGGAAAGGAAGTGGGACAAGCTGGAGCGCAAAACCGGATTCCGGGAGCTGAAAGCGATTCCAGACGACCCGCCAGGCGAACGCTCGCTCACACAGTAGTTCGACGCCTCAGAGAACCTTCACGTCGCGCACGACAATCAACACGTCCTCCTGCGCCCAGGTCTGCTTTTTAAGGCGGCTAAACGCGATGGATCGATGGGTGTTCCATCATTGAGGTGCATTGGGACGTAAAGGTCATATTCTTTCATTCGGGTTTGTCCCCGCGAAGTATGGGGTCGTTCCCCCAGTTTTCAACTGCGTTGGCGCCCGGCAACCTGCACACCATGCGACAACGCAAGAATTTCGAAGCTGCCTTGCGGATGTAAGCCGCGGAGTACTGGTTAAAGCTCGGCGCTGCGATCGAGGCGGCGCGTGAACTCAAGGCTCTGCCAAAGAGCCACGCCGTGGACCCTCGAGTCGTGAAGATCCAACGCGCGATCGTCCGACACCTCGCTCCGTGTTAATGTCGCCGCCGATCTGCGGCAGCTTGATTTTCTTTCCGGCGCGAATGGTTTCGTTGAGCTGGACCTGGTTGAGGATGGCCAGCTCTTCGGCAGTGATGCCGTAAATATCACTGGTTGGAACAAACGAGGCAAACGGCGCAGTGCGGTCCGCCGTCACGACCGCCAAACGGGCTGGAGAGGCGTTGATCTTCGATGGATCGGTCAGCCGTCGGAAGCCCGTCATGGCGCGCTGAAATTGGTCGCTGTGGCTGCTTAAACGCTGGGCGCCGGTCATTCCCATAAAGCTGTAAACACGACCGTTGTGTTCAATGAAATAATTCAGCAGGCCGACCGTCCCCTGTTGCGTGTTGGCCTGACCGACAATTGCCATCGCATTCTGCCCATTGACGGTCGTCGCTTTGCTATCGAGGGCCCTCAGGCCCTGGGTGCTGGCAAACTTCTCTGCCGCGGCGCGGGCGGATCGTTCAGGTGTTAATCGAAAACTCATCATCGCGTCGCGGTTCGGCGAAGTCATCATCACCGCCGCTTTTTCGTTCTGCACGTTCCATCCGGATGGGATCGGAAACTGAAATCGCAACTCGGGGTGATAAAAGGCATTTCCCTGTACGTAGCCCTCCCGCGGATCTTCGCCCACAACCATGCCTTCGATTTGCTGCAGGAGATCTTCTTCGCCGACCCTGAGGATGGCGCCGGGCGGAGTTCTCTCGGCGGCGATGGCGGTGACGGTTTGTTCGCGCTCACCCGGATCGGGATGAGTTGATTGCCAGGCCGGGAGCGTCAACCCATCACGTTCGCCCAGGCGCTTGAGGG
Organism: Limisphaerales bacterium; assembly: GCA_022616725.1. Lineage (GTDB taxonomy): Bacteria > Verrucomicrobiota > Verrucomicrobiia > Limisphaerales > JAKEEH01 > JAKEEH01. The sequence continues at coordinate 6,795 of JAKEEH010000159.1, read as the reverse complement.
TCTGGAAGAAGGCAGCGCTTTGCGCGGCGTCGTAACCCTTCTCGGCAGCCCAGCCGACGCCGAGCCGATCGGCTTCCCGCTCGGCGTCGCGGCTGTACTTGAGCATCAGCAACTCGACCGCCTGGCCGCTAAGATTCAAGAGTTGATTGGCAAGCTCTGGACTTTGCAGCACCTGCGAGCCCAGGATCGCTCCCGCCATGAGACCGAGCTGACCAAGCTGCGCCTTCGCCGCCTGGCGCGCCGAATGCCGCGCGGCGACGTGGCCGACTTCGTGCCCGAGCACGACGGCGAGCTGCGATTCGTTGTCCAGATGCGTCAGCAGCCCGCGGGTCACGTAGATATAGCCCCCGGGAAGGGCAAAGGCGTTGACCACCGGGCTATCGAGCACGCGAAACGTGAAAGGCGTGTCCCGATATTGCACCGCGGCCGCGGGATCGCGCAACTCGCTTTCCGACAAGACCGGCTGGCCCACGCGGTTGACGTAGGCTTGCACCTCCGGATCTTCGTAGAGACCGTATTCCTGGATAATTTCCGCATCGGCCTCCTGCCCGATCTGCCGTTCCTGACTCCACGAAAAGCCGACCAACTGCCGTTTCCCCGTCACAGGGTTGCGCTCGGTCATGCACGCGGGCGTGAGCAGGAAAAGGCATGCCAAAAGGCACGTTGATAGATGTAGTTGCCATCGGCGGCTCCGAATTGCGTGAATTGTTTTCATACTCAGTCGGTTCTTACGCTCCTCATTCGCTCGCGTTCTGCGAAAAACGTAGGCGCAGCTTTTGCCGAATGCGAATGGGGTCTTCAACCGGGATGCACGGTAAGAATAATGAATAGGCTATCGCCGGAGGAGGTCTGTTTTGAACAATGCCTTCAAGCTCGCGTCACCGGCTGACTATAGCGGCGCTCCTTATTGGGGTGGGTGTTCTTGCGGCAGAGCCGGTGAGTTTTGTCCGGGATATAGCCCCGGTGCTGCGTGACAAATGCCTCACCTGCCATGGTGCAGAAAAAGCAAAAGGAAATTATCGGCTCGATAGCTTCGAGTTGCTTGCCCAATCGGGCTCCAGCGAAGAGCCGCCAATCACACCGGGCGCGCCGGAAAAAAGTCATCTTCTCGAGCTGCTGTCGGCAAGGGATGCGGACGACCGGATGCCGCAAAAGGATGATGCGCTGCCCGGAGCGACGATCGCGCTGTTTGAGCGATGGATTCGCGAAGGAGCAAGATTCGACGGACCCAATCCCAAGGCGACGCTGGTCAGCCTCGCCGGTCTGTTGACTCAACCGATGCCACCGGAGAACTACGCGGCACCAGTGCCCATCACCGCGCTGGCCCTCCATCCAAACGGCGAAGAGTTAGCAGCGAGCGGCTACCACGAAATCACGATCTGGAGCACGACGAGCGGGGATTTGTTGCGTCGGGTCACCAATGTGGCGCAGCGAACGATGGCGCTGGCCTACAATCATGACGGGAGCCGCCTGGCGGTGGCCAGTGGAACGCCCGGCAGGCACGGCGAAGCGAAGTTGTTTGACACGAAAACAGGCGTGATGGTCCACACGCTGGCGACGACGCCCGATCCGATGCTTGCCATTGCGTTTAGTTCGGACTCAAAGCGCGTGGCCTGCGCTGGCGCCGACAACGCGATTCGTGTTTTCAACACCACTACCGGTCAGCCGGAATTGACGATTGAGCAACACGCCGATTGGGTCACTGGGGTTGCCTTCAGTCCCGACGCTGCGCACGTGGTGTCGGCGAGTCGCGACAAAACGGCGCGTGTGTTCGACGCCGCCACGGGTGAGCTGGAGAGCACATATACGGGGCATGGCGAACCCCTCTTTGCCATCGCGTTTAGAGGTGACGGGAAGCACGTCCTCAGTGGTGGACGCGACAAGAAAGTGCACGTCTGGGAGCCAAAAGAGGCCAAAAAAATATCCGAAATCACCGGGTTCGATGATGAGGTTTATCGCATCGTCTCTGGAACGAATGGCATATTCGTCGCTGGCGGGAAGCGCGTGCGCCAGTACAGGGAGGATGCAAAGCAAGAATCCATCCGGGCGTTCAACGGCCACCGCGACCTGGTTTACAGCGTTGCGTTGCACGAGGCCTCCAACGAGCTGGCGACCGGGAGTTTTGATGGCGAAGTCCGGCTGTGGCGGGTCGCAGACGGGGGCTTGATTCGCAGCTTCAAAGCGATACCGGGGAGAAATGTTGCTCAACTCAGCCGGTGAAAGCGTTTACCGGCTGCGCCCTTGAATTTAGCATCGTCCCTCTTTGTGGAACTGGCAAATGGTCGAGGTCACGTAATCGATCTGCTCATCAGTCATTTCAGGATAGATAGGCAGTGGAAGAATTTTCCGTGAGATCTCTTCAGCAACGGGAAAATCGCCAGGGCGCCAGCCCATGTCGGCATAAACTTTCTGTAAGTGCAGGGGCTGTGGATAGTAGATGATGGTGGGGATGCCGTGATCGGCGAGGAACTTTTGCAGGTCATCGCGGCGCTCAGAGGCAATCGCATAGACGTGAAATACATGTGAATCGTCAATGGGCGCCGGCAGTTGAAGCGGCAAGCCGGAGAGGTTTTGCGAGTAACGCCGGGCGATGTCGCGCCGGCGGGTGTTCCAGGCGTCAAGCCGCTTGAGCTTGACACGCAGGATGGCGGCTTGGAGTTCGTCCAGGCGCGAATTTTGGCCGTGCAAATCGTGGCAGTAGCGGCGCTCGATGCCATGCGCGCGCAGGATACGGAGCTTGCGCGCGAGGGACTCGTCGTTGGTGACAACCATGCCGCCATCGCCCGCTGCGCCGAGGTTCTTTGTCGGGTAGAAACTGAAACAGCCGAGTCGTCCGAAGCTGCCGGTTTTCACGCCGCCAACTTTGGCGCCGAGCGATTGCGCGCCATCCTCAATAACGTCGATCCCCCGGCCTGCGGCCAACCGCAAAATGGGCCCAAGGTCCGCCACAAGTCCGAACAAGTGCACCGGAATGATGGCTTTGGTCCGGGCGGTGACTCGGCGCGCGACCTGGTCCGGATGGATGTTGAAGGTGAGAGAGTGAATGTCGGCGAAAACGATTTTTGCGCCCACCGCGTAGATCGCTTCCGCGGGCGCGATATACGTGAAAGGCGTCGTTACGACTTCGTCCCCGGGACCGATATCGAGCGCGCGCAAAGCCAGAATAAGCGCGTCGGAGCCGGAGTTCACGCCCACGGCAAAGCGCACTCCGACATGGGAGGCGAACTCCTGTTCAAAGGCGGCAACGTTCGCGCCCAGGATGTAATGGCCACCCGCCAGCACGTGTTCGACGGCGGGCAATAGCTCGTCCTTCAGCGCCTGGTATTGCGCCGCAAGATTCAGAAACGGGACCTGCATCTATGACAGTTAACAGTTGAGAGGCGAGATGTTCACCCTCAATTCTCAACTCTACACTTACCGACGATACTCACGCCGGGCTTCCGGGAGCCATTCCTTGATTCTCTTGATGCGCGTTTCATCAAGTGGATGCGTGCGCAGGAACCACGGCGTGCCGGAACCGGACTTGCGATTGACTTCGGCGAACCGCTCCCAAAACCCTACGGCCGCATCGGGCTCGTAACCTGCCCTTGCCATATACAGTAGCCCAATGCGGTCGGCCTCCGACTCCTGCGCGCGGCTGTGGGGCAGGGCATAACCAAGATTGGCGCCCAATCCGTAAACGGCGCCGGCTGCGGTTTGCCAACGCGGATCGGCGGCAGAAACGGCAGAGCCCAGGACCTGGCCGCCAGTCTGCAGCAGCATTTGGTTGCTGAGGCGTTCGGCCCCATGACGCGCGGCTGCGTGTGCGACCTCGTGGCCCACAACCGTGGCCAGCCCCGCTTCGTCTTTGGTGATCGGGAGGATTCCGGTGTAAATGCCAACTTTGCCGCCGGGGAGGCAAAAAGCGTTCGGCTCGGGGCTTTCAAAGACCACAAATTCCCACTGCGCGTTTGTCAGACTGGACACCGCGGCGATTCGTTGGCCGACCCGTTGCAGGAGCGCATTAGCCGCGGGATCCTTGCTGATCGGCACCTCCTTTTTCATCTCGTTGAAGCTTGTGACGCCGAGCTGCGCCTCTTCCCCCGGGCTGAGAAGGATCAGTTGCTTGCGCCCGGTCTCGCTCACGGTCGCGCATCCCCCAAACAAGACAACCAAGAGCAATCCGCACCATTTCATGGGGCCATCTCAACACATCGTCTCCGGGGCGACAAGTGGTTGTTTCCCCGGACTCATTCTTATGCCACACTCACCTGCATCTGCTGTGATACGTAATATCATATTCGACTGGTCGGGGACGCTCGTAGATGATCTGCCTGCCGTCTGGCAGGCCACGAATTTTGTTTTGACGCAAGCCGGCCTGGCAGAACTCTCCCTCCAGCAGTTTCGACGCGAATTCTGTCTGCCCTTTCACGGCTTCTACGACCGGCACTTGCCCCATGTTCCGATGGAACAGTTGGAAGCGTGGTTTCACGACCGTTTTCGCGCCGTGCAGGATTCGGTCGAGCCCCTGACCCATGCTCGTGAATTCCTGGCATTTTGTCGCGCCCGCGACCTGCGGACGTTCTTGCTTAGCGCCGTGCATCGCGATCACTTTGCGGTTCAGGCGGCCGCGACGGGCTTTCGGGAATTCATCGGCCATCCGTACGTGGGGGTCTGGGACAAACGGGCGAAGATTCACGAGATCCTCGACACCCATAATCTGTCGCCTCGCGAGACGTTGTTTGTCGGTGACATGCAGCACGACATCGACACGGCCAAACACGGGGGAATCCTCTCCTGTGCGGTGCTGACGGGTTACCACTCCGTCGAACAATTACGTGCCAGTGAACCCGATCTTATTGTCGAACATCTCGGTGAACTGCAGCAGTTGCTGGAACAGCATCACCTCGCGATCCCGGGCGGACAAGCGCCGCAGCAACCGATCGTTACCGTCGGCGCGTTGATCTTCAATTCGTTGGGTGAGGTTTTGATGATTCGCACCCACAAATGGTCGAACCTGTGGGGAATCCCCGGGGGAAAAATCAAGTTTGGCGAAGGGTCGCTCGATGCGGTTCGCCGGGAATTGAAGGAGGAAACCAACCTCGACGTGACCGACATTGAATTTGCGCTGGTACAAGACTGCATTCACTCGAAGGAGTTTTACCGCGACGCCCACTTCGTCCTGCTCAATTACACCTGCTGCGCCCGAAACGCGGAGGGGGTGATTCTGAACGATGAAGCAAATGATTATTGCTGGGTGCGGCCGGACGCAGCCTTGAAGATGGACCTGAACCAACCAACGCGCCGCTTGCTCGAAGCCGTGCTCGCCCGCTCGCGCGCGTGAACTCGTTCATCATCATTTCGGAACTCGAGGTCTTTTACCACGTCGGCGTTACCGACGAGGAGCGCGCGCGCCCTCAGCGATTGCTGCTCAACCTGCAAATTGGCTATGATTTTTCCGAAGCCGCGCAAACCGACGAGCTCGGGGGCACGATCGATTACTTCAGCGTCTGCCAGCGCCTGCTCGCGTTCGGAAAGGGCAGGGAATGGAAGCTCATCGAGGCGCTCGCGTCGGAAATCGCAAATCTCGTGCTCGAGGAGTTCCAGGCCGCCCGTGTCGAAGTCGAAGTGCGGAAATTTATCGTGCCCCAGACCAGCCACGTGGCCGTCAAACTGGTGCGCTCACGCTCTTAACACGAGACTCATCAACTGCGTGGTAGTGTGTTCCCCTGGGTGACTGGGTGCGGATGCGGGAAGGGGAAATATCGACCTGTTACTGCGTAATGCGAACGCGATAGAACTGTCTCGCACCCGACGCGCTGTCGAGGAACTGGTTGGTCGCGCTCGTTGGCGGCCGATTCGTCATCAAAGTGGTCCAGTTCGCTCCGAACAGCGCTGCGTTTCCCCGTTCCAAGTACTGCGTCGCTTGACTGCCCCCCGTCCACACGATGCGGGCGGCCAGGTTGCTCTTCGCCACCTGCTGAACCCGCAACACCGAACCGGCGTTGAGCGGATTGGTGTCCGCGAGATACTCCGCATAATCGCTCGCGCCATCACCGTCAAAATCCGTGGCTGCGGAAACATCCGCCACACCGCGCACGGAGTCGCCGGGATTGGCATCAACGATTTGATACTCCCAAACATCTGGCACGCCGTCGGCGTCCACATCAGAAACCGCAACCGTCGCCCCAAAATCATTTTGAAAACCGAAGTAGGCCTGCCGTGGTCGGCGGTCAGCCGCCAAAACTGCGAACCACTCTTCATTCGCGAAGCCATCTGGATGCCCTCCATAAAATCCCAGGTTCTCCTGGGCATTCGCGGAAGCCCCGTGCTCCTCGCGCGCTTTCCACCATTCATCATTCCATTCAAACACCGTCCCGCCCACGCAGACGCCGGAAATCGAGACTGCCGACAGATTTGACGAGATCTCAGACCACAAGCCATGATTAAACGCCGACTGCATTGCTTCGTCTTCCGCCCCGTCCAGGATGTCATACATTGAAATTCGATACGAGTCGGTGCCGAATTCTGAGAAAAACATCGGCTTCCCCGTGATCGACTTCCATTGCGCGAAGAGGTGCCCAAAACTCGCGCCTCGATAAATATTTAGTCCCCAGGCGTCCACGCTCGGGCACAAATCGTTCACGATCCGCTCCGTCGAGACCGGCTGATTGGTGCCCTCATCCGCTTTGCGCAACGGATTCAGGCCCGGAATGTCAATGTCGCCAAAGATCGCGACAACCGGATGATTGGGGTCGAGCGCCTTCGCCTGCCGTGCCAGCGCCTCAGTCGCGTTAGCTGAATCGAGGACGTTGG
>JAKEEH010000158.1 GCA_022616725.1 Limisphaerales bacterium | reverse complement strand
GCGACCATCGGCATCACTGACCACGCACAGCACGAGTTGACAGATATCGTCTTCGTCGAGCTTCCCGCCGTGGGCCGCAGCCTCAAAGCCGGCGAAGCCTGTGCCGTGGTCGAATCGGTGAAAACGGCAAGCGATATCTACTCGCCCGTATCCGGCGAAGTGACCGCCATCAACCGGGCCATCGTGGACAATCCAGCCCTCGTCAATTCCGATCCGTACGGCAACGGGTGGTTTTACCAGTTAAAACTGTCGCAACCGGACGAAATGAATGGACTTTTGAGCCCCGCGGATTACACGAAGCAGATCGGCGAATAGGGGGCCCTGCCTCACCACGTTATCAAGGAACAAGGCAGGTTGTGCGTGCACGCACCCCCTCCACTCGACCCATCGCCGCCCAACAGCCCGCCTCCGCCCGCCCTCAACTACCGTCAAACGGCAGGCGCCTTTAGATCAAAGCCAGTCCGGACAGTGCCGCGCCCCTCTTTGGCGGCCCTTGCCGCCAGTTTTACGTTGCCAGGCCCCCGTGCGGTTCCTTTAAGATGTTCGATTATTCTTAACAAATAATTCGGTCGGCATGGCGAAGGATTTCATCAGGATCGGGGGCGCGCGTGAGCATAATTTAAAAAATCTCACGCTGGAAATTCCTCGCGACAAGCTGGTTGTGATCACCGGCTTGAGCGGGTCGGGCAAGTCTTCCCTCGCCTTCGACACCATTTATGCCGAGGGGCAACGCAAATATGTCGAGTCCCTCTCCGCTTACGCGCGACAATTCCTCGACCAGTTGCAGAAGCCGGACGTGGACTTTATCGAGGGCTTGTCGCCGGCCATCGCCATCGAGCAGCGCAGCTCCGGCACGAACCCGCGTTCCATTATCGCGACCACCACGGAGATCTACGACTATCTGCGCCTGCTTTTCGCCAACGTCGGCCAGCCGCACTGCCCCGACAGCGGCGTCCCGATCGTCCCGCAAACGACCAGCGATATCGTCGATAAGGTTCTCGCCCTCCCCCCCAAGACACGCGTGATGTTGCTGGCGCCGGTGGTCCGCGAGCAGAAAGGCGAATTCCGCGACGTGGTCGAGCGTCTGGCCCGCGAAGGCTTTGTCCGCGCCCGCGTCGATAGGGAGTTCGTTGAGTTGACCAGCAACGTGCGCATCAAGCTTGACCCAAAACAGAAGCATACCATCGATGTCATTGTCGATCGCCTCGTGATCGATGAAAAAATCCGTGTCCGGCTGAGCGATTCTATCGAAACGGCCCTCAAATGGGGCGAAGGCCGGCTGCTGCTGCTTCATCAGCCGCCGGGCAGCGAGGCCGGCCCGTGGATCGAGACGCTGCATTCCAACCGCGCCTACAGCCCGGCAACAGGCAAGAGTTTTGAGACACCCACGCCGAAGCATTTTTCATTTAATGCCCCGGCCGGCGCGTGCCCGGTTTGCCATGGGTTGGGACAGAAAATGGTGTTCGACGAAACTCTCGTCGTTCCCGATCCTGAAAAATCGCTCGACCAGGGAGCCATCCTTCCGTGGCGGCGTATCAACAAACGGATGCGCGCATACTACAGCGCCATGCTTCGCTCCGTCGTCTCGCATTTCGGCCAGGACCTTGAAGCGCCTTATAAATCCCTCAGAGACGACTTCAAACAAATCCTTATGTGGGGTTCAGGCGAAACGGAGATTGAATTTCAGGTTTTGCGCGCAGGCAAAATCAGCCCTGTCAAGCGGCCCTTCGAGGGCGTGATCCCGAATCTGGAGCGGCTCTATGCCGATAGCGAAAGCGAGTCCACGCGCAACAGCCTCAAAGCCTTCATGGCCCCGCGGTTCTGCGATGTCTGCGATGGCCGCCGCCTCAAACCGGAAATTCTCGCTGTGACCCTCGGCGACGCGGACGGCGCGGGCTTTCCCAGGCGCAATCAGAGCATCCCGGGTCTCTCGATCATGGACGTTTGCGGCTTGTCGATTGAAGCAGCAGACCGGTTCTTTGCTGACCTCGCGCTCACGGAGTTTCAGCGCAAGATCGCTGGCGATGTCATCAAGGAAATCCGTTCCCGGCTTGGCTTTCTCATCGACGTGGGACTTGGATACCTCACTTTGGACCGCGAAAGCGGCACGTTGAGCGGTGGAGAGGCGCAACGTATCCGGCTCGCCACGCAAATTGGCGCTGGCCTGGTGGGGGTTCTCTATATTCTTGATGAGCCGAGCATTGGATTGCACCAACGGGATAACGAACGGCTGCTCCGCACCCTGCGCCACCTGCGCGACATCGGCAATTCCGTCCTTGTCGTCGAGCACGACGAAGACACGATCCGTCAGGCCGACTACATCCTCGACCTCGGTCCCGGCGCAGGCGTTCACGGAGGCGAAGTCGTCGCCGCAGGCACGCTCGAACAGCTTTTGGGCAACACGCGCTCGATGACGGCCCGCTACCTTTCCGGCGATCTCTCAATCCCGATTCCGCGGCAACGCGTCAAACCCTCTCCGGAGCGCGGCTGGCTCGAAATCATCGGCGCAAGCGAGAATAATCTCAAAAACATTGACGCTCGCATTCCCCTGGGGACGCTGACCTGTATCACTGGAGTCAGCGGATCCGGCAAGAGCACGTTGGTGGACGACATCTTGCGGCGCGCCCTCTTCCGGCATTGGTTCGGGTCCAAGGACCGCCCGGGCGCGCACAAGGAGATTCGTGGAAAAGATGCTCTTGATAAGATTATTGTCATCGACCAGACGCCCATCGGGCGAACTCCACGGAGCAATCCGGCGACCTACACCGGGATGTTTGTTCACATTCGCGATCTGTTCGCGCGGCTGCCCACCGCCCGCATCCGAGGGTACGACGCCGGGCGGTTCAGCTTTAACGTTAAAGGCGGGCGCTGCGAGCGCTGCCAGGGCGACGGCGTTCTGAAGATCGAAATGCATTTTCTTCCACCCGTTTACGTCACGTGCGAAGCGTGCAACGGCCGCCGTTACAATCGCGAAACGCTGGAAATCAACTACAAGGGCATGAACATCGCGGATGTGCTGGACATGACGGTGGACGAAGCAGTCAACTTCTTTCGCTCGGTGCCGCAGCTTTATGAAGCCTGCCTCACCCTCGCTGAGGTTGGCCTCGGCTACATCCGGCTCGGCCAATCGGCCACAACACTCAGCGGCGGCGAGGCGCAGCGGTTGAAACTTGGCGCCGAACTCAGCCGTAAATCCACGGGACGCACCCTCTACATTCTGGACGAACCCACGACCGGGTTGCATTTCCACGATGTGGCCAAGCTCCTGGAAGTGCTGTTCAAGTTGCGTGCTCCCGGCAATACCCTGCTGGTCATCGAGCACAACCTCGATGTGATCAAGACTGCCGATTGGATCATCGATCTCGGACCTGAAGGCGGTGAGGGCGGCGGCCGGATAGTTGCGCAAGGCACCCCCGAAACGGTGGTGCAACGCAACGAAAGCTATACGGGGCAGTTTTTGAGCCGTATTCTCAGCCGGAAGTGATGCAACAGTGACAGAACATCAAACACCAAACGCCAAACACCAGGGAGACACCAACCCTCTCTGCTGTCGATTTTGGAATTTGGCGTTTGGTGTTTCTCTGGTGTTTGCTGTTTTGTGTGTGGGTTTTTGCACCGCAAACGCCCAGACGCCAGAAAGCCGTGTTTACGATGCGGCTTTGCACGCGTACGAAGACGGCATATTCGATTTAGCCGAACGGGAATTCGCCGCCTTCGTCCAGACTTATCCCAATTCCCCGCGCGTGCCCGAAGCAATTCTTTATCGCGCGCGGGCGGCTCTCCGCCAGCAGCACGCGAAAGTGGCGCTGGACATCTTGAGCACCAATGCCCATCGCGCGGGAGATTTTGCGGACCAATATCGCTATTGGATCGGCGAAGCCCATCGGCAGGATACAAACTATCAGGCGGCGGCCGAAACCTTCGCCAGGCTCATTCAGGATTTCCCCGCTTCCCCGCGGCTGCTCGATGCGAGTTACGGCGAAGCCCTTGCGCGTTTCAAATTGGGGCAATGGGAGCGTGTCATCGATCTGCTGCGCAACACCAACAGCACGTTTCAAAAACAGGCGGTGGCGCGGCAAAACGACGAACTCGTGATTCGCGGCGAACTTCTGCTTGCCGAGGCATTGCTGGAAAACGGCATGGCCAGCCAGGCCGAAGCGGTTTTGCGCCTCCTCGCGCGGCGCGACCTGCTCCCGGAATTCGCCTGGCGGGCGCAATACACGCTGTGCCGCGTGCAACTCGCCGACCAACGGCCCGCCGAAGCCCTCGCCGGCACGACCAACCTTATCGCGGCCGCAACCGCCAGTGGGCGGCGGCAGTTTCAGGCTGAGTCCCATGCCCTCCAGGCCACTATCCTGGAACAGTTGGGGCGCGAGGGCGCCGCCGCTTTGGCGCACGAAAGGAACCTTTCTGAAAATGCACCCGCGGAATTCCGTCGGCAGGCCCTTCTGCGCATTATCGAACTCCTTTTGCGCCAGGACAACATTGCCGGCGCCTCGCAAAAGCTGGAATCATTTCTGGCTCAGTATCCCCGGGAAATTGATTCGGAGGTCGCCCTGCTGACCCTGGGAGAATTGCACCTCAGACGGCACCTCGCGCTCGTTGCAGCCGGCATCACGAACCTTCCGGCGGCGCAGACTAACTTGCAGACCGCCCTCGCGCACTTTGATCGGTTGATAACTAACGCCCCTTTCGGCGACTGGGTCGGCAAGGCCCATCTCAACCGGGGCTGGTGCCTCTGGTTTGATGGCAAGATTCCCGAATGCCAGGAAGCCTTCAAGGCGGCGATAGACACGCTGCCGCCTTCACCGGATGAAGCGGTCGCGCGGTTCAAGCTGGCGGATGTGCAGTTTCAGATGCGCGAATACACCAACGCCATCGCGAATTATCGCGCCGTGGTCACCGCCTACGACACTTTCCCCGATGTTCAGCGCGAACTGGCGCCGCAGGCGCTTTACCAGATTGTCCGCGCCAACATCGAGTTGAACGATCTGCCGGGAGCGTCTGCCGCCATGCAGCAAATCGTTCGTTCCTACGGCGAAAGCCCGTACGCCGACCGCGGCCTTCTTCTCCTCGGTCAGCGCTTCACACAGGTGAACCGTGCCGCCGACGGCCGCGCACTTTTCAGCCTGTTCATTTCCCGTTATCCAGACTCTCAACTGCTGCCCGAAGTCGAACTGGCGATTGCCCGTTCCTATGTAGAAGAGCGTGATTGGAATGCCGCTCTCCGGGAATACGAATCCTGGCTCCAGCGTTTCGGCACGAACAATCTGCGGCCCCGCGCCGAAATCAACTATGCCTTTGCCAACTATCACGCTGGGCGGCTGACCAACGCGCTGACGCTTTTCACCAATTTCCTCGCCAGCTTTCCCACTCACCCCCTCGCGCCCCGCGCCAAATACTGGGTCGGTTCCTTTTATTACGACCAGCAGAAATTCGCCGACGCCGAGCTGCACTTTGTTGAGCTTTTCAAGAGCACCAACTGGCCTGCCGGTGAGTTGAAATATCAGGCCCAGATGATGGCCGGCCATTCCGCGTTCGCTCGCCAGGATTACAAGGCCGCCAAAGACGACTATTACCTGCCTTTGCTCAATGACAACACCTTCGTCCGGGATTACAACGAACTCGCGGCGGAAGTTTTCTTTGCCGTGGGCGACACCCTGACGCTGCAGGAGGCCGACTCAGCCAGGCCCACGCAACGGTTTGAAGAAGCAATTGTGGCCTTCGAAAAAATTCCCCGGCTGTTCCCGAACAGTTACCGCGTTCCGCTCGCGTGGGGGCGCATCGGAGACTGCTACCGTCAACTCGCCTCGTACGATCCGAAATTCTTTGAAAATGCTACCAACGCCTACAACCAGGTGCTCGCCCCGACATCGACCGCTGACATCAGCGCCCGCAGCCAGGCCGAAGTCGGTCTCGGCCAGGTCACCGAGCAGCTTGCCAGGACGCTCGATCCCGACCTCTGGAAACTTGCGTTCCAACACTACTACAATGTGGTCAGCGGCAGGAGTGTTGAAAGGATCGATCCCCACTGGTTCAGGGAAGCCGGGAACGCCGCGGCGCGCCTCGCCGAAGAACATCAGCAATGGGATGTCGCGATCCGCATCTATGCCCGAATGATCGAAGTCCTCCCGCCTTTGCGCCCCATGGTGGAACGAAAGATGGAACGCGCGCGCGAACAACTCCGCACGGAAACAAGGTAAAAACGCTCGCGCACGGCCACGGACTGAGCTGATTCACTCCAAACCCTCAAAGCTTGCTTTCAGGCGGCTCACCGGCTCACCCCCAAACTCTTCCCCGGTTGACCGGGACAGCGCCACGAGGCGAGCAAGGCGTTTGGATGTTCAAGTTGGATGTAGGTGAGCTTGGCTTCGCTTCAAGAAGCGTTCGTAACCGAGAAGCCGTCCACGCGTTTGTAGGATCGTTGGCACCACCGGTGCTATGGTTGGTGTGTGAAGTTCAAATTCCACTATCTGCGGCGGCCAAACTCTTCGCGAATGCGTCAAACTCTTCCAAGGCGGGAAAATCCGGGCCGCTGTATCCCCGAAAATAGTCTCGAAGCATGAGGTTTCCGTCATTTGCAATGCCGAGCGGCCAAAGCAAATCGATCCAATTCTCGCCACTAGGAATGCCCAACCAGCCGCCAAACGTTGGCGGGCCCTCGGTCTTGAAACGAGCCGGGACATCGAAAAGATATCGATTAAGCAAGAACAGCTTGCTCATCTCGTCGACGGTGTAAGCGCTGGTGTTACGTTTGGAATCGACGAATAGTCGTACACCATCTCGGAGCACAACAGTTTCCTCACGGGAAAGGTCGGATAAGCAACGCAGTAGGTTTTGAACTTGATTTGAATCTTCACGTTTCAAACTCGCCCATGGAGGACATCGATTAATATGTTCAACTACACTGCTAACGCGTGGTTCAAGCAATCGCACGTCATGGTTTTGGGTTCGACGTTCGCTTTGAACACAGGCTGATAACGCCACGACGAGGAAAATGCCGCTAATCGTTTTCATCGGATCGGTTATCATATTCGGGTGCAAGCAGTCATTGTGGCTTGGATGAAATTGTTGGCTTCCGGCGTTCGCAGGGACAGCAATTGAACTCAACTGTCAAATTATGGTCTTGAGCGCCACGATCATTCCATCCTGGCGGGATACGGTTGAATTGATGGCAAGGGCTGCGCTCTTATGACGGTGTCTCCCCATGGCGGAATCGTTAGGGGGTATCTCGGCATAAATTTTACTTTCCCAGTCACTCGAATCGTTCCCTTTCTCCCTTCCCCCTCGTCCGCGGTCCGAAAGTGGTCGATTCCGCCGACCCTGCCGCTTCGTCCATCTTTGACGGCAAACCCTGCGTAAATGATGGCGTCAACAACTTGCGATCCCTCGGTGTACTCAATTTCTGAATTGTATGGTTCGAGTTTGCGCCCCATGGTGGAACGAAAGATGGAACGCGCGCGCGAACAACTCCGCGAAACGTCATAAAACGCGAACAAACCAAACCCCAGAGAACACCAAACCTATTGGGCTGGGCTTTGTTGGGTTGGTGTTTGGCTTTTGCTGTTTCCCTCCTGTTCGTCTTTTGGCGTTTGGTGTTTCTGAGGGTCACACCCGGCGCGTGAACTGTACGCCCAGTTTCAACAAGCTCTCCGCAGCCCGATCGCTTGTCGATTCGGCGTAAATCCGCAGGATTGGTTCCGTGCCCGATCCGCGCAACATTAGCCACGAGCCGTCCTTGGCCACAAATTTCACTCCATCGTACGACTTCACATCGATTACTGGCGATCGATTCAGCTTCGCTGGCGGATTGCTTTTGCAGAACTCCATCAGCGCCGCGCGCTTCTCCAATGGAAAATGCGTGTCCATGCGCGAATAGCGGTGAGGTCCAAATTGCTTCTCCAACCGGCTCAGCAGCTTATTGATTGACACGCGCTCGGTCGCCAGCATTTCCAGGAGCATCATTCCCGCCAGGATTCCGTCCCGTTCCGGCACGTGGCCGGGGAATCCGATGCCCCCGCTTTCTTCGGCTCCGAGTAGGACATTTCCCTTGACCATCTCAGCCGCGATGTATTTAAATCCCACGCCCGTCTCGACCAGTTCGATGCCATAGTGCGCGCACATCCGGTCCACCATCGAGGTCGTTGTGAGCGCCTTGATCATCCGGCCGCGCGTTTTGCGATTCACGATGTAATGATGCAGCAACAGACAAATAATTTGGTGCGTCGAAAGAGGCTCGCCCCGCCCGTCCATCCCGCCTACCCGGTCGGCGTCGCCGTCCGTCACCAGGCACAAGTCGTGCGGGTGCTTTTTCAGGTAAGCCGAACTTAGCCCGTAATTCTTCGCCACCGGCTCAGGGTTGATCCCGCCGAAATTCGGATTGTGCTCCCCATTCAGCGTCGTCACTCTGCAGGACGTGCCCTTGAGCAATTGCGCGAAGCACCCGGCTCCAACCCCAAACAGCGCGTCATGCGCAAAACGCAGTTTCGAGCGCGCGATCAATTTGAAATCCACCAGCGTTTTGATCGCGCTGTAATGCGCCGGACGGATATCCACGATTTGCGCGTGCCCCTCGAGCGGCAGCCTGCGCACCGGGCTGCGGTCCAGCAAACCCTCGATCGCCTGGCACATCGCCGGCTCGGCGGAACCGCCGAAATCCGCTTTGAGCTTGAACCCGTTGAAAATGGGCGGATTGTGACTTGCGGTGATCATCACGCCTCCCGCCGCGCGGCGCGCCTTCACTGCGAATGAAACCGCTGGAGTCGGTGTCGGCTCTGACGTGAGCACAACGCCAAAACCGTTGCCGGCCAGAACTTCCGCGGTGCGCCGCGCGAACTGGTCCGAAAGAAACCGGCGGTCGTAACCGACAACGACGTTCCTTTCCGTGTTCGGCGCGCGATTTGCATTCCAAAAATCAGCCGACGCCTGGGTCACGCGCTCCACGTTTTCAAAGGTGAAGTCTTCGGCGATAACGGCGCGCCAGCCGTCGGTCCCGAATCGCAATGGCGTTTTCACAACCCCTACACAGCAAGCGAAGATTACTTCCGGAAAACTCTGAACAGCCTTGAAATACCCTGTGCAAGGGGCCCCCGTTTGCGCGCGGCGGTTTTTTTCAATCGCAAAATGGCCAAAACCGGGCTGGCCCACATTATGCAGGTTCCTAGATGGCTTGCGCGCGCTTGCCACCGGCTGGCCCTCATTTGCCATTGGCCGAGCTCGATTTGCAGCACTTTTCGGTTTAAATCGCTGACGAGGAGCAACTCGCGTTTGCGGTCTGCCAGTGGGCTCATTCCCTTGAGCGGAGGCATTCCAGGTCCTTCCTCAACTCAGCCATCGTATCGGCCAGCGGCGGCGGCGTATTCCGAACCTCGTCACGCAGCTTGAAGCTCGTGGCAACGGCAATGGCCACATACACCAGGCCGAATCCCATCAGCACATACTTCCATTGCTCGGTGGGGAAAAACATGCAGACCATTACCGTCAGCACCGTTATGGCCAGGAACGCCGCGAACAATGTGATGACCGTCCACAGCAGCAGCCGCACCAGCCGCTGCTTCTCCTCCTGCAACTCGATCGAGAACAGCTCGATCCGGGTGTGAATGCTGCTGAGCGCGGTGTCCGCCACCCGCCGCACTGAGCTGAAGATCCCCCCGCCCGAATGGTTCCCCTCGGCCATCGGATTACTTCCGCGTCACCAGCAGCCCGATCAGCACGCCGACGCCAAAAGCAATCCCGAGCGATTCGTAAGGGTGCGAGCGGATCACCTGGTCGGTGGCCCGCGCGCCTGCGGCCGCTTTGTCCTCGAGTTTCTGGAAGTTTGCCTTGGCAGACTCCAGGCTCGCCGCAAGCCGCGCTCGCGCTTCCCGTGCCTTGTCTCCCAGATCGCTCGCCGTGGCCTTGCACAGGCTTTCGGCGTCGTGGACAACGACTTTGAAATCCTTCACCAGTTTTCCAAACGTTACATCATCTTCCATTGCAGCTTGCTCATTCATAGTGGCTCCTTACGTTTTAAAGTTCATGGTCCGATTCTTTGACGCCACAGTAGTTCTGGGCAGCCTTAGTGTCAACGGGGCGATTTCCCTTCCCTTAATCCGCAACTGAGTAAGACTGTAGCGCCAGAAACCATATCCGACGCGCAGCTCAAAGAAAACACCAGGATGCAATTCGAAGCAGTTTCTTGGATCACGGCCCCGATTTAACTCTTTCAACTTTTTCAACCATTCAACTACTCTCGCCATTACTTGAACTTCCGCGCCCTAACCGCCAGCCTGACGGCCCTATACCTCATCCCGTTCGAGGCCACTGCAGCCGAAGTCGCGGGCACGGTTGATGTTTTCGGGTCACCCGACCGGCTCCATTTTGAAGGCGCGAAATCCTTTCCCGCCGAGGCGCTTCGCCGGGGGTTGAGCTGGGATCTGGATTTTCATTTGGCCTCGCATCCAGCCGCGCCGCTCAAGGGCTATCTCGACACCATTGAAAAGCGCCTGACCCGCGGTTATCTCCACGAGGGCTTTCCCGACGTGCGCGTCGCGGCGAGCGCTCATCGTGACGCGGGCTGCATCAAGGTCACGATCGCCGAAGGACCCCGTTACCTCTGCGGTGATATCATCGTCACGGGCACAAAGCGGGTCCCGCCTGATTTCATTGCGAAATGGGCCGAAAAATCCGGCGCTCTTTTAGGCACGAACAGTTCGAGCTTGCTCTGGAACAAAACTTCTCCGGCCTCTTTCACCGACTGGGCGCAGCAGAGCATGACGATGATCGTCAGCAATGCCTTTCTGGACCTCGGCTTTCAAATGCCGTCTTTCGATGTAAAACTCACGACCAGGAAGGACCGGGGCGTGGCCGACTACGTCGTGCGCATCGACAGCGAAGGTCCAAAGAGCGTTGTCGGCGAAATCGACGTGCTCGGCGTCGTGACGAATTCGCCCGAATCAATCATCAAGTTTCTGGCGGTCGGGCTGGGAACGGAAGTGAACAGGGACCTGGTGCCGCGCTTGACCGAGCGCCTGCGCGCCAGCGGACGCTTTGTGAAGCATATCGTGCGCATTCTCCCGCCCGATGAGCAAGGCAAGTCCCTCCTGGAAATCGAAGTGATGGAGCTGGACGAGGCGCCACCTCTTGGCCAGCCCCTGAGCCCGCTTCAACAAACGCTGCTTAAGGCCCAGGCGTGGCTCTCGACCAACGCCATTGTGCGCGAAGACATTGTCATTTCGGTCCCGCTGCGGGAATTCTCCCCGGCGCTGGAGGATCACCGCGCCACGTTGATTGTGTCGCATCAAGGGTTTCTGATCGAAATCCGTCATGCCATCACGAATGCCACGAATACGCTTGGCTTTGCCTTTCACATGACGACGAACAGATTTTCCATATTGTCCGGCAGCCGCCTTCGCCAATTGGCCATGCCCCGGACCCGCGGCCAAATCCAGCCTTTCCTGAATGTTGAGCCCGCGGAAAACCCGGTTCCCGGGAACCAATTTAACATTTCGGTTGGGGCAGGCTTTAGCAATGCCCAATCCAATGCGCCCATCGCCGTCCAAATGAGTTTTACCCCAGCGGCGTTTCTCAACCTGGCCCATAAATTTAAACACAGGATTTCCCTAAACCGTGAATACCTGAGTTTGACCAATGATGATGGTTTTGCCTTTTATATGGATTCGAAGTCCGGACGCCCGCGCGTCGAGCACCCTGAGAAGTCCGTCACCTGGCACTTCAGCCATGGCGCGCTCGATCGCTCCGTCCGTGCCTTGGAATCGCTCACGAGTCACTGGCCGAACGACGCCAATGCTACCAATGCCTTGACTTCAATTGGGGTGTTTGCCCTTCGCGAGTTCGTGAACTTTTCCTTCGGCTCACTCACGACGAACACCGGGCGCGCGGTGCAAGTGGCCCCTTCTCTCGCCGTTCTGAATCGCGTTCCGCTGCCCCATATTCTGGAACCGTTTAACAGATTCAAACAGCCGGACATTCCCGACGATCAGACCTTCGGCATCCCGCCCGATTTCGAGGCTCTCGCGCAGCAGAACATGGTTGCCCGGTTTGCCGGCTTTGTCGTCCCCGCCGCCGATCTTATCTTTGATCGCGGCTCCTGGCCGTGGACATTTCTCCGCGAAGGCTTCTTTCTCGCCGCTAACAAGGGAATTTATACGGATAGCGAGGCCGAGCGCATCAAGGATTCAGAGGACACTGGACCGATTGCCTGCCTTCTCGCCGCCAGCTTCTTTCATAAAATTGGCGCTCCAGCCGCTCGCTCCTTTGCCATGACTGGTTTCACCCGCCTCTCCAGCGATCGTTTCCTCGAAGACTGCGCCGTCTTGCTCGATGGTCAATCCATCTCGTGCGAGGTCGCCCGCCGTGCCCTCGCCGCCCTCGGCCAATTGAACGATCAGGATGCCCGGACCCTGGGCGCCGTGCTCGACCCTGAACCGCGCGTATTCCTGGACACAATCCGCCAACTGCCGCCTCCAGCCAGAGACATTCCGATCAGCGGGGCTTTGCGCCCAGCCCTCGAGAGGCTCTGGAACAATTACTTGAAAGATAGAATCCGCACTCGGCTCCGCGCCCTCGCCCTCTCCAATGCGTCCGATTCCCGCTAACTCAAATGTTTCAAATTCGCCCTTTAACTATGTTCCCTCGTGACGTGCTGAGAATCTGTCTTTTCATCGGGGCATTGATTGCCGTTTCCGTCAGTCCCACCATCGCCGCTGACCGCCTCCGGCTCCTCATCGAGACCGACGCCGGCGGCGATCCCGACGATGAGCAATCTCTCGTCCGTTTTCTGCTCTATGCCAACGAATGGGATGTCGAGGGGATCATTGCAAACCGGCCCCAGACGCGCGACGGCGAAAATCACAACCCCGAACGCACCGGCCTTGGCGTCGTCCGTCGCTTGCTCGATGCCTATGGCGAGTGCTGGACGAATCTGGTTCAGCACGACAACCGATATCCCACCAAAGACTTTCTCTGGCAGCGCACGGTCCCAGGCTACAATCACACGGACGCCGCCGTGAGACTCATCATCGCGGCGGTGGATCGACCCGACCCCAGGCCGCTGTGGTATTCCGATTGGGGCACCGATCACGGCGCGGCCACGAACAATCTCAGGCGCGCCCTGGACCTCGTCCTGCGCGAACGCGGTCCCGAGCGTTACGCGCAGTTCAAATCGAAGCTCCGCCTCACCTCTTACGACATGTACGGCGCGCACACGACCAACATCGCCCCGCCGTTTCAGCTCTGGGTCAACACCTTTCAACCGCCGATGGACGGCAAACGCTGGTATCATCGCTTCTCAGGCATCACCGCGAGAGCGGGCGGTTTCGACCTCGTCCGCGATGTTCTCACCGGCCACGGACCGCTCGGCGCGCTTTATCCAACCAACACCACCCACTGGCAGAAGGAAGGCGACACGCCCACCTTTCTTTATCTGGTTCCGACCGGCATGAATGACCCAGAACAACCCACCTGGGGCAGTTGGGCAAGCCGTTACGGTCGCAATGAAAACTACCCAAACAAGCCTTACTACTGGGCGAATCAACTGGATGCGTGGAACGGCAGAACCAATCGCGACAACACGCTTGCCCGCTGGGCGGCGGCCCTGCAGAACGATTTCCGCGCTCGCCTGGACTGGTGCGTCAAACCCTTGCGTGAGGCCAACCACCCCCCTTCGCGGAAAGTCGCCGGAGCGCTGCAACGGACGGTTAAGCCGGGCTCGCGTGTGGAACTCGACGCGACGGGATCAACCGACCCCGACGCCAGTCAGTCCCTTTCTTTCCGCTGGGAATTCTACCCCGAACCCGGCACATACCGCGGCCCACTCGAAATCACCCATTCCGACAAACCCCGCGCTCACTTCACCGCGCCCGCTTCCGAAACCGGTGCCACAATTCACGTCATACTGACGGTCACAGACACCGGCAGCCCTCCTCTGTCACGTTATCAACGGATTGTCGTAACTCTGGGCGAGTAGCACCTCTTCACCCTCACCCGGCTTTTCCAGGGGGAACGATTAAGGAGTGATTCCGGGAACACCTTCGCGAATCAGCCGAGAAAAGTCTGGTGCTTTGTCCGCTGCTTTGGCGCGGGCATTGATCAGGCAGCGCTGTTTGAGCTCGGAAAAGGGCAACGTGGTGGGGATCCGGCGTCGTTCGTACAGCATTTCGTCGCCGTGGCCATTGAGGATGATGCGCCAATCGAACGGGGCGCGTCCGCCTGCCGCCTTGGAATGGAAACGGATGTTGGTCGTGCAGTTACTCGTCAGAGCGTTGTACCATTTCGGGCGACGATAGAGGTCGTTGATTTGTTTGAAGTATTGGCGGAAGAGCGCGCGCACCTGTTCGGGGGTTGCCTGGATGCGATAGAGATAAGCATCCTCGCCCTGCCGGTAATTTGTGCGAAGGCGGACGAGATCGCGTTCGTCGGCGACGACATACGTTAATTCATATTGGCGGAAGAAACCTTTGATTGCGGAATAGCTTTCACCGACCTCTTTGCGTGTTTCGATCGACACGCAGAGGTAATCGCCACCGTCGAAGCCGAAGCTCACCATCGTGTGGGCGATCATGGGCGAGCCCCAATAGACCAGGTAAAGATCGGCGGTGCGCAACTTGTCAAAGTCAAAAGATTTGTCGTAGTGCCGCACATCGAAATCCGTCTCCGTGCGGTAGTCGCAATTGCGAATGTTGTGGACGGTGACGCGATTGCCCTCGATCTCGGCGTGAGGCAATAACGCAAGGTCCTTCTGCCAGTTGCGGGTGTTGGATGCCGGCAACAGCAGCCACCAGGTAAGCACAATTGCAAAACAAGCCAATGTCAGCGCGCAGGCGATCAGCCGGCGCTTGATCGTCGTCCAAATTTCGATAAGGGCCAGGACATACGCGCAAGCGAGGACGATGTTCAGAGGCCGAATGGCAACATCGAAATACAAAGCTGCGACAGCCCAGAGGGTGAGCACGAGAAACAACAGTGCGGCGGCGGCGATTCCAAACCAGCGAAGAACCCGAAAGGGTCCACGGCGCGGTTGCACAGGCGGTTCGGCAGGGGCGGGGGCCGAAAGCCCGGGCCCGTTGTCACGCGAGCCCGTTTCTGTTTGAGCGTTGCGATCAGATGACGATGGCACTTTCAGGTCAGGATGAAGCAACAGACGCGCCTTTGAACTGTCAGTTTTGCCAGTGGGTCGCGCCATTGCTTTCGTTAAGCAGCCGCCATCTGATCGCTCCACTCGATATTGCTGCTCAGGCAGACGCTGCCCGCGCGATCGCGGCCACGGAGAGCAGTTGCGGCTGCCCGGGACGGGGCGAAGGATTTGCCCGCCAGGGTCAGGCTTTGGGCATGGCCTTGATTGTTCGCTCGATTTGTTCGTTGAGATCACCAATGCTGCCAACCACCGATTTGGATTTGTTACCAAGCTTCCAGATGGTGTTGGACAAGGACTTCACGGCATCCTGCGACAGGTCGGCTTCGAGGTAGATTGCGATGTCCTTCAGGTCAGCAAGAAAGGGGACGAGCTGTTGCTTGGTTTCTTCAGCGGTCGCGATGATTTTGTCGAACTCCTCCCTCGCTTCAGCGAAACGCTCTTGGGCCTTCTCGCGAATTTTCGGATTCTGGACGCCCGAAATCTCCGTCTGCCAATGCTCATGGTGGTCCTTGGCCCGCGCTTTCACCACGACGGCGTTGCGGCGGATTGTTTCGACCTGGCCGTCGAGAGCCTTAAAACGCTCGGCGAAGTCACCGTATGCTTTGTCCAAAGCAGCCCCATCTCGACCAGCCGCCTTGAGCCGATCCAGAGAGGCCAGTGTGGTCGAGATGTGTCCCTGCAGCGAAGAGAGTTGGTTTTTTAGTTCACCGAGACTGACCACAGCGACAGGCTTGTCAGCGGCGAGCGCAGCGAGAGGGAATGCTGCGACGAGGACGAGTGCAAAGACGAAGGAACGCAGGTTCATGGTAGAGTCCTTTCTTACGTTTGATTTTTTCTCATGAGTCATGTGATTGTCGGCATGATCTCTCATGCGGATGAACCAAAACAGATGGCCAAAGTGGTTCCAACTGTCAGAATTGACAGCCAGGGGCTTCTATCGATAAGGAGAACTATCAAACCTCCTCGTGCGGTAAAATCACCCGCCCCGAAGTAAAGGATTTTGCGTTGATCATGCGAACGCGAGAGTGGTTCGCAGATACTCGCGGGCGGCGCGAATATCGGCCGCGCGTTGATTTCCCGCCTCGCGCTCGATGCAGAGGTCGCCTTCAAAGCCGATGCGGTCGAGGACGCCGAAGAATTG
>JAKEEH010000157.1 GCA_022616725.1 Limisphaerales bacterium | reverse complement strand
CCGCTGCACATGCGCCGTGTCCCGCGTTTCAATAATGCAATGCACCGTCACGGTCGAGATGTCCTCGCTGGCGAACGCCCGGTCGTGCGCGATGTCGTGAACACTCGCGCCTTCTTCGGCGATCACCCCGGCAAAGCGTGACAGCCCTCCAGGCCGGTCGCTGATCACCGCCGAGAAACGGCACAGCCTGCCATCGGTTGCCAGGCCGCCTTCGATGACCCGGCCCAGGATATTGGTGTCGATATTCCCGCCGCATAGCGGGAGCACCACCTTCTTCCCCGCCAGCTCAGGCAGCAACCCGGCCAGCAACGCCGCCAGCGGTGCTGCGCCGGCCCCTTCGACGACCGCCTTCTCAAGTTCAATCAACCGCAGGATCGCAAGCGCCAGGGTCTGTTCCGCCACTTCCACGTGCCGGTCCACGCGCCCGCGCGCGAGTTCAAAGGCATTTGCGCCGACGCACGGCACCGCCAATCCGTCTGCCAGCGTCGGCTCCATTGTTATCGGCACAGGCTTTCCAGCCGCGAGCGCCGCCGAGAAACTCGCCGCCCGCGCCGGTTCGACGCCGATAATGCGAACTGAAGGCTTCCGTGTCTTGACTGCGAGCGAAACTCCCGCGATCAAACCCGCCCCGCCTACGGGAACGATGATCGCCTCGACCTCCGGCACCTGTTCCAGGATTTCCAAACCGAGAGTCCCCTGCCCGGCGATCACATCGGGATGATCGTAGCCGTTGATGTAAGTCAGGCCGCGCTCCGCAACCAATCGCATCGCGTGCTCGCGCCCCTCCTCAATGTTCGCGCCATCAAGGATCACTCTAGCGCCCAGTTGCTCGCAATTGCTGACCTTGGTCAGCGGCGCAAACCGGGGCATCACGACGGTCACCGGGATCCCCAGCAGGCGCGCGTGATACGCCAGACCGAGGGCGTGATTGCCCGCGGAAGCGGTAATGACCCCGCGCCGCTTCTGCTCCTCGGCGAGTCGAAGCAGCGCGTTGCGGGCGCCCCGTTCCTTAAAACTTCCCGTCCGCTGCAGATACTCCAGCTTGCAATATATCTCGCAACCCGTCGCCAGGGACAGCGGCACCGAGGGGGTGCACGGCGTCCGCTGCACGCCGCCTTCAATTCGCCGCGCTGCCTGCTCGATATCGCCAATGCCGATCATCCTGTCGCGATCACTGAATTTGCACCGGCGATGCAAAACGTCCAGCACCGATGATGAATCGGTCCCCATTCAATTCATATTTCTGCAATTTTTGCATCCAAACCAGCGCCGACGGCGGATATGATTGTCGAAGCCCGTTGGATTAAACACGTGCAGCCCGCAAACAACCCAGTTCTGCGGTTCCCGGGAAGCATCGCTGGTTCGCGCGATGCCACCGAAGGAACCATCGAGAAACGCCTGCTGGCCGAAATTGCTGGAGGGTGCCAGCAGGCGTTGGCGGCCCTGTATCGCCGGCGCGGCGCCTTCATCTACTCGCTGCTTGTCCAAATCCTCGCAAATGAGACCGAGGCCCGGGAAGCGATGCAGGACACTTTCGTCCAGATTTGGCGGCGTGCTCCAAAATACGTTCCTCAAAAATCGCCCCCGCTCGCCTGGATAATCATGGTCGCGCGCGGTGTCGCCCTTGACCGTCTCCGGGCGCGCCAGCGCCGCACCGCCAGGCACGAACTGTATCGGCGCGAAATCGCATCCCTGGGAATCCAGGAAATAGACGGCCTGCGCCAAACTGAGCAGGGGGAACTGGAGACCGCCTGCGCTGCCGCGCTCCAACGATTGCCGGAACCACAACGACGCGCCCTGCAATTGGCGTTTCTGCGTGGCTGGACCCACGAGGAGATCGCACGTGCCGAGGGGGAGGCGCTGGGTACCGTCAAGGCGCGCATTCGGCGCGGCCTCATGGCCATGCGCCAGATTCTAAAGGATTACAATGCCTGACCGCATTGCCGACGTGGACGACGCCACCGCGTACGTGCTCGGAACTCTCCGCGCGCGGCAGCGACGCCGCTTCGAAGCTCGGCTGAGGAAATCCCCCGAGCTGCAGAGCATGGTGCGTCTCCTCGAAACGGGCAGTATTGGACTCGCCATGGCGGCGCCACGCCGCGAGCCGCCCGCCAGGCTCTGGGAAGGCATACAGGCGGCCATCCACCACGAATGTGAGAAACGCGAACGTGCGGTCCGGCGAAAATGGCTTCAGGCGGCGGTCGGCATAGCCGCCTGCGCCGTTACGGGCTGGTTCGCTTACTCGCTCTGGGACCAACGGCCCTTGCCGCCCAAATCAAACCTGGTGGCTGGCAACGACCTCGCAATAGCGGCTGCCGGCGACATGAATGTCCCTTCGCCTTTGCTGGTGGACACGACTCCTCAAACACCGCGGACGAGCAATGCCGCGAGTGAGCCTCCGGATGAACGGCGGGGGCCGCGCCCCACCGAAGGCCGAACGCTGCGCCGGCGTGTCGGCGATCTCGAAAGCGAAATCGCTCACCCCGCCCAATCCGTCGCCCAGCAGCAGGACCCGCCGGCCGATTTCAATCGCGTCACATTCCTGGAGATTGTTCCTGAGCCGGGAGACGCCACGATCGCGGGCCAAATAACCCCTCCATCTCCCGAGCTGCGGAGGGCGCTCTTGCTTGGAGTCGCGCGACAGCTCGGATGGGCGCCTGCACCGACCGCGCCACCGGCATTCCCGCCGCCGCCCATACCAGCATCAACGGCATCTGCCTCTTCGCCGGCCCCGTCACAGCCGCAGGAACCCAGCCCTCCAGCGGCGCAGAATGAATCCCGCGTGGACTTTGTTGATCTGCCGCCAGTCGATCCACCTTCGCCGGAGAGCCAAACGGCTTCCGTACCGGCGGCGTCCTCTCTCTCTGCTGCGACCCCCGCACTATCCCGGGAGAGCAGCACTCCCAGGAACACGACATCGATTCCGGCTTACACGTCAGGAACGAACCTTGTCTTCGCGATCAATTCATCGGTGGTCCCCATCGGCACTCAGGCGGTCATGTTTTATTCGGGAAACGGCGGTGGTCCGGTTGTCTATCGCGGGACGGTGGCGGTGGGAGTTTCGCCCACGGTTGTTACTATGCCGTTCGTTCAATTGAGAGCCTTTACCTGGAACAATTCGGCTCCCCCACAGGCATTTCCCGGAACGGTCACGCTGAACACCATCTCGCAAGGATCGATCGCGCATTTTCAATTTTTCGTTCCGAATTCTCCCGCGAGCAGCCCGTAGCTCGCCTGTCCTCGAACCCTGTTATGAAAACGACCTCGCCTGTCCTGTCGATAGTAACAGGAGCCATTATCGTGTTGACGCTATCCTCGTCGATGCTGCCTCCCGCAACGGCGCAACTGGCCGCGCCGCAAATCACCTCGATCCATTCCGTCGGGACCAATATTGTAATCACGGTTGACGTGCCCGGCGGCTTGCGCCGAGTCGTCTTGGAAAGCCGCACACATTTAAGCTTCGGCGCATGGGAACCCCGAGCGGTGCAGCGGTTGGACGGCGAGGGTGGCCGGATCACATTCACGCTGGCTGCCAGCGCGGATGCGCAACTCATCCGCGCGCGGGCCAGCGAACACGACCCGCTGCCGGCGAGTTTCTATCGCGGCAGCAATTCGTTCGCGAACCCGGTCAGGCTGGAGCAAAACCTTGATGTGAGTGCCGCGCCGTCATCTGGTCCCGGCCCTTCCGGGCTGCAATCCTTGTCCCTCGCAGGGTCATTCGTTCCCGCAACGCTCGCCAGCCGCGCCGTCTCCGAGTCCGACATCTGGAAGCTTCGCGGCGATGCGCTTTACTATTTTAATCATTACCGCGGTCTCCAGGTGATCGATCTCTCCAGCCCCGACGCTCCGGCCATCCGGGGCCTCCTCTCGCTGCCCGCCGCGGGAGAGCAAATGTATTTGCTCGAGGAGCACCACGTGGTGCTGCTGGCGCGCACGGATTGCGCCTGGAACGGCCTTGAAAGTGAAGTCTTAGTCATCAACACGAGTCCCGCCCTGTCCGTGCCGAAATTGGTCGCGACTCTGCCGGTTCCAGGCCGAATCATCGAGAGCCGTCTCGTTGGCGCCGCCCTCTACGTCGCTTCCGAAGCGTGGCGCCCCCAAACCAACGACGCTGGAGTTCAATGGCAACAAGGCACGCACATCCTTTCCTTCGACCTGGCCAACCCTGAACAGCCCCTGGCCCGCAGCGCGCTTTGGTATCCCTCCGGCGGCAGCGTCATTGCTGCCACGGACCGGTTTCTCTTCGTCGCGCTGCGGCCAGGGGACAACAACGGAGCCGACATCCATTGCCTCGACATCACGGCTTTCGACGGCACCGTGCAGCCGCGCGGGTCTGTGCGCGTCGCCGGCCGGGTGGCCGACAAGTTTAAGTTGCACCTGGACGGTGAGGTGCTCTCGGTGATTTCCTGGGGCGTCAACACCAATCTCGTTCCGGTGACAAAACTTGAAACCTTCTCGCTGGCTCAACCAGATGCGCCTGCGCGGCTCGGCCAGCTTGAATTCGCCCTGAATGAGCAATTGTTCGCGACGCGCTTCGACGGCAGCCGCCTCTACGCCGTCACGTACCGCCGCATCGATCCGCTGTGGGTGATCGACCTTTCCAATCCCGCTGCGCCTGCGATCTCCGGTGAACTGCAGATTCCTGGCTGGTCCACTTACATCGAGCCCTGGGGTGAGCGCCTCGTCACCGTCGGCATCGACGACATCACCGGCAATCGCGTCGCTGCTCAACTCTTTGACGTGAGCGATCCCGCGCATCCCACGCTCCTGAGCAAAATCTCGCTGGGCGAAAATAGTTCCTGGAGCGAGGCCACCGAAAACGAGAAGGCCGTTCAAATTCTGCCCGAGGCCGGGCTGATTCTGCTGCCATACCAGGGATGGCTGACCAACGGGCAGTTAAGCCGTGTGCAGCTCATTGACCTCGCCACGAACGCGCTCACCGCCCGCGGGTTTTTCGAGCATGAGTTTCAACCCCGGCGCGCCACGGTGCACGGCGAGCGGATCTATTCCATTTCCCCGCGCGAACTCCTCGGCGTGGACGCGACCAACCGCGACCAGCCCCAGGTGCGCTCCAGGCTGGAGTTGAGCTGGCCTGTGGACCAGGTGCTTGTCCACGGCGATTACCTCCTTGAACTCGGCAAAAGCGAGCCAGCGGTGCGCATCGCGCGGGCCAGCGCGCCCGAGGTCGTGCTGGCGGCATATCGTCTGCCCGACGACTGGCCAGTCGTCGGCGCGACCGTGCGCGGTAATGAGCTCTACGTCGCGCAGCGAGAGCGCCGCAACGCCTGGCCCGGACTATTCGTAATTACATTCTGGAATTCCTGGGACATTTCACCGGACACGCCTTCACCCTTGAGACTGTCAGTCCTTGACCTCGCCGCTTTGCCGGCGCTGTCAATACTCGGCAGCGTCGATACCACAAATGGACCCGCCAATTTCAGCGGAGAATTTGCCCCCCTCTGGCCAAAGCCCGGCCTGCTTGTCTGGTCCGCAGACAACAGCTATTCCCCGTGGATTCGTCCCCCGATGTTGCGGTCGCGCCCGATCTTCGCGGAACCTGTTTTGGCTAATCCCATCGCCAGTCCCGGCGATGTCGTCCTCACGCCGGCCCTTTCCGCCGATTCCGGCTCGGGATTCATCGCTTTTGATTCACTTCAGTTCTATCCGGCAATTTACCCCGTCGGCGAGCGATGGCTGGTCGCGTTCGACGTTGAGAACCCGGCCGAGCCAAAATTTCGTTCGTCGCTAAACCTCGCGACCAACGGCGGCTGGAACTTCAGCAAGGCTCTTGAATCCGAAGGTCTGATTTATCTGAGTCACCAACTCAACGAACGCGTCGTCAAGAAGACCAACTACCAGACCTCCACCATCACCCGCCTCGTCACCCAAACAAATCGCGTCGCCGTGACAAATCTTACTGTCAATTACTATTACACCGTCGTTACGAGCACGGTTCTGCGCACCAATGTCAGCCAAATCGTCCAGCGCTCGTGGCCCGCAGGCACGCGGTTCTCCGCGGGGATTTATCACACGCTGGCGTTACAGCCCGATGGCGCCGTTCTGGCCTGGGGCGATAACTCGCACGGCCAGCTCGGAGACGGCACTTTCACGAACCGGACCGCCGCCAGGCCGGTCTCCGGCGTCAGCGGCCCGTCGTTCTCTGCGGGCGGCTTTCACAATCTCGTCCTGCAAAGCGACGGGACCGTTGCCGCCTGGGGCCACTCCTATTTTGGACAACTTGGAAGTGGTCCTCCGCCCCCGCCCCCCCCATCCTCCGGGCCGCCACCGTTGCCAACGATTAACATCCCCACGCCGGTGATCCTCAGCGGACTTCCTGCGCTGGCGACGCTGGTCGCGGCAGATTATCACAGCCTTGCGCTTGCGCGTGACGGCACAGTTCGCTCGTGGGGCGCGAATTGGAACGGGCAAATCGGTGACGGCACAACGAGCAATCGCTACAGTCCCGTCCCCGTTTCCGGCTTGACCAACGTGGCTGCGCTCGCCGCCGGCAGCCGCCACAACCTGGCTGTACTCAGTGACGGGTCCGTATGGACCTGGGGCCGCAACGACTATGGCCAACTCGGCAATGGCAACAGAGTCGATGCGCTAACTCCAGGTCCCGTGGCAAACCTTGACGAAGTGGTCGCCGTTGCGGGCGGGTTGCGCCATAGCCTGGCCCTCAAAGCAAATGGTTCGGTCTGGAGTTGGGGCGCGGACGATTTTCAACAGAATGTCACCCTTGTTCCACGCCCGGTTCCAGGGCTGTCGAACGTCGT
>JAKEEH010000156.1 GCA_022616725.1 Limisphaerales bacterium | reverse complement strand
CCAGGCTTTCTGAAACTTGTAACCCTGGATATGCCCAGCTAGCATCGGGCTATGAAGCTCCCGCTTTTGCTCATTCTGACGTGCGTCGGCGGCGTGGCCTCTGGAGCGGAACCGTGGGCGGATCGGCAACTCCCCTTATCAGACGCGCTGGAGTTGTGGCTCGACGCGTCGCGGGAGCGGGCCGCGCGCGAGACAAACAAGCTCGCTGCGCCGATGAACGGCAACGCCATCGACTGCTGGCACGACGGCTCCGGCCACAAACGCCACTGTTATCAGCGCATTTTGCAAGCCCGGCCCCTCTGGCGTCGCTTCGGCGGAAGCGCCTGCGTTTATTTTGATGGCGAGACGGATTTTTTGGCCGCGAGCGCGCCTTCCATGGCGGCCTCAAACTGGACGATTCTCGCGGTCGTCGCTCCTCACTCCAACCCAGGCGTTTTCCGTGGGTTTGTTTCGGCGAACGCCCGCGGAAAGAACGATTACCAGAGCGGATTGAACATCGACCTCGGTGGCGCCGCCTCCACCAACTGGAGCAAGCTGAACGTTGAGGGCGCTGGCATGTCAGGCGAGCGGGACCTGCTATCCACTACCCTCGAATTCCCCGCTTTTCAGATGGTCACCGTTCTTTGTGGCGACACCGAAGCAGTCGTGCGCATCAACGGTTCCACCGAGGGCAAACGCGGCCGCAAGCCTATTCGCGCCTCCTTCGACGAAATGACGGTTGGCGCGCGTAACATCGACACGCAGGCTTCGGCGCCTTACGCCCAATCGTTTTTCCATGGTGATATCGCCGAGTTGCTGCTGTTCAGCCGGCGATTGTCGGAAACGGACGTGCGTAAAATCGAGGAATATCTAGCGCGCAAACACGTCGGCTTGCTTCGGCGCTCCGACGATCCCGCCGCCCCTGTCGAAGTGCCGCTCGCCGCGGTCCCGAACCCGCCACCGGTGCAAGTGCTCGTTCCGGGCTTCGCTGTGCGCGAGTTGCCCCTCAAGCTAAAGAACATCAACAATCTTGTTTACGCGCCTGATGGCCGGCTTTTTGCCCTCGGTTACAACGGCAACGTCTGGCGACTGACGGACTCGGATGGGGACGGTCTCGAAGACACGGCTACGCTATTTTGGGACAATGCCCGCGGTGAAATCCCGGCCAGCATCGGGATGGCTTGGGGACCGCGCGGGCTCTACATTCCAACGAAAGGCCGGATCATTCGCCTGCGCGATACCGGTAGCGCCCTGGCTGAACTCGAGACCGTGAACGCGGGTTGGCCGCAGCCCGCCAAGCTTGGTGGCACCACACTCGACGCGGTTGGCATCGCTGTGGACCGGGAAGGGAACGTCTATTTTGGGCTCGGCGCCGACGAATGGTCCGCCCCGTATCGTATCGATGAAAAGTCCGGACAATCGCGCTACGATATCAAGTCCGAGCGCGGCACGATCATCAAGCTCTCGTCCGACTTCAAAACACGCGAGATCCTCGGCACCGGCCTGCGCTGGCCCGTCGCGTTGGCGATCAATCAACACGGTGACCTGTTCTGCGCCGACCAGGAAGGCGCGACGTGGCTGGCCAACGGCAATCCATTCGACGAATTGATCCACGTCCAGAAAGGGCGGCACTACGGCTTTCCCCCGCGCCATCCGAAATATCTTCCGAATGTGATTGATGAGCCCAATGTTTTTGACTACGCCCCGCAACACCAGTCGATCTGCGGCGTGCATTTCAACGATGTCGGCCCGGAGGGACGCTTCTTTGGTCCATGGTCGTGGCGCGGCGACGCGAT
Organism: Limisphaerales bacterium; assembly: GCA_022616725.1. Lineage (GTDB taxonomy): Bacteria > Verrucomicrobiota > Verrucomicrobiia > Limisphaerales > JAKEEH01 > JAKEEH01. The sequence continues at coordinate 1,491 of JAKEEH010000156.1, read as the reverse complement.
TTTGACCGGCGAATCACGAGGTAAAATCTGGCGCACGAAGCTCGCGAAAACTGCGGCCGGCTACGTCGCGCAAAACCAACTCATTGCCCGCCTGAGCATGCTCACAATCGACGCCGTCCCCAGCCCGCGCGGCGACCTGGCGGTAACCTGTCACAGCGGCGCGCCCGATTGGGGCACCGGCCCTGATGGCGAGGGCAAACTCTATAACATCCGTTTCCGCTACACGAACGCGCCGCAGCCTGCGCTGGCCTGGAATGCGAGCCCGACCGAACTGCGCATCGCCTTTGATCGGCCTCTCGATCCGGCGGAGTGGCGCAACCTTGCCAGGTCAACGAAGATCACACTCGGACGCTACGTTTCGGCGGGGGACCAGTTTGAAACGCTGCGGCCTGGCTATCGCGTAGTGCAGGAGGAACTGGCGACGCCGCGCTACGAGATCCCGGTCTTGTCGGCCAGCCTCAGCTCCGACCGGCGGAGCGTGTCGCTCCTCTCCGCGGCCCGTCACGCCGCCGTGAATTACGCGGTGACACTCCCACGTTCTGCGGGGCCGGCTTCAAAGGACGAATTGCCACAGCATGCTGCGATTGACCTTGTAACAGATCTCTCGGGCGTGGAGACCGAGTGGGCCGGCTCCGGAACGAACTGGACAGGCTGGCTACCGCACCTCGAATTAGCGGTGTCAAAGGAATTCACATTGGCGAGTGCGGAACACGACCGGCTGTGGCAGCACCTTGAAACCCCGGGAAGCCTGAAGATGCGCGCACAACTGAACCTCTGGCAAATGCTCCGCGCGCCAACGCAGCCGGGCTCGCAACTTGATTTCGAATACCCGCCCGAGACCATCACGGTCACATTCAAAGCGAACGGCAAATTGAATCTGAAAGCGCCGGCCGCTCGGCGCGTGTCGGACAACGAAGCCAGCTTGACTGTCGAGCCTGCTCGCGACCAATGGACGCCAATCGAGGTCACACTTGCCACTGGCGCAACCGATTCAACGATTCAACGATTCAACGATTTAACGACCCTCCGCGTGAGCTGGCACACGGCCGAGGACGCACGCCCGCGCGCTTTGCCGCTGCGGCGCATCCTTGCGCCCTGGGCCAAGCCGCACGACCCGGACCCGTCGGAACAGACTCCGCGGGTCATCCAGGAAATCGCCGGCGGTAATTGGCAGCGGGGCCGCGAGATTTATTTCAGCGACCGGGCTGCCTGTCACAAATGCCATACGGTGCGCGGCGAGGGCGGGACGATCGCGCCGGATTTGTCCAATCTTATTCATCGGGACTACGCCTCGGTGATGAAGGACATCCAACAGCCGAGCGCGGCAATTAATCCGGATGCAGTCGCCTACAACGTCCATCTCAAAGATGGGGACGTTCTGACTGGCGTACCGATTCGCGAAGCGCCGGGCGAAATCGTGTTTGGCGACGTCAACGGGCAGCCAATTACCATTGCGCGGGACCGGATTGCGGAAACCAAACCCTCCGGCGT
>JAKEEH010000155.1 GCA_022616725.1 Limisphaerales bacterium | reverse complement strand
GACCTGACGAGCGCAATTGTCATCAACGCCAGCGCCGTCAACGTCAATGCCGTCGGCAGCTATTCTGTCACTTACAACGTCAGCGACCCCAGCGGCAACGCGGCGCTCACAGTAACGCGCACGGTCAACGTCGTGGACACCACTCCGGCGATCATCACTCTCACCGGCGCCAACCCCATGACAGTAGAATGCCATACGGCCTACGTCGAACCGGGCGCCACGGCCAATGACACCTGCGCAGGCGACATCAGCGGCACGATTAGCGTGAGCGGAACGGTGGACGCCAATACGGTCGGCACCTACACGATCACGTATATGGTCAGCGACGGGTATCAGACGACCACAGCCACCCGGACGGTAAATGTCGTCGATACCACCAAACCGGTCATCACGCTGGTTGGGGCCAACCCACAGGTGATCGAATGCCACACCTCTTATACCGAACTCGGCGCGACCGCCAGTGACAGTTGCGCCGGCGATCTGACCAGCGCGATTGCGATTAACGCCAGCGCGGTCAACGTCAATGCCGTCGGCAGCTACACCGTCACTTACGACGTCAGCGATCCCAGCGGAAACGCCGCGATCACTGTCACACGCACGGTCAACGTGGTGGACACCACTCCGGCGATCATCACTCTCAACGGCGCCAACCCCATGACCGTCGAATGCCATACGGCTTACGTTGAACCTGGGGCGACGGCCAGTGACACCTGCGCAGGCGACATCAGTGCCAGCATCAGTATCAGCGGTGCCGTCGATGCCAACACGGTCGGTGATTATACAATCACCTACACGGTCAGCGACGGTTTCAACACTTCGACGGCAACCCGAACAGTGAACGTCGTGGATACCACCAAGCCGGTTATTGCGCTCGTCGGCGCCAACCCGCAAATCATCGAGTGCCACACCGCCTACACCGAACTCGGCGCGACCGCCAGTGACAGTTGCGCCGGCGATCTGAGCAGCGCAGTCGCGATCGACGCCAGCGCCGTCAACGTCAATACCGTCGGCAGCTATACCGTCACTTACAATCTCAGCGACCCTGACGGCAATGCGGCTCTCACTGTCACGCGCACGGTCAACGTCGTGGACACGACTCCCGCGATTATCACTCTCACCGGCGCCAACCCCATGACGGTCGAATGCCACACGGCTTATGCGGAACCGGGCGCGACGGCCAGCGACACCTGCGCCGGCGATCTCACCGCAGGGATTAGCGTCAGTGGAGCCGTGGATCCGAACACCGTTGGCAGTTACACGATCACGTATATGGTCAGCGACGGCTATCAGACGACTACCGCCACCCGGACCGTGAATGTCGTCGATACGATCAAACCGGTTATCGCCCTCCTTGGCGTCAACCCGCAAATCATCGAATGTCACACCGCATATACTGAACTTGGCGCGACCGTCAGCGACAGTTGCGCGGGCGACCTGACCAGCGCGATTGCGATCAACGCCAGCGCTGTCAACGTCAATGCAATCGGCAGCTACACCGTCTCTTACGATGTCAGTGATCCCAGCGGCAACGCCGCTGTTACCATGACCCGCACGATTCAGGTGGTGGACACGACCTCCCCAACGATTGCTTGCCCGGTAAACATCGCTCAACCCAATGATCCAGGCGAATGCGGCGCCATTGTGAACTACATTGCGACCGCGACTGATACCTGCGATGCCGCCCCGACCCTGACGTGTCACCCGCCGACTGGCAGCATGTTTCCGAAGGGCACTACGACGGTCATCTGCTCAGCCACCGATGCGTCCGAAAACTCGGCTCTTTGCTCCTTTACCGTCACCATCACCGATGCCGAAGTGCCCCTGGCGAATTGTCCGGGCGATATCACGACGCATTGCGATGCCGGCGAGTGCGGCGCAGTCGTGAATTTCGGTGTCGGCGCGAGCGACAACTGCACCGGCGCAAGCATCACGTGCAATCCACCCTCCGGGTCACTTTTCCCGGTCGGCACGAACCTGGTGACTTGCACGGCCCTGGACGCCGCCGCGAACATCGCCAATTGCACATTCAACGTCATCGTCACCGACGATGATCCGCCAGCGATGACCGCCCCGGCGGACATGATGGTTCCATGCAGCCTTGACCCGGTCGTTGCGGTCACATTCGCCAACCCGGTCGCGAGCGACAACTGCGGCCTCGCTACCATCGTCTGCGAGCCACCCTCGGGTTCGACCTTCCCCGTCGGTACCACGACTGTAACCTGCACGGCGACCGATCCTTCCGGCAATAACACGAGTTGCTCGTTCAACGTCACGCGCCTCCCGTTCGAGTTCAATGGGTTTTTGGCGCCTCTGGGCGGTGCCGACGCCGCGGGCGGCAGCTTCATCGACCCTCTGCGGACGTTCCGATTGACCAGCAACATTCCTCTAAAGTTCCGGGCGGCCTGCAGCGGCAGCGCGGTGGTGATCGGAGTCCATACCGTCCAGGCGTTCCGATACACCTCCGCCGATCATTACGATATGGTCTATGACGCCACTCCGACCGATACGGCGACCACCGAAAACCAATTCCGCCTCACCGACAATATCTGGCACTTCAACCTGGACACTACGCCCTTGACCAAGGGTATCTGGAAAATCGTCGTCACACTCTCAGACGGCAGCGCCCACGAAGTTTGGGTCGCCTTGAGGAAATAGCAGCTCCAGCCTCAACCGCGATCAACCTGGCTGAATCGTCAATTCACGATTCAGCCACGTACTTTTCCGGCACGTGACGGGATCAGCGTTAAGTCTTTAACGACTGACTGGCGCTTTCATTAACCTCACTTCAGTGTGCTTTAGCGGGGTGGTGGATGGGGAGCGCGACCGTCTCGGTCGCACTGCCCGGCGTCCCGCCGGGCAGCCGTCCTTTGCTGTGTGGGCTCTCGTGTTAACCCCCGACTTGAGCGGGGTGGACGAGGATGCCCGGTTCAACGATTCAACGACCAAATCGGCAAATCCGATACGCGTTGACACTTATGCCGCCCTTGTTAGCTTCGCTGCTCGGTTTTTGGGGAAATTCCGGGATTACTGACGATTTTGTGACTTAATTGTTATGGCGAAAGCATCGAAAGCGACGAAATACGTATATTTGTTTGGCAATAAGAAGGCCGATGGCGACGGGTCGATGAAACCCCTCCTCGGCGGCAAAGGGGCCAATTTGGCGGAAATGACCCGCATCGGCCTTCCGGTCCCGCCGGGCTTCACGATTACCACAGAAGTCTGCACCTTTTACTACGCCAATAAGCGGTCCTACCCGAAAGACCTCCAGAAACAGATGGAGGCGGGCGTCGCGAACATGGAGAAGATCCTGGGCAAGCAGTTCGGCGATTTGAAACGTCCCCTCCTCGTCGCCGTGCGGTCGGGTGCCCGCGATTCGATGCCCGGCATGATGGACACCATCCTGAACCTCGGCCTGAACGACGATACGGTTCTGGCTCTCGCCAAGACCAGCGGCAACGAGCGTTTCGCCTGGGATTGTTACCGCCGTTTCATCCAAATGTATGGCGATGTCGTCCTCGGTGTCCAAAAGCGTCCCGGCGAAGATCACGAGCCGTTCGAAACCGTCATCGAAAGCCTCAAGGAAGAGCTCTTTCCCAGCCAGAAACACGTTGAGGATACCCAAATCGACGCCGTCGGCCTCAAAATCCTCGTCCAACGCTTCAAGGAACTCGTCAAGCAGCGCACCGGCAAGGAATTCCCCAACAACCCCTGGGATCAGCTCCGAGGCGCCGTCGGCGCTGTTTTCGGCTCGTGGATGAATGACCGCGCCGTTGTCTATCGCCGCAAATACGGCATCCCCTCCGAATGGGGCACCGCCGTCAACGTCCAGGCGATGGTCTTTGGCAATACCGGCGAGCAATCCGGTTCCGGCGTCGCCTTCACGCGCGATCCCGCCACCGGCGAGAAAGTCTTCTACGGCGAATTCCTCATGAACGCCCAGGGCGAAGATGTGGTCGCCGGCGTGCGCACGCCCAAACCCGTTGCCGAGTTGAAGCAAATCATGCCCTCGGCTTACGCCGAGCTCGAACGCATTCGTGCGATCCTCGAGAGACATTTCAAGGACGTGCAGGATTTCGAGTTCACCATCGAGGACGGCAAGGTGTTCATGCTCCAAACCCGCAATGGCAAACGCACCGGCGTCGCCGCGGTTCGCATTGCCGTGGAAATGGTCAATGAAAAACTTATCGATTGGCAGACCGCCATTACCCGCGTCCCGGCCGAACAACTCGACCAGGTGCTCGCTCCCGTCTTTGATCGCACCGCCCTCAGGTCGGCCACCGCAATCGCCAAAGGCTTGCCCGCCGGGCCCGGCGCGGCCACGGGCCGCATTTTCTTCAATGCCGAGCGCGCCGTCGAAGGCGCCAGGAGCGACAAAGTCCTCCTCGTCCGCGTCGAGACTTCACCGGAGGACCTCCGGGGCATGATTGCCGCCGAAGGCATCCTCACCGCCCGCGGCGGCGTCAGTTCGCACGCGGCGTTGGTCGCCCGCCAGATGGGCAAAGTCTGCATCTGCGGCGCCAGCGCCCTGCAGGTCGATTACGACAAAAAGACCTTGACAGTTGCTGGCCAGGTGTTCAACGAAGGTGACTATCTTTCCATCGACGGCACGTCCGGCGAAGTTTATGCCGGTGAAGTCAAAACCGCCGCTTCCGAAATCATCCAGGTCTTGATCGAAAAATCCCTCAAGGCCAAAGACAGCCCCACTTACCAAAACTACGCCAAACTGATGGAGTGGTGCCGCAAAGTCACCCGCCTCCAGGTCCGCACCAATGCCGACACACCCGAGCAGACTGCCAATGCCGTTGCCTTTGGCGCCACGGGGATTGGCCTTTGCCGCACGGAACACATGTTCTTCGAGGGCGACCGCATCGACGCCATGCGCGAGATGATCCTCGCCGAGAACACTCAGGACCGGAAGAAAGCGCTCGCAAAATTGCTCCCCTATCAGCGCGAAGATTTCGCCGGCATGTTCCGCGAGCTAAAGGGCTTGCCGGCCACCATCCGCTTCCTGGATCCGCCGCTGCACGAGTTCCTCCCGCACGATCATGCCGCGCAGAGCGACCTCGCGGACAAGCTCAACGCCAGCGTGGACAAGATCACCAAACGCGTCCGTGAACTCCATGAATTCAACCCCATGCTCGGCCATCGCGGGTGCCGTCTGGGTATCGTCTATCCTGAGATCAGCGAAATGCAGGCTCGAGCGGTCTTCGAAGCCGCCGCCGAAGTGGAAAAGGAAGGTATCAAAGTCAAACCGGAGATCATGATCCCGCTGGTCGGCTTTCCCAAAGAACTGCAACTCCAGATCGAAGTCGTCCATCGCGTCGCCAACGAAGTCGCCCGGGAGACAAAGACCAAATTCAGCTATCTCGTCGGCACCATGATCGAAGTGCCGCGCGCGACTGTGGTTGCCGACGAAATTGCCAAAGACGCCGAATTCTTCAGCTTCGGCACCAACGACCTCACGCAAACCACGCTTGGCATGAGCCGGGACGATTCCGGCTCCTTCCTGCCGGCTTACCAGGAGCTGGAAATCGTCAAGAAAAATCCTTTCGCTTCCGTGGACCAGCCCGGCGTCGGCCGCCTTATGAAAATGGCTTGCGATTTGGGCCGCGCCACCCGCCCCGACATCAAACTCGGCATCTGCGGTGAACACGGCGGCGACCCTGACAGTGTCAGGTTCTGCCATAGCCTCGGCCTGAGTTACGTGAGTTGCTCCCCGTTCCGCGTTCCGGTCGCGCGTCTCGCCGCCGCCCAGGCCGCCCTCGCCGAAGCCAAAGCCGCAAAATCCGCCAAAGCGAAGAGCAAAAGGACGAGGTAGAGAGGCTGGCGGGTGTACCACGTCTCCCGGCTTAAGAGCGGCGTAACAGTAATCACCGCCGAGATGCCGCACATGGCGAGCGTCAGCCTTGGAGTCTGGGTTGGCGTGGGTGGCCGCTATGAGCCCGCGGCGGTTGCCGGCGTCTCCCATTTCATCGAGCACATGCTGTTCAAGGGGACCTTGCGGCGCACCGCCCGCGAAATCTCCCAGGCCGTCGAGGGCATCGGCGGCTACCTCAACGCTTTTACCGGCGAGGAAAGCACCTGCTTTTACGCCCGGGTCTCCCACGACCGGTTCGACGAAGTTTTCGAGGTCCTCATGGACATGTTCATCGCTTCCCGGTTTGCGCCCGAGGAGATTGAAAAGGAACGCGGGGTGATCAAAGAGGAGATCGCCATGTACCTGGACCAGCCCCATCAGCATGTCCAGGAACTGCTCAACGAAACCATGTGGCCCAATCACCCGCTGGGCACGCCCTTGACGGGAACCAACGAAACCATCGACCGCATTTCGCGCCGGGATCTCCTCACCTATCAGCTCACCAACTATAACACCGCGACCACCCTGATAGCCGCCGCGGGGAACATCCGCCACGCCCAGCTCGTAAAAGCCGCCGAGCGGCAAGCGCGCAATATCCCTTCCGGCAAGCGGCCCCGCTTTACGCCGGTGAACGAGCGACAAACCGCCCCACGCCTCAAGCTCTTTACCCGGGATACGGCGCAGATGCAGCTCGCCCTCGGCCTGCGCGGCTGTTCGCGCCACGATCCTCGCCGCTACGCCTTGCGCGTTCTCAACGCGCTGCTTGGCGATAACATGAGTTCCCGGCTATTCCAGTCCCTCCGCGAAGAGCACGGCCTGGCCTATTCGGTCCACAGCAGCGTCAGCTATCTGGACGACACCGGCGCCCTGGCCATTTCCGCCGGTCTCGACACTGGCAACCTCGAGAAAGCCCTGGCGCTCACGATGAAAGAATTGAAGCGCTTCACTGCCACACTGCCTACCGCCAAGGAACTGAAACAGGCCCGCGACTACCTGATCGGGCACCTCGACTTGAGTCTCGAAAACACCGAGAACCAGATGATGTGGCTGGGCGATCAATTCCTTGGCTATGGGCGCGTCCTGACCCCGGCAGAGATTAAGAAAAGCGTGTCCGCGGTCACCGCCGCCCATGTCCGCCAGGCCGCTCGAGCTTACTTCCGGCCCGAAAACATGTCGCTGGCGATGGTCAGTCCGCTCAAGACCGGGAAAGGCATCGAACGGTTGTTGCGAACGTGATGTAACAATATTTTACTTGATACATACGTTGATGGTCATCACTCCGCCCAGCAAACGAATCACCCTGGCGTCGCGCGCCCCCAGCGAGCGCAGGTGCGCCGCAACCCCTTCGGCGCCGGGATACTGCTTCAACGACTCCAGGATGTAGGCATAAGCCGCCGCATTGCGGCAGAAAACCCGCCCCAGCAACGGCACGCACGCGCCGAGATAAGCCAGGTACAGCCCGCGCCAGAGGTGATTGGCCGGCTTGTCAAACTCCAGCGCCACCAACCGCCCGCCACCCCTGGCAACACGCCACATCGCCTCGAGGCCGCGCTGCCAGTTCGCCAGATTGCGAAGGCCATAGCCGACCGTCACCGCGTCAAACGTATCGTCCTCAAACGGAAGCTTTTGCGCGTCGCCCGCCAGCCAGCGGACAGGCGCGCCAGCGCCTCCTTTGCCCTGCGCGATCCTCAACATCGGAAGGCTGAAATCGATTCCGGTGGCCAGCGCGCCGCGCCTGGCGAGGAGGTATGCGATATCGCCCGTCCCGCAGCAAACGTCCAGAGTGCGCATGCCGGGCTGGACGTCGGCCAGTCGAGCGACCTGCTTCTTCCACAGCCGGTGCAAGCCGAAGCTTTGCAGGTCGTTGATCAGGTCGTAGCGGGGCGCAATCGCCCCAAAGAGGTCCTGCACGCGGTCCCCGCGCGTGTGACCGGGCTGATAATAGATGTTGCCCATTCAGCCTCGAGCCAATGAAGACAGCTCGGCTATTCCACGGTTGACCGGCCAAAAACAGGACACAGCGGCAGCTTAGTCGCAGCGCAACTTGATTTCCAAATCAATACGCTCTTGTTGCCTCACGGCTGTTCCATCTATGCGAAAAGAATTGAGAAAGGGCGAGCGTTGGCGACAATGGCCGGCTCTGTGAAGCCCGAAGTTGCCAATGCCCATGGGAGAGAAGGGGTCCAATAACGCGCGATTCAAAACCCGCAATTTGCTCGGGGTTGTGCCGTTTTTGTGGCGTTATCCGCGCGCCGTAATCGTCACCATCACCCTGCTGCTGGTCATCATCGGGATCGAGCTGACGCTGCCGCAAATCATTGGCCAGGCAGTGTCAGGCCTGGAGTCGCACTTGAAGGGAGAAAGCGTCTTCGAGCCGGGGCTTTACGTGCAGATCTTTCTCGCCCTGGCGCTCGTCCGCGCCGGGCTTGGGTTTGTCCTGGGACCGATTCGCAACCGCCTCGTGCAGCGTTCGCTGGCGGATATCCGCGCCGCCATTTACGACTCGCTCCAGCGGCTCGCCTTCTCCTATCACGATAAATCGAACTCGGGAGAACTCATCTCGCGGTCCACCACGGACGTGTTTCGGCTGCAGGACTTCTTTTTCGGCTGTTTGGTCTTGAGTTTCGACATCGCAATTTCGCTGGTCGCGGTCTTTTGGCTGATCTGGCTGGTCAGCCCGATGTTGGCGTTGATCGCGATGGGAACCGCGATCCCAACGATTGGCCTGATTGCGTTTTACGCGACGAAATTGCAGCCGCAGTGGCGTTTGGTGCACGATCAGCATGGCGAGATGACCACCGTGATCCAGGAGAACATCGCCGGAGTTCGCGTCGTAAAGGCATTCGCGAAGGAAGCGGCGGAGGTGGAAAAATTTCGCCGCAAGAAAGAGGCGTTCCTCCAGACGGTGCTGAAGACAGTGAACTATTGGGCGGCACGCGTTCCGTTTGCGCAGTTCATCTTTGGGTTGAGCATGCCGCTGGTTCTGTGGGTTGGTGGCCGCCAGGTCATCCAGGGCCAGCTCGCCATCGGCGATCTGACCAAAATCGTGTTCTATATCATGACCATCGGGCACCGGATGGGAATGGTTGGCCAATTCACGAACATCATTCAGAACGCGAGCGCCAGCGCCGAACGGATTCTCGAGATCATACACGAACCGCAAACCATCCGTTCGGGCCACAAGCCGTTGCCGAAGGGCCGGGGCGCGGTGGAATTCGAGAATGTGAGTTTCAATTACGCGCCGTCGGGCCGGGCATCGATCACGGACGTGAGCTTTCGCGCTGAACCGGGGCAGACCGTCGCGATTGTAGGCCCGACCGGCTCCGGCAAGACCACGCTCGTCAACCTCATTCCGCGCTTCTACGACGCTGCGTCGGGTCGCGTGCTGATTGACGGAATGGATGTGCGCGACCTTGAATTGAAGGAACTCCGGCACGCTGTCAGCGTCATCTTCCAGGAGACGTTTCTGTTCAGTGCCTCAGTGGCCGAGAATATCGCCTACGGCAAGCCCGGCGCCACCCGCGAGCAAGTTGAGCAATGCGCTCGCGCCGCACAGGCGCATGAATTCATCTGCGAGCTCGAGGAGGGCTATGACACGGTCATCGGCGAACGGGGAATATCCCTCAGCGGTGGCCAGCGCCAGCGCATCGCTATCGCCCGCGCTTTCCTTATGAATCCTCGCATTTTAATCCTCGACGATGCGACGGCGAGCGTCGATCCGACGACCGAACACTTGATCCAAACGGCGATGCGCCGCTTGTGCGAAGGACGCACGACATTTGTCATCGCGCAGCGCTTCTCAACCGTCCATCACGCCGATCAAATCCTCGTGCTCAAGGATGGCCGTATCGTCGAGCGGGGCACGCACAAGGAGCTGATCCGGCAAAGCGGTTTTTACGGCGAAATCTTCGAGCAGCAGATTCACAAATAGGTCATGGCCACAAACGACGACATCCTGTTGGAAGAGCAATTCGCGCAGAAGCGGATGAGCGCGAGCACCTTCCGCCGCTTGATGAGCTACTTGCGGCCGTACCACAGGCGGTTTGCTCTGAACCTCGTCTTTACGGTATCGGCCACGCTCTCGCAACTGCTCGGGCCGAAGTTCATCCAAGTCGGCATCGACCGTTACCTGACCAACTTCAACTCGGTCGAGGCGGCGCTGGCAGGCATCCTGGTCGTCAGCGCCATTTACCTGGTCAACCTGCTGATCAACTGGGTGCTCTCGGCGGCGCAGGTCAAGACTGCCATCGCCATCGGCCAGGGGGCGATCAACGACTTGCGGCAGGCGGTATTCGAGCATATTCAACGGCTCTCGCTGAACTATTTCGACAAGACGCACCAGGGGCGAATTATTAACCGCGCTGATACAGACATCGAGTCGCTTGACAGAATCATGACCTGGGGCGGAAGCCAGTTGCTTAGCAGCGCGCTCACCCTGGTGGGCGTCGTGGCCCTGATGCTGCAGTATGACTGGCGGCTCTGCCTGGCAACGAGCGTGGTCCTGCCGCCGCTCTGGATCGCGACGCGCCTGTTTCACGTTTACGGCATGCGTGCCTACCGCCGCCTGCGCGAACAATCCTCGCGCATCACATCGGCGATCGCTGAAAGCATTGCCGGCGTGCGCGTCGTCCAGGCCTTTGCGCGCGAAGAAATCAACCTCGCAAATTTTCAAAAAGTGCAGGATGTGTACTTTGATCGCTTCCTGGTCTCGGCGCGCATATTCCACACTTACATGCCGTTCATTGGCCTGATGTCGGGTGTTGGCACGGCGATTATCCTCGGCTATGGCGGGTCCCTGGCATTGCGCGGGCAGATCACCGTGGGCGAGCTTGCCGCGTTCATTCTCTACCTCGGCATGTTCTTCGGGCCGATCCAGACGATGGGCGACCTTTACAATTCCGTGCTTTCGACCGGCGCGAGCGCGGAGAGGATTTTCCAGTTGCTCGATACTGATCCGCGAGTCAAGGACCGCCCGGGAGCGCGACCGCTTGCCCCGATCCAGGGCCATGTGCGATTTGAGAATGTCTGGTCGCGTTACGACACCACCCCCGAAGACCAATGGGTGCTGAAAGAGATCAGCTTCGAGGCGAAGCCGGGTGAAACAGTAGCGCTGGTCGGCGCAACCGGTTCCGGCAAGACCAGCATCATCAGCCTGATTACCCGTTTTTACGAGCCGCAGCGGGGGCGGATTCTCATTGATGGAATGGATTTGGTCTCGGCGACCATCGATTCATTGCACGAGCAAATCGGCATCGTGACGCAAGAAAACTTTCTCTTTACAGGCACGATAATGGAGAACTTGAAGTTTGGCCGTCCTGCGGCCACGGACGAGGAAGTGGTCGAAGCCGCGACCCGGCTCGGCACTCACGACATCATCATGCGTTTCCAGGATGGATACGCGACGAAAGTGGGCGAGCGGGGCGGCAACTTCAGCGCCGGTGAACGGCAGCTTCTCACGTTTACCCGCGCGATGGTGGCTCAACCGCGCATCCTGATCCTTGACGAGGCCACCAGCGCGGTGGACGCGCAGACTGAAAAGACAATCCAGCACGCGCTCGAGGCCTTGTTTGCCCGGAGAACTTGCTTCGTGGTGGCGCATCGGCTTTCGACAGTGCGCAACGCCCATCAGATCCTGGTGCTTTCACACGGCGAGATCATCGAGCGCGGCACGCACGACGAACTCGTCGCTGCGGGCGGGCATTATGCCCGGCTGCATGCGGAATTTGTCCGCGAGTAGCCAGCTCAAGCTGGATCGGTATCGGGATCGTAGTTGAGGTTTGGGGAGAGCCAGCGTTCGACGGCGCGCAAGTCCATCGCTTTGCGCAAGTGGTAATCGAGGACCTGGTCCCGGGCAATCTTGCCGACGGCAAAGTACTTGGATTCGGGATGTGCGAAATAAAGGCCGCTCACGCTGCTGGCGGGCCACATGGCGTAGCTTTCGGTAAGTCTGATGCCAGTGCTTCGCTCGACCTCGAGAACTGTCCAGAGCAGTTGCTTTTCTGTGTGGTCCGGGCACGCCGGGTAGCCCGCGGCGGGACGGATGCCACGGTATTGCTCGCGAATCAGATCTTCGTTCGAGAAGTTTTCGTCGCGACCGTAGCCCCACTCGCAGCGGACGCGCTTGTGCAGGTACTCGGCGAAGGCTTCGGCCAGGCGGTCGGCGAGCGCTTTGGTCATAATGGAATTGTAATCGTCGTGATCCTTCTCGAAGTAGGCACAAAGCTCTTCCACACCATGACCCGCAGTTACGGCGAACGCGCCCAGGTAATCGCCGCGTCCGCTGTCCTTTGGCGCGATGAAATCGGCGAGCGAATGATTGAACTGGCCCTCGGGCTTTTCCATTTGCTGGCGCAGGAAATGGAACGTGGCCAGCGTCGTCTTGCGCGAATCGTCCGTATAGAGTTCGACATCGTCCCCCACTGCGTTGGCGGGGAAGAACCCGTAAACAGCCCGGGCTGCGAGTAACCTTTCATTCACGATTCGTGAGAGCAGCGCCTGTGCGTCATTAAAAAGCCTTTTTGCTTCCGGGTTGTCCAGAATCGCCGGGTAACGGCCGCGCAGTTCCCATGTGTGGAAGAACGGAGACCAGTCAATGAATGGGACCAGTTCATTCAAGGGCAGGCTCTGGAGGATACGGGGGCCGATGAACTCGGGTTTCGGAATGTCGCTGGTTTTCCAGTCGATGGGTGTGTGCCGGCGGCGGGCCTCGTCGATCGGGAGCAACGGCCTGGCCTGTTGCCCCGCATGTTGCGCGCGCACTTTTTCGTATTCCGCGCGGATAGTATCCACGAAGGCCGGCTTGAGCTGCGGGTTGATGAGACTGCCGACGACGCCGACGGCGCGGGAGGCGTCAAGCACGTGGACGACGGCTTCGTCGTAATTGGGCGCGATCTTCACCGAAGTATGGGCTTTGCTGGTCGTAGCGCCGCCAATCAGCAGCGGAAGGTGAAAGCCTTCGCGCTTCATTTCGCGGGCAACGTGAACCATCTCGTCCAAAGAGGGGGTGATCAGGCCGCTCAGGCCGATCATGTCAACCTGTCTCTCGCGCGCTGTCTGGAGAATCTTCTCGCATGGCACCATGACGCCGAGGTCAATGACTTCGTAGTTGTTGCAGCCAAGCACCACGCCAACGATGTTTTTGCCGATGTCATGCACGTCGCCTTTCACCGTCGCCATGAGGATGCGGCCCTGGGCGCGCGTGTTGCCGGAAGCTTCTTTCTCCGCCTCCATGAACGGCAGCAGGTAAGCAACGGCCTTCTTCATCACGCGGGCGCTCTTGACGACCTGAGGCAAGAACATTTTACCCGAACCAAACAGATCGCCCACGATGTTCATTCCGGCCATGAGCGGCCCTTCAATGACGTCGAGCGGCTTCGGGTACTTCTGGCGGGCCTCCTCGACGTCCTGGTCGATGAAATCAACGATGCCCTTCACCAGGGCATGGGAGAGGCGTTCCTCGACGCCGCCTTTGCGCCATTTGTCTTCAACTGCTGATTGAATTCTCGCCGTGCCTTGCTGAAATACATCCGTAGTTCTCCCTTTTTCTTTGACCGATTCGGCGAAGCGGACGAGGCGCTCGGTCGCATCGGGGCGGCGGTTGAGCAGAACGTCTTCGACGAGTTCGAGCAGGTCCTTCGGAATCTGCTCGTAAACCTCGAGTTGTCCGGCGTTGACGATCCCCATGTCGAGGCCGGCCTTGATCGCGTGATAAAGAAAAGCGGCGTGCATGGCCTCGCGCACGACGTTGTTGCCCCGGAAGGAGAAGGAAATGTTGCTGATGCCGCCGCTGACCTTCGCGTGCAGAAGGTTTTTCTTAATCCAGCGCGCGGCTTCGATGAAGTTTAGGGCGTAGTTGTTGTGTTCCTCGATGCCGGTGGCGACAGTGAGGATGTTCGGATCAAAAATGATATCGTGTGGCGGAAAACCGACCTTTTCCGTGAGGAGCTTGTAGGACCGCTCGCAGATCTCAGCTTTGCGCTCCAAGGTGTCGGCCTGGCCGCGTTCATCGAAAGCCATCACGACCACCGCCGCGCCATAGCGGCGGATCAGTTTTGCCTGCCCGATGAATTTGGCTTCGCCTTCCTTGAGACTGATCGAGTTGACGATGCCTTTTCCCTGGAGGCATTTGAGGCCGGCCTCGATGACGCTCCACTTCGAGGAGTCGATCATAATCGGCACCCTGGCGATGTCCGGCTCGGAGGCGATCAGGTTCAGGAAATGGACCATGGCCTTCTCGGAATCGAGCATGCCTTCGTCCATGTTGACGTCAATGATCTGCGCGCCGTTCTCGACCTGTTGGCGAGCGATGGCGAGAGCTTCCTCGTAATTGCCGGCGAGAATGAGTTTCGCGAATTTGGGCGAGCCGGTGACGTTGGTGCGCTCGCCGATATTGACGAAATTGCTCTCCGGCCGCACGGTCAACGCATCAAGGCCGCTCAAGCGCAAATGTGGCTCGACCCTGGGCGGGACACGCGGGGATAGCCCCCGCACGGTGTCGGCGATCAACCGGATATGGTCGGGTGTCGTGCCACAGCAGCCGCCAACGAGATTAAGCCAGCCATTCTCAGCCCATTCGCGAAGTTGCGGCGCCAGGCTCTCCGGCGTTTCCGGAAAGCCAGTGGGCAGCATTGGATTCGGCAAGCCGGCATTCGGGTGGCTGCTCACGAAGATCGGCGCGATCTGTGAGAGTTCCTCGATTAACGGGCGCATCTCCTTTGGTCCGAGAGCGCAATTGATCCCGACACTCAGCAGCGGCACGTGCGAGATCGAGTTCCAGAACGCTTCAACAGTCTGGCCGATCAGATTTCGATTCGAGTTCTCCTGGATAAAGGTGACTGAAGCCATCACCGGCAGACGGTCTCCGAGCTTCTCGAAGTAGCTTTCGATCGCAAAGAACGCTGCCTTCGCGTTCAGGGTGTCGAAAATTGTTTCCACCAGCAGGATGTCCACGCCGCCCTCGATCAAGCCGCGAACCTGCTCAGTGTAGGCGGCGACCAACTCATCGTAGTTCGTGCCGCGCACAGCCGGGTTGCTGACGTCGATAACCGTGGAAGACGTTCGAGTGGTGGGCCCGATAGAACCCGCGACAAAACAGAGCCGTCCGGGATGCTCCCTCATGATGCTGTCGGCAGCCCGGCGGGCGAGCGTCGCCCCTGTCCTCGCCAGTTCGCAGGCGAGAGGCTGCAGGTCGTAGTCCGCAAGCGAAATGGCCTGCGAGTTAAAGGTGTTTGTTTTGGTGATGTCGGCGCCGGCCTCGAGATACTGGCGGTGAATGGTCTCGACAATTTCAGGCCGAGTCACATTGAGCAAATCGGGTAAGTTCTTGACATCCCGATGCCAGGCCTTGAAGCGCTCGCCGCGGACGGAGGCTTCGTCGAGCTTGTGGCGATGGATCATCGTGCCCATTGCGCCGTCAATGATCACGATCCGCTTGTGGAGTAGCTCCCGCAGTTGATCAGTTTTGTGAGCGGTCATACAACGCGGCCAGAAGTATGCATCAGAACCCCGATTAAATCAACATATCTTGATATGTTGATACGTCATTATCCTTCTGAATCGTGAGACTTTGTGACACATGGCACATTGGGTGATTCCCGCATGATGAGCGCCATACTGGCCCACGCCCTCCGCGTGAGTCTGCTGAATCATTGCATAAGTTCCTCATAGGCAGTGGTTTGCGGGCCGAACGGTTTTTGGCATTTTGAAAGCTGATAAGAAATAAGAAAGGACAAAGTTTATGACACTGACACGTTGGCAAAGACCTGGTTACTGGGATCCCGTGCGGCAACTGTCCACCTTGCGGGAGGAGATTGACCGGCTGTTTGAGTCGCCACTCTCCTGGTTGGAGAACGGCTCGCAACCGTTCAGCAGCGGCTGGCTGCCTGCGATCGACCTCTACGAGGACAAGGATAATGTGTTCGTGCGAGTGGAACTCCCGGGAATAAAGAAAGAAGAGATTGACATCTCTTTGCACGAGGGTGTTCTCACCCTGTCGGGCGAACGCAGGTTCGATAAGGAATTCGATGAGGCCGAAACGCATCGCATGGAACGCTTCGCGGGCCGGTTTCAGCGCAGCATCAGCCTGCCGGCGCCTGTGGATGCCGCCAAGGTTCGGGCGACCTACAAGGACGGGGTGCTGGCGATTACACTGCCGAAGCAGGAAGAGGCCAAACCAAAGCAAATCGCCGTAAACGTTGACTGAGGAGAACGTATGAATACTGTCGCAACCAGAAACGAACGCGAACACAAAGTTCAACGCCGGGAAAACGAGGCCTGGTTTTCTCCCGAAGTGAATATCTTCGAGACGACCGACGCCTACGAACTGGAAGGCGAGATGCCGGGGGTAAACAAAGACGGGCTCGAAATCATGCTGGAGGGTAACGCGCTGACCATTGTTGGCCGGCGCACTGACCCGGACTTCGGAGCGGAGCCGGTCTATCGCGAATCGAAAACCGGTCACTTCCGGCGAGTCTTCGAACTCGATCCGGCGATCGACACGTCGAAGATTAGCGCGAGGATGGAGCAGGGGGTATTGAAGCTCCATCTGCCCAAAGCCGAGAAGGTCAAACCTCGAAAAATCGTGGTTGACTGATTCCCGGCTAATGACAAATGACCGCGGGTGGCGGGTGCTGCCCGCGGCCTTTTTTGAAAGTGGTGGTAGGAGCTGGATTCGAACCAGCGTAGGCGTAAGCCAGCAGATTTACAGTCTGCCCTCGTTGGCCACTTGAGTATCCTACCAAATCAAGGGGCCGAAAATATGCTGAACAGATGGTCTGTTGTCAATTGAACCGCGGCCAAAAAATGAGCAACGGCGCGGAAATTCCCCTTTGATCTGCCGCTGGCTGCACCTAACCTAATCTCATGTTCGATACGCTAAGCGGCAAGCTTCAGCACGCTTTCAAAAACCTCCGCGGGCTCGGGAAGATTTCCGAGTCGAACGTGACCGATTCGCTCCGGGAGGTGAGGATGGCGCTGCTGGAGGCCGATGTAAATTTCAAGGTCGCGCGCGATTTTATCGAGCGCGTCAAGGGAAAGTCCCTTGGACAGGAAGTCATCCAGAGCATTCAACCGGGCCAGCAGATCATCAAGATCATCCACGACGAACTGGTGGAGTTGCTGGGCTCCGAAAACGCCGCGCTGCAGCTTGCCGGATCCCCGGCGTGCGTGATGCTTGTCGGGTTGCACGGTTCGGGCAAAACGACTTCGAGCGCGAAACTGGCGCGTTTGATTCAACGGCAGGGCCGGCAGCCATTGCTGGTCGGAGTCGATGTCTATCGGCCCGCGGCGATGGATCAGTTGGAGACCCTTGGGAAACAGTTGCAGATCCCGGTGTTCCTTAAGCGAGGGGAAACGGATGTTTTGGCGATTGCGCGACAGGGGCTCGACTACGCCCGAGCGGAACACCGGAACGTGGTGATCCTGGACACCGCGGGCCGGCTGCAGATTGACGAGCCGCTGGTGCAGGAACTGGTCCGGCTGCGCGATCTGACCAGGCCATGTGAAATCCTCCTCGTGCTCGATGCGGCCACGGGACAGGAAGCCGTCAACGTCGCGACTCACTTCGATCGTGCGCTGAACATCACCGGTTCGATACTGACGAGGCTGGATGGCGACGCCCGGGGCGGCGCAGCGCTCAGCCTGAAATCGGTGACGAACAAGCCGATTAAGTTCGCCGGCGTGGGCGAAAAGATTGAGGACTTTGAGCCGTTCCATCCCGAACGAATGGCCTCGCGGATTCTCGGCATGGGCGATGTGGTGAGCCTGGTGGAAAAGGCAGCGGAGGCGGTGGACATGGAAGAGGCGCGGCGCATGGAGGAGAAAATGCGCAAGGGCCAGTTCACCCTCGAAGATTTCCTCGAGCAACTGCGGCAGATGAAGAAGATGGGGCCGCTGGAATCGATTGTCGGGATGCTGCCGGGAGGTTCGGAAATGCTCAAAGGCGCCGACATGACCAAGCAGGAGAAGGAATTCCGGCGCATGGAAGGCATCATCTGTGGAATGACCCCACAGGAACGCAAGACCCCGCAAATCCTCAACGCGCGCCGCCGGCAGCGTATCGCCAAAGGCAGCGGCGTCACGGTCACGGAAGTCAACACACTGCTCAACAAATTCAGCGAAATGCAGCAGATGATGAAGAAGCTCGGGAAGTTCCAGAAAATGATGGCCCGCATGGGCGGTGCCCCGCCCGGCTTGCTGGGCCGATAAGCGGCTAGCCTATCGGCGTTTGATCGAGCGCACTTCCTGACCGACGTGGCGGCTGCCACGGCCACCCGGATCGCTTTCTCCATCACAATAACGCGGTGACTCCGCCCGGTAACTCGTGCAAGCTCTTTACCTCTTCAGCGCTGAGCGCTCGATCAAAGATGGACAGCTCATCCCATAAACCGATGTAGCTCAGGCCAAGCATGATCAGTGTCTTGCTCGGGTCCCACGTGAATGTCTGCACACGCGGCGAAAGTGCACCCTGCCGCTTGCCGTCCAGGTAGAGCGTCGCCACCCCATTCGGCCGGCCGGTGTTGAAGTTTTCAAACGTGAATACGATGTGCGTCCACTTTCCTTTGGCAAAGGGCGGCCGTTCAACGCTCACCAGCGGCTTCTCCGCAAAGGGAATCGCGTTCCAATCGCGATTGTTCGGATTCCAGACTTTATGGTCGGCGTAAACGCCCAAGCGAAAGTGGCGCGGCTTTTCATCCTTCCCGAACTCGACAAAAAAAGCGGCGTCATCCCACGCGCGTGGCGTAATCTGGATCGGATCAGTGTATCCCGGCTCCAGCTCTGTCTCCGGGTCGAGGCTCAGCCAAAATGAAACGGCGCCGCTCCAATTTGTTCGCGAGTAGTGAAAATTCTTTTCTGTCTCAAAGAAGACCAGCGGCGACTTTTTCTTGAGAAACCGCAATCCGTCCCCGAATCTGCCTTCGCCTTTGGCAACAACGACTTCGCCCGATTCGGGCAAGCCTGTCTTGGCCTCACTCTTCTTCTGCATCGACGGTGCGGAATAAAGCCGTTTGTCGCCGCGGGCGAAATCGGCATCGATTCCCGAATCAAACGAGGCATGGAAGGTTAGTGCGTCGCGCAGCGGGCGCTCGGCGGCGAAGGCACCGGTGGCGATGAGCAAAAGAAGCGAAATGGCGTTTTTCATAAGATCAGCGGATTACAACGCAAGTGTCGCGGGCGTGGCAAGGTTGTTCCCCTGTTCACCCTGTTCACTGCCGCTCATTAGGTGTAACTTCACACCCAATGAAAACGTCAATATAATTATAAATCGGGTGGTCGAAGACTGCTCGGAGAAACAGGTATGATCGAACGTTTTAGCATATTAGTGGCAATGAGCCTTTGGTGGGGAGTTGGAGGGCTCTCGCTGGTGGCCGCAGACCAACCCGCCAAACCAGAAAGGAAACCCGAGCGCGCCGGGCCGTTGACGCCGGAGGAACGCCGCGCTCGTATGCTGGAGTGGCGAGAAAGACACCCGGAAGAGTTCAAGAAGCTGACTGAAGAACTTAAGAATCTTCCACCAGAGGAGCGCCGAAAACGCCTGCGCGAATTCCGCGATCAACATCCGGTCCGGCGCGAGGACCTGGAGAAGCGCCGGGAACAACTGCGAAAGCTTCCGCCAGCCGAACGCGCCGCCAAGATGCGCGAGGCACGCGAAGCGCTTGGCGAACGGCTCAAAAACCTGACGCCGGAAGAGCGAAAGGCCATGCGCGAACAGATCAAAGCCCGGTTC
>JAKEEH010000154.1 GCA_022616725.1 Limisphaerales bacterium | reverse complement strand
TAAGCGTGGCCACGATAAATGATGTGGTCATTTTCAAGATAAATGAGGGTTTGCAGGGTGCGCCAGATTCGCACGGGAGTTGGCTGAAGGGTTTATGGGGATAGGTTGTTCGATGGAGGGAAATTAGAATGGGATTTCGTCGTCGAATTCGGGTTCGACATGGAGATCGGGAGGGGCATTCTGATTGTGGAGGATTTGATCGAGTAAAACCGGTTCGTAGTGTTGCCAAACGGCATCGAGCAGATCGCTGAGGCAGTCGAAGAGGGCCAAGGCGGCTTCGGGAGGCAAATGGTCCGGTAACGGGAATCGAACGACGTTGCGGTCCATGGGGCTACTGGAGGTTCAGAGCGGATTCGCTGCGTTTTGAGGGTGTGGCGGGATAGGCTGCAAACACGTTGAGGAACAGTTTCTCGTCGAGTTGCGGGAGGTCCTGTTGAGCCGCGGCGGCGAGCAGTTCCGAAGCCATCGTGGCAAGGACCCGGTAATTGCCGAGGGCATGATCACAGAGTGTTTTCACGAGTTCGGGGGTCATCAGGCTTGCATTTCCGGCTTGTGTTTGAAGATGTTTGAGGCAGGCTAGGAGTTCGTCCCGGCTGGCGGTTTCGAGGATCAGACGGGTGCGGATGCGGCTGCCGAGGGGTAGTAGGTCGTCGCGGCGCAGTTTTGCGGTGAAGCGTGCGTCGCCTGCAAAAACCACGGTGAGAAGGATTTTCGAATCGAACTGCAGGCTGCTCAGAAGGCGCAATTCGTTGAGGACGGAAGGCTGCATTTCCTGGGCTTCGTCGATCAGCAGGACGGGCCTGAGCAGGGTGCCTTCGAGGTGTGTGATCCAGCGTTCGCGGAGCAGCTTGAAACCACCCCATCGGTTATGCGGTCTGAGCTCGACGCCGAAAAGATCCCCCATCTCCCGGTAGAAGTCAGCCTGATTGCTGCCGGGGCGGGTCAGGGTGCCGATGGTAATATCGCCAATTCCGGAAAGCCGCTCGGCCAGAAGACGCAGAACCACGCTTTTCCCGGTGCCGGGATCCCCGGTAATGAGTGCGAAGCCGCCCTCGCGGACCAGCGCCTGTTCGATGCGCCAACAGAAGGTGTCGGTTTTAGGCGTCCTGTACAGCGCTTCAACGGGCAGTTCCGGAGAGAAGGGGTTGTATTTGAGGCCGTAGAGGGCGAGCATTTTCGGGTTCATGAAGGGTTTTCCTCCTCATCGTGTTTCGGGAGATAAGCTGGTGGGAGGCCGGTCGCGGCATAGTCGGCCAGGAGTTTTTTCAGCAGTGGCGGCAATTGGGCTGAAGTTCTTGCAGAAGAACCCGCGAATGTTGGTGCCGCCTCGGATGGAATTCGCCGCCTTTGGGCATCGGCGTTGGCGGTTTTATCGAGGGGATGCAGCGCACAGAGGGGATTCAAAGTTTCCGGATCAATTAGCTCGACGGCGCGAAGATCCCAGCGGGCAACACTGACCGGCAGGGTTTCCAGGTGGCGATAACGGGCTGGGACCTCGAAACGGATGCCGGCAAGGCTCACGGTGCCGTCGCTCCGACGCTGACGCCGGGTGACAATCGAACGGAAAGCCCGGCGCAGTGTCACGCTATCCGGGCAATCCCGGCCGACACGCGGGCTGTCGAGGTAGCGGCGCAAGGGACAAACGCCGATTTCGCGATGGAGGGTCCGATGGTATTCCTGTTCCACCCACGCCTGGGTCACCTTATTGATCTGCGTCAGGGAGAGATCCGCGACCGATTCCAACATCGCCATCAGCCGGCCTTCCAGGGTGGCCCAAAACGACTCCTGCTTGGCATTTTGATAGGGGCTGTACGGTAACGTCGTCTCGTGCAGAATACTCAAAGTATGCAGGCCCTGGCGAAATTCGTCGGCTTGCATGGCTGCCCCATTGTCGGTCATCAATGCCCGCGGTAATCCCCGTTTCTGAAAGGCCTGGCAGAGACCGTGAACCAGCGTCTCGGCGGTCTCGTCCCGGTACCACTGCAGGTGACACACCAGGCGGGAATGATCATCGATGATGCCGAGTAATACCGGAGTGATCCACTGACCGGCTCGGGTCAGGACTTTGTGGGAGCCGTGATGGAAATCCGAATGCCAGAGGGCGTGGGTATATTCCGCCTCGAAGCTGCGCACCTCACGGGTTTCCAAACGCCGCACCGCTGCGTCCGCGCCGGGTGTTGTTCTTTTCGGCGGACGCCGTCGCTGATACCCTTGAGCCTTCAGGTAGCGGCGGATCGTACCATACGACGGCAAAGGCTCGAGCGTGTCGTCATCCAATGCCTGGGTTTTCAGGTTGTCGTAATGGAGTTGAACGGTCCAACCTGGATGCGCCTCCACTTGTGCCCGGATGATCGGCACCCAACTCGCCGGCAGTCGACGCGTACGCCCGGCATCACTGCGGGTTCGACGGCGCAATACGGCGACCGGATCCTGCGCTTTGCGGGCCGCATAATACCAGCGTTCCAAGGTGGCAAAAGCGAAGCGGACCGGCAGGCCAGTGATCGGATGGCGAAAGCTTTGTCCGGCCAACTGCTGGAGCGTCCGGCGCAACTCGCCCGGTGACGACGGTGGCGCCGCCAACAGGGGGCCGATGATCGCAAACCGCAGTCGCGCCCAGCGTTCTTTCTTTTGCATTTCATCCGCGGCGGCCATCGCCTGCCCCTCCGAACCGTTTTTCGAAGGTCAGGAGTTTAACGGCCCACTCCAGGCGGTTACGAGCGCATCTTCTGCGGGTCGATCTCCGCCCTCAAAAAGCCGGATGAAGAGGTCGTGACCGGACAGATCAACACCAACAGTTGGCTCAATCGGTCAGACAGTGTTTCGCCAATGAATCGCCCCAAGAGCTCACCGGGTAGCTTCGCGATCTCCACAGGAGGCATAAAACGGCCCCGTTCGGCCTGCCAGCAACGACTTTGTGGAAAAAGCTCATGCCAAAATCGACGCCAACGCACCATCGTCTGCGGGGCAATATCGAGCATTTCGATCAATCCTTGCCGACGCTTTTCGGTCAACCCGTGTTGCAAGGCTGTGGACAACACCACAATCACGCTCAGATACACTTTGCGTCCGAGAAAGCGAACGGAAGGTGGCGTTCTGCGCCGCCGGCAACCGTCCCGCGCGCAACAGAAACTCAATCGATAATCGTAGGATTCATCAAGCGCCAAACGAAATCCCCGCGGCTTGCGCGGATACCGGGCGCTGTGCAATACCCCGCCGCACAAACACCCCGCCTGTTGCTCTTCTTCGGCAATTGATTGATCGATCCGAAACAGCAGTCGATAAAATCTGGCATCGGAAAGAAAACACTGGCACACTGGATCGGTCTCCCGCTGAACTTGACACTCTTCAGGAGACCGCCCCCTTCGGTAATTTTCAAGTTATTTGAAGGGGGCTCTTATCCGTTCATCAAATAATGTGATCAAAATAAGGGGGAATTCCATCAATTATTTTGATCATGCTCAACTGCTAGCGTGATTGCCGCACATTCAAACTTATTGGGTCCTGTCGTAATCCGTAAGGACTCCCACCAGGATAATCACGAGGCCGATTACAATATAGAAGCCACGCGCTGGCCCTTCAAAGCCAAGGATAAACGGCAACAAGACCAAAGCGGGACCGACGACGCGCTCTACCCAGCCATGGACTGGAAAAGGAATCAGCTTTGCGACGCCAAGTGGAAAATCAGTGACTAGCGTCATGGCAAAGTGAATTCCTGCTAGTGCATAGGCAATTGTCCCTGCCATGCCGGTTAATCCGATAAGGGTTGGTGCGACCAAAAACAGGATAACTGTCACATAGTCAAGATACCCATGTTGAGTCGGTGAGATTATTTTCATGTTTCTGCTCCTTATATCTAAATGTTTATATGACTATTACACGCGCCATTCAAATCATTAGCGCATAAC
>JAKEEH010000153.1 GCA_022616725.1 Limisphaerales bacterium | reverse complement strand
GCTCTTCGGAGTCACCCCCACCGATCCCATGACGTTTGTTGCCGTTTCTATTCTGCTGGCCCTCATCGCCTTCCTCGCCAGTTACATTCCCGCGCGGCGAGCAACCAACGTCGATCCGATGCTGGCTTTGCGTTATGAATGACTTCAAATTCGCCTTCCGCCAGTTGCTGAAGAACCCCGGCTTCACCGCCGTGGCCGTGCTCACGGCCGCGCTGGGCATTGGGGCTGGCACGGCGGTGTTTTCTCTCGTCAACGCCATTCTGCTTAGTTCACTGCCTGTGCCCAATCCGCACGAACTGCGCCTTATCCATTGGTCCGGAGCGGGCGCCGATTTCAGGCCGCAATATCTCGGCGGTAGAAAAGGTTCAAGCCGGGAACCAGGCCAGGACTCTTCCGGGCGCTTGACGGGCGATTCCGTTTCGCTTTCTGTGTTTCGCGCTTTCCGTGAACAATGTGCCAATCACGCCGACATCTTCGCGTATTCGCGCATTTTCCGCCCCAGCACGGCCCGGGCGCGGCACGAGGCGGTCATGGCCCAAGGCATGTTGGTTTCGGATAACTTCTTCTCCGGCCTCGCCGTGCGTCCGCTCATAGGGCGCCTGCTCGGCCCTGAGGATGAACGCGACGGAGCCACGCCTGCCGTCGTCATCTCTTATCGGTGGTGGGAACAGCAGTTTGATCTCGACGCCAACGTGCTCGGCCAGTCGATTACGCTCCGCGGTTTCGGCTTCACGGTCGTCGGCGTTCTACCCCGTGAGTTTACCGGTGTGCGTCCAGGCGAAGGCGTGGAATTTTACGCATTGCTGTCGGCCCATCCACAATTGCATCCGAATCTCTCCTACGGTAGCGGTGCGGGCTTGGATCCCTGGGTCGTTCCACTCATGGCGCGATTGAAGCCGGATGTAAGCGACGCGCAATTCCAAGCCGCTTTGAATGTCGTTTTCACGCACGAGGCGGAAACTGTCCTCAAGACACCCCAGGTTAGGATCACCGCTGGCCGGGCTGGCACCAACGAGGATCGAATGCGGTACGGAAGATCGCTGCGGCTGCTGCTGGGTATAGTCGGCGTGGTTTTGATCGTGGCGTGCGCCAATCTCGCCGGGTTGATGCTCGCGCGCGGCGCCGCACGCCAGCATGAGTTTGCCGTCCGCGCCGCTCTCGGCGCCGGCAGGGAGCGGCTCGTCCGACAATCGCTGACAGAGAGTCTGTTGGTTGCGTTGCTGGGCGGCGGACTGGGAATGCTCATCGCGATTTGGGGCAAGACGGCCCTCTTCCGATTGCTCGCCAGCCAACAGAACGGACTGCATTACGAAACCGCGCTCGATCTCAGAGTTCTCGGTTTCGCTGTGACCACTTCTTTGGTCACGGCTTTGCTGTCGGGCCTGTTGCCTGCACTGCGAGCAGCGAGTGTCGAGCCGCGCGAAGGGCTCAAGGATCGCAGCATGCTCGGAGCGCCGCGCCTTCGCGCCGGACGGTTTCTTGTGGCGGCACAAATCACCCTCTCGTTGCTCCTGGTTGGCGGAGCGGGACTTTTCGTCCGCACGCTGGTGAACCTCACCCACATCAACACCGGTTACGCCATGGACCACTTATTGGTGTTCGAACTCAATCCCGGCAACGTCGGTTACGTGCCGCCACGGACGACTGCGTTTTATGAACGCGTCCTTCAGTCGCTGGCCGACATTCCCGGTGTGTGGTCGGCAGCCCTGAATGCCAGACCGCTGCTGGGTGACACGATTGCGATAAGAGAGTTCAAGATCCCCAAGGATGGATCCGGGTCAGAATTCACAGTGACTGCCGACATTACCTGCGTGAACGAAACATTCTTCACGACCCTGGGAATTCCGCTGCTGCTGGGACGCGATCTGCGGGCCTCCGATGACGCCGGGGCCACCAAAGTCGTCGTTGTGAACGAGACGTTCGTTCGCAAGCATTTGCCCGGGAGAAATCCGATTGGTGTAACAATGGATTTGCCGGGATTCACGAACCTGCAGATCGTCGGCGTGTGCCATGATGCCAGATACCTGGACATCAAACGTGAGGCGTCGCCGACGGTGCATTTCTCGATTCGACAGCTTACGACTCCGGGCGCCAGTTTCATCTTGCGCACCGCGTTGCCTCCCCTGGGCGTAGCGACCGCGGCGCGCAAAGCCGTGGCTGCAGTTGATCCCAATGTTCCGTTGTTCAACATCAGCACTCAAGAGCAAGTGCGGGACGCAACTATCAGCCAGCCGCGCCTGTTCGCCATGCTTTGCGGTTCGCTGGCCCTCCTTGCCGCGCTGCTTTCATGCATCGGCCTCTACGGATTGATCGCGTACCAGATCGCGTGCCGCACGAGGGAGATCGGCATCCGCATGGCGCTGGGCGCGACGCGCCGGCAAATCGCCGGGTCAGTCCTGCGTGAAGCGCTATTGCTAACCGGCGGCGGTGTGGCAGTCGGCATACCGCTAACCTTCGCGCTGACGCAGCTCGTCCGCGGCAACCTTTACGGCGTGGGTTCTTTCGATCCCCTCACCTATGGCGGCGCAGTCGTTGTGTTTTTGGCGGTGGCACTTGCCGCCGCTTGGATTCCCGCGCGGCGTGGGACGCGCGTCGATCCCATGGAGGCGTTGCGTTATGAATGATCTCAAATTCGCCTTTCGACAATTACTGAAGAATCCCGGATTCACGGCGGTGGCCGTGCTCACGTTGGCGCTCGGCATCGGGGCGAACACGGCAATGTTTAGTTTCGTCAACGCCATTCTGCTCCGGCCGCTGCCTTATAAAGATCCGGACGGACTGGTCATGGTCTTCGAGAATCACATCACCAACGGCTGGTTCAAAATGGACATCGGCGCGCCGGTGCTCGATGAATGGCGCAGGCAAAGCACGGTGTTCGAAGGAGTCGGCGCAGTCCGGCGTTACGGAAACTTCACGCTCACGGGAAAAGGCCGGCCCGAGACCTTGAGTGGCTCCCTTTTCTCAGCCAACGTTTTCCCGCTGATCGGAATCCAGCCGCTCCTTGGCCGCGGGTTCCTCCCGCAGGAGGAGACGTATGGCAATCACCGCGTCGTGCTTCTGAGTTACGAATTGTGGCAGCGGCGCTTCGGTGGCGACACGAACATCATCGGCCAAAGCCTCACACTCGGTGCCGAGCCATACACTATTATCGGAGTGATGCCGCCGCGAACGATCAGTCCGGATGGCGCCCGCCCGCGCGACTTGTGGATGCCACTGGCCTTTACACCCCAGGAACTTCGCCAACGCCACGCGCACAATTATTCGGTGTATGCACGTCTCAAGCCCGGTGCGACGCTCCAGCAGGCTCGCAGCGAAATGGATATGATCGCTCGCCGCATGGCAGAGGCCGATCCGCAAAACCGCGGATGGGGCGCCGAAGTTCATGCGCTGCACGAAATCATCGTCGGCGATTCACGAAGGCTGTTGCTCGTCCTGCTCGGCTCCGTTGGACTTGTGCTCCTGATCGCTTGCGCGAACATTGCCAGCCTCCTGCTGGCGCGTTCGACGGAGCGCGCGCGCGAGTTCGCCATCCGCGCAGCACTCGGCGCGGGTCGCGGCGTGCTGATCCGGCAATTGCTCATTGAAAGTTGCGTCCTGGCGCTCATCGGCGGTGTTCTGGGGATTCACTTCGCCCGCTTTGGCTTGGACGCGTTGATTCGCTTCAGTCCTCCGGATTTGCCCCGGATGGCTGAAGGCATTCCGCTCGATGCCACTACGCTGATTTTTACGGCAGTGATCACGCTCGCAACCGCACTGATCTTTGGCCTGATACCCGCTTTGCAGGCCTCGAACCCGGCGCTGTCCCGTGAACTGGCGGAGACAACGCGCGGCAGCAGTGCCGGACGCCGGCGCCACTTCGCTCGTGCCGCGCTCGTTGTAGGCGAGGTTGCGTTATCACTCATCCTCCTGATTGGCGCCGGACTGACTATTCGGAGTTTTGATAAGTTGCTGGCGCAAAATCCGGGCTACGTGCCGGAACATCTCGTCACGATGTCCATCAACCTGCCCGACCTGAAGTATCCGCAGCAGCAGGAACGCACCCGCTTGTCCAATGCGTTCCTGGCGGCGGTGAAAACGATTCCCGGCGTGCAATCTGCCAGTCTGGCCTTCGGCGTTCCGCTTACGGGCGTCAACAGCAGCCTCTCCGTGGTTGTTCGAGATGCGCCGCCGCCCGCGCCCGGCGAGGCGGTCGCGGCCGGTTACGTCCAGGCGAGTCCGGGTTATTTTGCGACGCTAAAGACGCCGCTGCTGCAAGGCCGCGACTTCATCGAGCGCGATGACACCAACACGCCGCCGGTCGTGATCGTGGACGAAACCTTCGTCAAAAACTTCAAGCTTGGCAGCAATCCGATTGGCCGACGCATCGACATCGGCGACGGCACGGCGAACGTGGAAATCATTGGTGTGGTGAAGGACATTAAACGCGTCGGCCTCGCCGAAGCCGTGCGCGGCGAGATGTATCGTCCCTACCGGCAAATTTGCTGGGGCTTCCTGACGCTTGTGCTGCGCACGCAACGCGACCCAGCGGATGTGACCCGTGCCGTTC
>JAKEEH010000017.1 GCA_022616725.1 Limisphaerales bacterium | reverse complement strand
CCGAATTCAAATTCTTCCCGCTTACTTTGCCTTCAAATTGTTGTACACGATCTCGATGTAGCGACTGGTATTGATGAATCCACTGCCCCAATCCTTGTACTTTTCCGGCAGGCCTGCCGCCTTTACTTGTTCGAGAGTTTTCCCTTCTGCAATACCCTTGCGAATTATCCCGGTCGTCTCGATCAGCATGTCATGAAAGGCTTTCAGGTCCTTTTTCGTTGCCAGCGGACCGTGGCCGGGGATGATCTTTGCGTCGTCCGGAGTTTTCTGGAGCATGTTCTCAACATTCTTCATGTAGCCTTCGACCGAGCCGCCGCTCCCGAGGTCGATGAATGGAAACCAGCCATTGAAAAACTGATCGCCCATGTGCACCACGCCTGACTTCGTGAAATGAATCGCCGAATCGCCGTCGGTATGGCCTGGGCCGAGCGCGATCATGCGAATCTCTTCACCGTTGAAGTGCACCGACAACCCGTCCTCGTGCGTGACTACCGGCAGCGCTTCCTTCGGTGTCTCGGATTTGCCGGCGAGCCGTTTGCGCACGTTCGTGTGCGCGATGATGCTGGCCTTGCGTCCGAAATGGGCGTTGCCTCCCGTATGATCGCCGTGCCAGTGCGTGTTCAGCACGAACTTTTGCGGGCGTTCGTCAAGCTTGCGCAGCGCTGCGTCGATCTTCTCGGCCAGCGGCGCAAACTGATCATCGACAATCAGAATCCCGTCCGGCCCGGTGGATACGCCGATGTTCCCGCCGGCGCCTTCCAACATGTGAATATTTCCGGCCACGTGAGTGCTCTTGATCTCGACCTTCGAAAAGTCCTGTTGCGCGAGGAGCGAAACACTGGCCAGCAGAACGGCCGCGAATGAAATGCCAATCCTTCTCATAACAAAAGCATGGTTGAATCCCGTAGCCGTGACAGCGCCGAATTGCCGCCCGGCCCGCTATTCATAGCGAGGCCGATAAATCCAGGAAACCAGAAAATAACTCTGGGATGGTTTCGGAAGCGTCAGGCTTTGGATTTCGAACTTCGGATTTGCGCCTCGCCTCTTACTTGGCGCGATAAGAAGATGAACTGCGCAGCCACGAATTGACGCTCGTCAGGCCGTAGCCATTGCCCGCATAAGTATTCACGGTGGCGGTTTTGGCGAACGCCTCCGGATCAAGGGTTCCTTTGGCCGCGGCGTCCACGTCCGATTTTTTCACGCGCAAAGTGAGAACAGTCCCCTTCAATGCGGTTCGTTCCAGCTTGAGGGTTTTGCCGGAGCGCGTGCCGTACGGAAGTTGTTGAAACGGCTCCACGGTATTGGCGAGCGTAGCGTCACCCACGCCGGCACTAAATCCGGCGCCCATTCCACCGCCGCCAGCACCTCTGGCCACCGCGCTCGGGGCAGGACTGCCGAAAACAGCGATGGTGATGTGTTCGTCCGGCTCAACGCCCCGGATGTTCGAAGCGTTTTTGAGCGCTTGCAATAGGTGTTTCTTCAGCAGGTCCACGCGCTCGGCTTCATACGGCACACCGGAAGTGGTCATCCATTGGACTTCCTGTGCTCCATAAAGATTTTGCTTCGCTTCCTCCCATTCGGAACTCGTCTTCTCGGCTGGCTCCGGCTTCGGTTCAGCGGGCGCATGGACCGGAAAATTCACCTTAATCATGAAGAGAGGACCAAATCCCTCGAGATACATGCTGCGCACGGAACGCCCGCCAGAGGTGTAAATAAGAGGAATGTTCATGCTCTGCGCGGGCACATCTTCTCCCGCTCGGTCCATCGCCCGGTCGATAATGTAGGTCATCACCGCCAGGTCTTCTTCCATCGTGCCGACGGCGGTGGAATCCGTCGGTCCGAACCGGATCACGACCGGCGGGACCGAATCACTGCTGCTGCTGTACCGAACGGAGCGAACGGAGGGCGTCGGCGTCGCTGCCCATGTCATGCCCACGGGCGCCTCGGCAGAGACTTGCGGGCCGGAGGCGGAGGCGGCGCCAAGAACACTGCGCAGACGGTCAGCCGTCCGTGGGTTTTGAGCATTTGGCGAAGCCCCGGGGGCTGCAGGCACTGGTGAAACACTTGTTTGCGCCTGTGCGCTCATGCTGGCGCTCGCTACTGCGAACGCTGCCATCAATTTCAGAATCGTTTTCATATATGTAATGGTTTTCTTGAGAGTGGTTCTCCGGTGATTATGGCCCGCGATTGATCCCAGCCAACTGGGTTAATCTAAAGTTCGCGCGGCGAATCTCCTGGTCCGCCGAGAGAGCGACCGTTTCCAGGTCACGACGCAGGTTCACAAATCGGGCATCCTGTGCGCGTTGATAGTCCCGCAACAACGCCAGTGTCGCTTGCCGATCCTGTTCGCGCGCCGTTGACAGCGCTTCGCTGACGCCCTGCCAGAGATCTCGATCCACCTCGTGGACCGAGGCGAGCAACCGCGCTTCGGACATGGCGAGCACCTGCCGCATTTCACTAACAACAGATTGCTTAATGGACGCCTCCACGGCAGCGTGCAGTGCGTCCACATCCGGCGCGGTCCATCGCCCAACGGCGATCCCCGCGGCAAGCACGATCGCCGCAGCCATGGCCCAACGAAATACCGGCGCGATGATATTCGGCCCGCGAGACAGCCGTGGCAGTTCCCAACTGTCAAGCTGTTTCAAGCTGCGCTGCCACCCGGCCACCTCGGCGGCACACTCGGCGCATTCCTGCAAGTGGGCGCTCAGACGGCGGGCATCGTCGGAGCGAGCCTCGCCAAACACATAAGGAACCCATTCGTCGCGATTTGGATGTTTCATAACACTAAATTCTCCTGCCGCCGCGGCGGCGACTTTTCAAAAGCATTTCGCTGTTCCCGGAAGCTTGGTTCGAGGAGCCGCGTCAGCCGCACCAGCCCTTCGGCCAGCCGCGAATTCACCGTCCCGAGCGGTATCTCCAGGATCTCCGCAATCTTCTGCAATTTCAGTCCTTCGTAATGCCGCAACACCAGCACCGTCCGATACATCTCCGGCAGGCGCATCAAAGCGGTGCGCACAAGCTCGGCTTCCTCCTGCTCAGCGGCCTCGGTGTGCGGGTCGGCAAAATCCATCCCGCCCTCAAGCACCCCGAATGCTTCCGCTGTTTCCTCGTCGAGCGCCGACTCGCCGCGCCGTTTAACGCGCCGCAATTCGTCATAACAAACGTTCAGCGCCACCCGCCAAAGGAAGGTCGAGAACCGGCCCGTCGCCTGGTAACTCTTGCGCCGCGCGAACAGCTTGGCGAATGTCTCCTGCTTCAGATCCTCGCCGCGATGCGGATCGCCCACCATGCGCGTGCACAAGCGCCGGATCGGCTCTTCCCAGCGTCCGACAAGCTGCGCAAACGCGCGATGGTCATCCTCGGCCTGGACGCGCAACATCGCCTGCTCATCCGTTGTGCAGAACAGCAAAGACAATGTTGAGAACGCGCCCTTGGCCATCTTATTTATCTCGCGCTTTCGTTTGCTTTTGCGTCCAACATCCGACGTTCATGAAGTTAAACGCCGCCCGCGGCATTTTCAGTCGGGAATTTTTCTGGATCGTGCTTTTCCAGCCCCGCGAAAAGGAGGATCAAACGCGCAGCGCGAACCCTTCGCCCGGAGTCGCGCTACATCTTCTTTCCCAACTCGGTGAATTGGATTGGGCGCAGGCGGCGTTTTTGGAACCAATTCAACGCGATCAGATCGTAGATTCCGCGGCCGAGCCGGTTCCATATGCCGTATTTGGAGACGCCGGCGACGCGGGGGCGATGGTTCACGGGGACTTCCCGGGTTGAGGCGCCCGCGCTATGGACGAGCACGGGCAGAAAGCGGTGAAAGCCGTTGAAGGGAAAGACCCCGTTGAGCGCGGACCGCTTGAACACCCGCATGGCGCAACCCGTATCGCTGAAATCGACCTTGAGAGCGCTCTTGCGCGCCCAGCGCGCGATCTTTGAGGACGTGCGCCGGACAAAGCTGTCGTGGCGTTTGGCCCGCACGCCGCAAACGAAATCGGCCTGCTCGATGTAAGGCAGCAGCCTGGGGATGTCGGCGGGGTCGTTCTGCAAATCGCCGTCGAGCGTGGCAAGGATGGGACTGCTCGTCGCGGAAATGCCGGTCCAGAGCGCGGCGCTTTGCCCGGCGTTTCGGGCGTGCCTCAGGCCTCGCACGTGCGGAAAGGATTTTTGCGCCTCTTCGATCTTTCTCCACGTGCCATCGGTGCTCGCGTCATCGACAAACACCAGTTCGTAGGGGCGGCCCACGCCTTTCATCGCTTCCGATACTTCGCGCGCCATGGGCAAGACATTCTCCTCCTCGTTGTAAACTGGAACGATGATGGACAGGGCGTGTCGCGGTGGTTGCACCAGACGATGTTTAGGGGAGTTGCTCGATTGTCAGGGTGGTCAACTCGACGAAATCATTCCGATCCAATGTAACGAGTTGCGTGGCTTTCTGCTTCTCAGCCGCTACCGCGTGCAAATAATCGTGCACGCGTCCCCCCCGCACGCCTTTGCGGCGTGCGGTCTTCAATGCAGTGAGCACATCCGTTTTGTCCAGTTCGACGAAATCGAGATCCTCAGCAAGATTCTCCAATGTCGCCGTCGCATCATCAGCCTCCAACCGGATGCCCAGGTTTCCACCGGTCAAAGCCGAGAAGGCTTCGGCCAGGGAATGCGTCCGCGTGTAGGGCTGCTCGCTCCTGACCCGGGAGCGCAAGACTGGGTCAATCGTCGCCTCCACCAAAGCGGACGTGTCCCAATATGGTTTCATTGAGAGTCGCGATCCGCCCGGATCGCTGCCCGAATCGCTTTGCGGTCCACTTTGGCGTCCACTAACACAAAACCGTCCTGCTTACGGGTCTTGACCATTGGCACCGGCTTTTCTACCAACTCAATCAAGCGGATGCTTCCATCGGGCTTGAGTTCGCCCTCGTAATTCGTATTGGGTTTGAACAATTCGCGGCTCTGAAGTCGGCAGCGATCATCCGTTGAAACTTTCATGTAAGGAGCTTCCCACCTAAGGCCTCTGTTTTCAACGCCTTTCCGAGAACAGGCTGAACGGTGACATGCAATCTATGCGCGCAGATACTTCACGACCGCGCGAAAACGTCAAAAATCACTTCAACGTGCGTAGGAAGGCGAACAGGTCGGTGACGTCCTCAGGCTTCATGGCTTCGAGCAAGCCTTCGGGCATCATGCTGAGCCTGGTATATCCGGAACGGCGCACGTTCGCTTGCGGGATGCGCAGGTCTTGGGCGTTGGGCCGGCGCAGGACAATGGCCTCCTTGTCTTGCGAGACAAGGAACCCGTCCAGCACGTCTGCGTCCTTGAGCTCGACGCGAAAGGCGCGATAGCCAGCCTCCATCGCGGCATTAGGCGTCAGCACCGCGCGCAACAGGGTTTCGGTGCCCATCGCTCCCGCGCCCCCGAGGATTGGTCCTATTTGCGCGCCCTGCCCGGCCACGGTGTGGCACGTCATGCAGGTGGTTGTGAACAGTTCCTTGCCATGCGCGGTGTTGCCGTTCGTTTCGGCGAGGCGCCGGAACGCGGCGAATTTCTCCGCCTGCGCTCGCGCCTCCGCCGCCGTGAGCAGCGGCGGAAATTCGGCCGTCTTCTCGACCCTGGCGGAACCATGCAGTTTGCCCCAGGGTCCCGCTCCTGGAAAATAATGCACAAGTCCCGGCGGAGGGGGCTCGCCTTCCAGGCTGCGGTCGAAATCGGCGCGGATTTCCTCCGCCGTCCGGGCACGGTCCCAGACGCGATATTCGGTCAGCCAGCCGGACGTGCCTTTCGGCGGCGCGGTCCACCCAATCCGGCACTTTTCGAATTTCTGTGGCGCAGGTTTTGATTTGTCGGTGTCGAGTTCCCCGTTGAGATAAAGGCGGAACTTGCCGGCGTCATCGCGCGTTACGGCGACGTGCGTCCACGAATCGGCTGCGATCTTCTTTTTGGCGATGATGGCGTCGTGCAATGCTATTCCCGCCCAGACGCGCAGCTTGGCGTCATGAAAATTGATGTCGAGCGCGCCGGGAGAACCGAGGATGCCATCGGCATTGGTGATTTGAGGGTCGAGCCTAGCCCATGTCTCGACCGTGAACGGACCATCCAATGTGATGTCGCTGTCCACCCATGCACCCTCTTTGCCGTTGAGCCGCAGTGCAGGGCGCAGCAGAAGAGACATTTTCTCCATCACAGACTGGAGTTCGGCGTCGTCGGGCAGCAGCGTATAAAGCTTTTCAATCAGCCCATGCTCGAGGTCCGCCTTCTCAAGAGTGCCGTGTTGCGCCGCTTCAACAATCGCCCGGGCTCCCAGCTTCGTACCGGCTAAGGTCAAAAGAGCAACTCTCTGCTGAGTCGCGGTAAGATCACGCCAAAACTTGTTGAGAATGGAGTCCGGAGCCAAAGGATTGCGCGAAGAGGCGAGCGCAAGGAGGGCTTCATTTGCGATTTCTGGATTCGGAGAGCCAATAAAGATTACGGCCGCCTGCAAATGGGTTGCACCAAGCTCCCGGATCGCTCGTAAAGCCTCGACCGTTTCCTGTACCGATAATTCTGGTCCGGCAATGAGCGCTTCGTTCAGGACAGGTTCCATTTTGCTCAGCTTAAACGCCGAGGTAAGGCGAAGCGCGAGGGGCCGTGTTTCCTTTTGCTCCCAAAGGGCTTCCGCGGCGTCGCCAAGGGCGGGCAGCAGCTTCTCGGGATCGAATTTGGTGCGCACCCTCAGGAGCGCTTCGAGGGTGCTCGCGTTTGCGAGCAGTGGCTTCAGGGCGGCGGCAACACTCGGTTCGTCGGGGAATTGGACCAGGCGCAGAAGTTCTTCGTCGGTCGGCGGTCTCTCCAGTTTCGCCAGCAATTGCGCCACGCGCGCCGCGCTTTCCCGCGGGGACAACGCCAAGGTTGTGACCATACGATTTTCCAGCGGCAGCGAATCGGCCGCAGCGCGGCTGAGGAACGCTGCAACCGACTGCGGCTGCTGCTCCAGGAACAGGCGCACTAGATAACGCTCGAACTCGCGGTCATACGCCTCAGCGACTTTGATCGTCCTGCCATTGTGCGTGCTCTTGCCCGTCGGTTCACTCAGTGGAGCACGGGCCATTTTCAAGCAGAGCGCCATGGCAGATTCGTGTTTGGCCGCCAGAGGGCCGGCGGCGCGGATGACTTCAGCGCGGACCTCCGGCTCAGGATCGTCCGCTAGAGGTTCGATCATCGAGACGACCTCAGCCGCTGCTGTGCTGAGTTCGCCGCAGGCGCGAATACATTCCCGGCGAATGTTGCGGTCGAGGTCGGTCACCAGCGGTCGCAGGGTCGCCAGATCGGTCCGCCGCAACCCTTCCAAGGCCCAGAGCGCACCGACGCGTTTTGCCGGCGTCTGCGCCGGATCGGCTAAGACTCTTCGCAGGGCGGGGGCAAGCTCGGTGAGCTGACGGTCAATGATCGCTTGCCACGCCAAATGGTGTTGTCCCAGCGAGCGACCGCCCAGCTTGGAGATGAGTTCCCTGCCGGAGAGCTTTGTAAAATCCGGAACGTCAAATTCTTTTTGCTCGCGATGTTTCACCCGCCAGATGCGCCCGCGTTTCTTGTCGCGCTCGGGATGGTTCCGCGGGACCTCGTTGTGCGAAATGATCTTGTTGTACCAATCAACAATATAAAGGCAGCCGTCGGGCCCTGTCTTAAGCGCGACCGGCCGGAACATCTCGTCGCTCGACTGGACGAAATCCGGAAGCTTCTCGAGACGCCATCGCGGACCGTCGCGGTGCAGTTTTATGGCCTGAATTTTCCGCACGATCGGGTTGGCGACATACATCACGTCGGCGTAGGGCTCGGGCCATGCGCCTTTGGCATCCGAGAGGGCGAGGCCGCTCAGGCCGGTGCCGCCCATTTTGAAGTGCGGCGCGGTGCCGGGAAATTCCGGCGCATAGCTTTTCCATTGCGCGTCGGAGCAGCCCGGGTAATTGGCGTAGGCGTGAAACGGCATCACGGGATAGCCGTAATCATTGGCTTCCTGGATGAACGCTTCACCCTCGCCCGTGAGCACGAGCCCCCAGATGTTGCACGGCCCTTGCGAAGTGATGTCAAAATCCGAACCGTCGTAGCGAAAGCGGGCCATCCGGGTCTGGTCGAATTGCTGTTCCTTGCCTTTGGTAGTGCGGACCTTGCCATAGTTGAACGCTCCCTGCGCCATCCAGATCCAATTCCCGGGGGCGCGCGTAAACTGGTGCGGGAACAGGTGCGAATCCTGCACACCGAAACCGGTCAGGATCACGTCGCGCTTGTCGGCTTTGCCGTCACCGTCGGTGTCGGAAAGAAACACAATGTCCGCGCCGTGCTGCACGTAAATACCGTTTTTGTACGGCAGGATGCCGAGAGGGATAGCCAGGCCTTCGGCAAAAACGCGAGGCGGCTGCGGCTTCCGCACGAAAGGCTGATCCCAAACGAGGACTCTGTCCTTCGCGGTGCTGGCGTAGAGGGCCTTGGCGGCTTCGGGATTTTCGTTCGCATCGACGGGGTATTCGAGGGCGGTCATGCTCCACATGCGCCCCTGGGTGTCCCAATCGACGGTGACGAATTTGCCGATGCCCTCGGATTCGCTGGCGACGAGTTCGATCTCGAAGCCGGGCGGCAACGTGAAGGTCCGAAGCTGTTCCTGCGCCGGCAGCGGCCCTGCATTGGTTGTCTGTTTCGGTTCCGGCGCGCCGACGAATGGAGCGGCGTGGACAGTTACCGTGATCAATAAGCAAAGCCAGAAGGCAAGCGCAGCGGGCGCAGCACGCCGCCGCGGATCTGATCGCCTTGGCGAAACGAATTGCCGCATTAATGTGGAACGATGCAGAGGGCGCGCGGACCGTTTTCGGAATGCGTTCGCGATGTACGTCGTCGGACTCCCGCATGCCTGCGGCTTCTCCGCCGCGCTGGCACAGGGGTCGCTGCCTTCTAATCTCATCATGTGAGGCCATGGCCATACACTGAAAAGGCCCCTGAACGCAAACCGAGATTGCGTCGCGCACGCTGGTAATCTGAAATGTAAGGAGTAAGCTGAATGTCAAATCTGGATGATCGCGCGGTGCGTCATTTTGATCCTGTTTTGCGCAACCCCGCCTTTCGCGGCATCGCAGAAGCTAAGTTACGAAAAGACCATGATGCCGCTGCTAAAGCAGTATTGCTTCGAGTGCCATGGCCACGGCAAAAAGAAAGGCGACCTGGCGCTGGATGCGTGGAAGACGGAAACGGGTGCGCTGGCCGACCGCCCAACCTGGCAGCGCGTCATGAACGTCCTGGAGGGCGGTGAGATGCCGCCCAAAAAGAAACCACAACCCTCTGCGGCAGAACGCCAGTTGCTGGTTAAGTGGATCGACGCTGCGGTTTTTAAGTGCGACTGCGATAATCCTGACCCGGGCCGCGTGACCATTCGCCGTCTCAATCGCGCCGAGTACAACAACACGATTCGCGATCTCATCGGCGTGGACTTCCGTCCGGCGCAGGATTTCCCCATGGACGACTCCGGCCACGGCTTTGACAACATCGGCGACGTGCTCTCCCTCCCTCCCATCCTCATCGAGAAATATCTGGCCGCGGCCGAAACCATCATTAACACCGCGCTCGGAATCGGCCCGGCCAAACCCAACCTCAAGCGATTCTCGGTGGACGAACTTGAGGTCGGGTACAACGCCAAACAACGCGGCGATGGCTGGGTCGCCCTCAACAGCACCGAGGAAGACGACCTTGCCGTGACAGAAACCGTAGCGGCGCCCGGGGATTACATCATCCGCGTCCGCGCCTACGCCCGTCAGGACTCCACCAACGCCATCCGGCTCACGTTCATGCTCGACAACGCGCCCATAAAAACCGTGCAAGTGGAAACGAACCAGGCCGCGCCTAACGTTTACGAGGCCCGAATCCCGGTGCCCCCGGGCAAGCACCGGTTGCGTGCTGTCGTGCGGCGTATCAAGGATAATCTGTCCGAAGCTGAAGCGTTGCGTTGGAAAAGCGGCCCGCAGCAAAAGGGCGCAGTGTACGTCGAATGGCTCGAGCTCGATCGGCCGCGCACAACTGCTCCGGCCGAAACTCGCCATCGCATTATCAGCCGCGAGCCCGCCCCGGGCAGGGAACTCGATGCCGCGCGAGAAATCCTCGGCCGCTTCGCGCGCCGCGCCTATCGCCGGCCCGTCACAGGTCCGGATATCGAAAGACTCACAGGGCTCACCTCCTCCGCGTTGCAGCGAGGCGCGGACTTCGCCAGCGCCTTGGCCGTCGGTTTGCAGGCGGTGCTCGTGTCGCCGCATTTCCTGTTTCGTGGAGAACTGCAGCCCGAGCCGGATAACCCCGCATCAGTCCATTTCATCAACGAATATGCGCTCGCCTCCCGCCTCTCATATTTCCTCTGGAGCACAATGCCGGATGACGAGTTGTTGGCGCACGCCGGGCGTCGCACCTTGCGCAAGAACCTTGAGTCACAAGTGCTCCGAATGTTGCGCGATCCCAAATCGCGCGCTCTGGTGGACAACTTCGCCGGCCAATGGCTTCAGTTCCGCAACCTCACAGCCATTCAGCCGGATGAAAGGACCTTCCCGAAGTTTGACGAACCACTGCGCGAAGCCATGCGGCGCGAGACCGAACTCTTCTTCGAGAACATTATGCGTGAAGACCGCAGTGTGCTCGATTTCCTGAGCGCCGATTACACATTCGTCAATGATCGGCTGGCGCGGCACTATGGCATCGAAAACATTGAGGGAGCGGACTTTCAGCCCGTAAGCCTCCGCTCGACCCCGCGCCGCGGCGTCCTGACGCAAGCCAGTGTGCTCGCGGTCACCTCGAATCCAACCCGCACCTCGCCGGTGAAGCGCGGCAAATGGGTTCTCGACAATCTGCTCAACGCGCCGCCTCCTCCCCCGCCGCCGGACGTGCCGGAGCTCAAAGAGGAAAAGGTCCTGACTGGTACGTTACGCCAGCGCATGGAACAGCATCGCGAAGATCCCCTCTGTGCCTCCTGCCACGCCCGCATGGACCCAATCGGGTTCGCTTTCGAGAACTTCGACGGCATCGGCGCGTGGCGCGAGCAAGAAGGAAAATTCCCAATCGACGCCAGTGGCGAACTCGCCACCGGCGAATCGTTTGGCGGCGCAGCGGAGTTTCTCGACCTGCTCGCCACACAGAAAAAGGATCAGTTTGTCCGCTGTCTCGCCGACAAAATGCTAACCTATGCCCTCGGCCGCGGCTTGGAGTATCAGGACAAATGTGCCGTTGACCAAATTACCAAAAACCTTGCGCGCCAGGATTACAAATTCTCCGCGCTGGTGCTTGAAATCGTCAAAAGTGTTCCCTTTCAAAAGCGCCGCGGCGACTCGCGGTCTAACTGAATTTGGCGTCGAACGATGAACTCCCCAGACAAACTCAGCCGGCGTGATTGGCTAAAGCAGGTAACCGCAGGCGGCGCGATCGCATTTGTTGGCGGTTGCGCCTTGTCTCGGCAAAACGACGGCCTCAATATCATTGCCCGCGAGAACGCGCGCCCCGGCACGTGCGATTGGATGCTAAACAGGACCGGCATCGATCCTAAAGCCAAATATCGCTGCCCATGGATCGAGGGCTACTGCTCGCGCCCGGTCGTCCGCCCAGGTGACACGCAGACCATTCACGTCAGCACAAACCCGGCTTCGTCCTACACGATTGACATCTATCGCATGGGCTACTACGCGGGCGCGGGCGCGCGGCGCGTGCGGAGTTTTGGAACATTGCGCGGGCGCGTGCAACCCGACCCGCCCATTGGCGAGCGGCGCTTGCGCGTCTGCGAGTGGGCGCCCGGCGTCAGCTTTCAGATTCCACGCGACTGGATCAGCGGCGTATATCTCGGCAAACTGACGGAATCGCGCGAAGGCTGGCAGAGCTATGTCATCTTCATCGTCCGTGACGATCGCCGCGCGGATCTCATGTTTCAATGCTCCGACACCACCTGGCAGGCTTACAATCGCTGGCCCAGCCAATTTTCCCTTTACGACGACGGCCAGAAGGTTTGGTACTGGGGCCCGGACGTCGAGGTGAGTTTTCACCGGCCCTACGGCAAGTACTGCCAAATCCTTGACGCGCCCCTCTCGACCGGTTCCGGGGAATGGTTCTTGTGGGAATTCCCCATGGCGTTCTGGATGGAATCCCTTGGCTATGACGTGACCTACGTCTCAAACCTCGACACGCACACCGACCCCAAAGGCTTGCTGCGTGTCAAGGGGTTCTTATCTGTCGGGCACGATGAGTATTACTCCACACAGATGTTCAACAATTTGCGCTGGGCCATCGAAAACGGACTGAACATCGCCTTCCTCTCCGGCAACACCTGCTGCGGGCGCGTCGAGTTGAAACGCCATTCCGCCCCGCCGGGTCACTGGAGCATGGAACGCATGGATCGCTTTGGGCCTCGCGATCCTCGCGAAGTCAAGGATTTCCCGGAGATGGATCGCTTCCCATGGAACAGCCCCAACGAGAACGTGTTGATCGGCGCGCGCAGCACAATGCCGGTCACCGGTGGCGCCGATTGGACCTGCGTCGCGCCGGATCATTGGATCTTTGCGGGCACAGGCATGAAGAAGGGCGACGGCATTCCCGGTCTGGTCGGCTGGGAATGGCACGGCGATCCCGCGGAGATCCCCGGCCTGGAAATCGTTGCCAGCGGCACGACCAAAAGTCCGCGCGGCGAAGGTAAATTCACCGCCACGGTTTATCCCGGGCCCAAAGGCAACTTCGTGTTCAACGCCTCCAGTTGCTGGTGGGGTGACGGCCTGTCCGCCCCGCCGGGCTATGTCAAGCCGACCGCCTACACCACCCCGCAGGGACCAGACACCCGCGCACAGCAGATCACCCGCAATGTCCTCGACCGAATGCGCCGCGCTGGCGCGTAGGCCTCGAAATGTCAAAGCGCCTCTTCCGTCTGCGCCACGGCCGCTTCTGTTTTCTCCGCACGCAGCCATATCCACCGGCGCAGCAGCCCTTGCGACGGGCTGAAGACCCACGCCAGCGTGAACAGGATCGCGCCCATCACCACCATCGCGGCGGCGATCGAGCAGTTCAGCCATAAAGCCAGGTGCGTCCCCAGCACCGCGCTCACCGCCGCGTGGACCACCGTCAAACCAAGGATGACCGGCAAGCGTTGCGAAAGCAGGGACGCCGTCGCCCC
This sequence comes from Limisphaerales bacterium, assembly GCA_022616725.1. Lineage (GTDB taxonomy): Bacteria > Verrucomicrobiota > Verrucomicrobiia > Limisphaerales > JAKEEH01 > JAKEEH01. Next base: position 1,928 of record JAKEEH010000017.1, on the reverse strand, counting down.
CGGCAGGATCAACATTGCGATCACCAGAATCGCTCCGACCGATTCGAACGCGCTCACCACCACCACCGACAACATCGACATCAAGCTGTAATGGACCACCGTCGCATTGATGCCCAATGAAAACGCCAGTCCCGCATCAAACGAACTCACCAGCAGTTCTTTGTAGAAAAGCGCTATCAGTAACGCCGTCACCAGGGTCACGGCCCCCATGCGCACGACGGCGGCCGGGCCGAGCGTCACGCCCAGGACGGTGACCGGCACATCAGTCCAGACAGTGCCAATCTCGCCATAAAGGACGCATTCCTGGTCCAGGTCCACCTTGCTCGCATAAAGGCTGATGAGAATCACTCCGATCGCAAACAGGCTCGAAAACGTGATCCCGATCGCCGCGTCCTGCTTCACCCGCGACTTCTTGTGAATCAGTTCGATCAGTATTGTAGTCACAATCCCGGCGCCCAGCGCCCCCAGGAACATCACCCATGACCCGCGGCTGTTCGCGACCAGAAAACCGATCGCAAGTCCGGGTAGCACGCTGTGGCTGATCGCGTCCCCCACCAGCGCCATGCGCCGCAGGATTAAATATGTCCCAATCAGCCCGCACGCCGTCGCGACCAGGAATCCCATCAGCGTGCTCCAGCCATAACTCGACAGGCCGGCCGTCCAGGGCATTACGAACACCTGCTGAAAATCAAATGGCGGGATCAATCCATTCATGTTCGCTTGCCGTAACCGATAAGTTCATCACCCCGCTCGGCTCCGATCCCGCCCTGGCGCATATCCGCCAGGCTCGGGATATTGCGTCCGTGCGGATCTTTCGTCGCGTATTGCAGCCGCCGCTCCAGATTGCGCACCACTTCCTCCCCGAGGACATGCTCGATTTTTTCGGCATCCTCATGCACGTGATCCGCCGCGATCCGCGCCGCATTCGTGAGATAAAGCTCCCATAGGCGATGGTTGCGCACGATCGCGCAAGCCTTTTGCCACCCGGCAGGGGTTAGGAACAACACGTTCCCTTCTTCATGTAGCGTCACCAGGCCGTGCCGGCGCAGCTCCTGGCTTTGCCCCCGCGCGTCTTCGATCGTTTCCCGCCGCCGCTCCGACAATTCGCGCAGCGAAACACCCTCGCCTTTAAAGTCGCGCGCTTCCAGGACATGGTAAAGCGCTTTCAACGTGTTCTCTCGCTGCACGCGATGCGCTCGCGACCGCTGCCGCCACCATCGCATCACCAGTCCGTGTCTCGGCCCGAAAAGAAACGCCAGCACAAACACCGTCGTCGCTCCCAGCACCATGAATGGACCTGTCGGCAGATTCGGCCCAAGATAACTCAGGAACGCCCCCACCGCCCCCGCGGCCATTCCGAATAATGCCGCCAGCCAGAGCATCCGGCTCATCCGGTCCGTCAACAAATATGCCGCGGCAGCCGGCGTGATCAGCATCGCCGATACCAGCACCACCCCCACCGCCTGCAGCGCGATCACCACCGAAAACGCCAGCAGCAGCATCAGCCCGTAATGAATCGCTTGCACCGGAAAACCGGCCACTCGCGCGAACGTGCTGTCGAAACTCGTCATCAAAAATTCCTTGTAAAAAATGTAAATCGCCGCGACCGAAAGCACCGTCACAACCCCGATTAGCCACACATCGTCGGCTCCCATCGCCGCCGCCTGGCCAAACAGAAACTTGTCAATCCCAGTTTTGTTCCCCGTCGGCAGCCGTTGAATCATCGTCAGCAGGCAAATGCCGACGGCGAAGAAGCTCGCCAGCACCAGCCCGAGCGCGGTGTCTTCCTTTAAGCGCGTCGTTTGCTTGATCAACGTCACCACCGCTGTGCCCAGCAATCCCGCGATCGTCGCCCCGACAAAGATCGCGACCGGGTCTTTCGTCATGTTCCAGAGGAACCCGATCGCCACCCCCGGTAACACCGCGTG
>JAKEEH010000152.1 GCA_022616725.1 Limisphaerales bacterium | reverse complement strand
GCCTCAGCCGCCGCCGAAGCCGAAAAAGTCATTCCGATGGGCCGCGGCGAAATGGTCCTGGTGGTCGATGACGAAGCGACTGTCCTCTCCATCACCCGCGAAGCCCTCGAGACTTGCGGCTACCGCGCTGTGACCGCGCGCGATGGCACCGAAGCGATCAACGTCTTTACCGCTCATCGTAACGATATCAAAGTCGTCATCACGGACATGCTGATGCCGTTTATGGATGGGCCGGCGACGATTCGTGTGTTGCGCAAGCTCGAGCCGAACATCCCGATCATCGCCGCCAGCGGCCTCATGGACCACGAAAAAGTCCGCGATGCCACCGGCATGGACAACATCGCCTTCCTCCTGAAACCCTATACCACCGAGAAACTCCTGTTAACCCTGGATAAGGCGCTGATGCGCAATGCTATTGCGCCCGCAACCGATAAAGCCGCATAGCGTTGTTGGTCGCCACTGACCCGGTTACAACGGCGGTGTCGCCAGTCCCAGCCAGAGTTCTCAGAGTTGCCCAGTCGCTTGCGAGAGAGTTCTTGGATTCCAGGATATAAACAACGCCCGTTACCGTGGGAAAACTCAAGGTGACCACGGAGTTATCAAGCGAAATCTCCATCGCAGGGACGCTGACGATCAATTGGGCCGCCGCGCTGGTCGTACTGCCGAACGCGTTGGTTACTCCCACCGTGTAAACCGCCGCATCGTCCGGGCGAACTTCCGTCAACGTCAATGTTTGGTTGGTTGCGCCCGCGATGACCCAGCCGTTCCTTAGCCACTGGTAACGCAACGGTTCGGTGCCCACCGCTTCGACGCGAAAGGCAACGGTCTCGCCGATCAGGGTGTTGGTGCCTGCCGGATCGGCCAGGATGGTCGGCGCGACTGTGTCGCTGAGCGGCACATACGTGTAGCCGAGGGCCTTCACGCCTTCCACGACCTCCATCAAATAGGTGAGGTCCAGGTAAGGATGAAAGAATCCACTCGCCCAGCCGTCGCGCACCACCCGGTTTTTGCGCGCCGCGCGAATCAAGTCCTGCGGCAGCCGCGGCGGATAAAGGGACCACTGCTCCGGGTCCACGTTGCCGAGATTTTCCGGCATGATCTTCTGCCCGTACACGTCCCGCTCGATGACGTACGGAAAAAACTGGCCCGCAACATGGCCCGCGGCGTCGAAGTAAAGCGCACGCTGAATTGTCAACGGGAAGGTCTCTGCAAACACAAGGTAATCCAGCGCCGATGCTCCGTAATGCGGCGTCTCCCATGCGACCGGGGTCAATCGCGCCTGCTCGAACTGATGCAACCCCGCGCGAATGCGCCCCTGCGCCCACTGTCGCGAATCTTCGGGCAGTGGCATGAAGTCCACGAGGTTGGTTTGCGCGTCGTAGGTCACGCGAAAGAACTCGTAATCATCCCCGGTCACGCCTGTAAACGGATTCAGCACGTCATCATACTGGTGCGTGTATCCGTGCATGACCAATTGTCCGCCCCGGCCGATCATATATCTTAGCGCCTCCACAAAACGCGGCGCGTGCGCCATCTCCACGCGTTCCGGCTGCCCGTCGTTGTAATAACCGAGCGGATCGGCGTACACCGGCACCACAGCCACGGCAAAGGAGATGTGCTGAGAGTGCAGGTAATCCGCCGCGGCCCGCAGCAATTCGGTCGGATAAACCGGATCGACATCCTCCAGGCGAATGATCGCGCGATGATTCTCCGGGTGGTCGATCCCGACGATATCGTGCAGCAGGTCCGCAAACGCCAGATAACGATCCTCCTCGCTGATATAGGTAAACGGCACATCGCCTACGTACCAGAGGTTGCTGCCGCGCACGACGTAAGGAATGACCTCTACGACGTTCGATCCCTCTCTCCGCGACGCGGTTGCTGGCGCAGAAGCGAGCGCGTCGTTCACGATTGTCGTCCGGCCAAGCTCGATCTCGTCAGGATGCCGGGAAAAAGTTTCGCCTTTATACGCGACATTCGTAAAACCGCCGGCATCCATAAACTGGAACCGAAAGCCATACTTGGCCTCGAACGCAGGGAGCGAGTTGGTATCTCCCTGGAGTTGCCACAGGTTGTACTTCATCCAACAGACGGTCTTCGTGGTTGCCCGCACGTCCTCCAGGAATGCCTCGGGCAGAGCGTTGTCAAACTCCGTCCCCAGATAAAACACCAGCCGGTGCCCCGCGAGGTCCCTCGCTTGGTAATTCTCGACCGGCATTTTCCGCCATGGCAAAGGAAAGTGGCCCAGCAAATTGCCCAGCAGCGTCGAGTTCAGTTCGCCGACCCAGCCAAACTCGCTCGACCCGTCATAAAGAATGAGGACAGTGTTCGTGCCGGGTGGCGGAGTCGCGGCTTGAGCCGACGCCATCCAGAGAGGGGCCAGCATCACCCATGCAAGAAAGATAAACCGTGTTGCCGACACTAGAGAGGATTACATCAACGGTCCCAAACGCACAAACCGATTCCCTGCAAACAGATGCAAACAGATGAAATCACAGCTCTCGCCCTTGATTGTTTGTCGCATCTTCTGTACGTTTACGCCGGATACGAAAGGTGAACATAGTCGGTAAGCCAATATGCAATGTTGCGTTTGCAAAGAGCGTGAAGCCAAAGTCCACCTGACGCAAATCGTCGGTGAGAAGATGCAGAAGGTTGATCTCTGCGAGGAATGCGCCAAACAAAAGGGCGTAACCGATCCGTCTGGTTTCCAATTGGCCGACCTGTTACTTGGGCTGGGCGCGTCCCAGGAGATGGAGCAGGCCGCCGGAGGCGTGGACCTGAAGTGTCCTCATTGCGGCTTCACCCAGGCCGACTTCAAGAAGGCCGGCCGGCTCGGTTGTTCCGAGTGTTACAACACTTTCGCCGAAGGCCTGGAGGGCTTGCTCAAGTCGATGCACAAAGGGGTCAAGCACGTCGGCAAATCTCCGCAGTCCCTCCAGCAAAGCCGCGATCTGTCCGAGAAGCTGAAATCTTTGCAGAAGAAGCTCGATAAGGCCGTGGCCGAGGAAGATTTCGAGCTGGCCGCGGTGGTGCGGGATGAAATCAAGACCACGAAAGAGAAATTAACCGACCTGGCCGCGTCATGAATATTCACGAATTCCTCGCCACGCCCGCGGATGCCTCCCGCCGAGAGGGCCCGCATACCCGGATCGTCATGTCGAGCCGGGTGCGGTTGGCGCGCAATCTCAAAGGACTTCCTTTCCCGGGCTGGGCCAAAAAGAACGAACGCGTCAAGGCGCTCGAACAGATCCGGCCCGCGGTCGAGTCCCTGCCGCAGATGGCCAATGCCTTTTCCGAGTCGATGGATAACCTGAGTTCCCTCGACAAAAACATCCTCGTCGAGCGCCACCTCATCAGCCGCGAACACGCCGCCAAAAGCGCCGGCAGCGGGCTGGTGCTGAACCGCGAGGAGTCCCTCTGCGTGATGATCAATGAAGAGGACCACCTGCGCATGCAAGCGCTGCGTCCGGGTTTGCAGCTCAAGCAGGCCTGGAACGCCATCGATCAGATCGATTCCAAGCTCGAAAAAAAGCTCACCTACGCCTTCACGCCGGATCTCGGGTATCTGACGGCGTGCCCCACTAACCTGGGGACCGGCATTCGGGTGAGCGCGATGCTTCACCTGCCGGGACTTGTGCTGGCGGAGCAGATCAACCAGATCATTCAAGCTGTGAACAAGCTCGGCCTGGCCGTTCG
>JAKEEH010000151.1 GCA_022616725.1 Limisphaerales bacterium | reverse complement strand
CGCCGCTGCCGACGCGGACGGCCATCGTGCGGTTCGATTGTCCGGCTGTGCCCGCGAGACTGACCGCGCCGACGTCCAGATTCGTCCATCCCTCCGCCAGCAGGCCAAATCTTTCCAGGGTCGCCAGGAGCGTCGTGAAGGAAGCGAACGCGACCTTTGAGAGCGGCACGGATTCTTTGTTGCCCTCCCCGGTTGCGACAGAGACTGAGTTTCCCGGCTCCAGAAACACCTCGCCCTCGTAAGACTTCCCGTCCGTCGTGCGAAGAACCGCCGCATCAGCCCCGGCGAAGACGCAGACGCACACAAATACTCCAATCCTGATCAGTCTCCGATACACACCAATCTATTGATCAGACCTCGGGCAAAACGCCACTGGGGTTCTACTCTACGACCACCATCGCCTTGATCACTCCGCTCTCGGGTTTTGTGTAACCTGGAAACACCTCGGGCAGCTCGTCAAAGGCTGTGCGATGCGTGATCCAGGGCTTCGTGTCCAACTGGCCGTCCTCGATCAGCTCGATGATGCGTTTGAAGTCCGGGGCCAGCGCGTTGCGGCTCGCCAGCAGCGTCAGCTCCCGGCGATGCATCAGCGGGTGCGGCACGCCGATTTCGTTCGGCGTGATGCCCACAAACACCAGCCGACCCGCAAAGCCGGTATAATTCAGCGCCTGGCTCATGCTCTTGTCGTTGCCGGTTGCGTCCACCACCACGGTTGGCCACGAACCATCGTGCGTGCGTTCGCGAATTTTCTCCACCTCCGAACCGTCGCCGGTGGAGAGGACAATGTCGGGCACGCCCATCACTTTTGCGCAGAAGTCAAGTCTTTGTTTGCTCAAATCCATCACGATCGTTTTCGCTCCCGAAAGTTTTGCGAATTCGATCACGGACAGCCCAATTGGGCCGGCGCCGATCACAAGCACACTTTCGCCCGCCCCGGCATTGGCGCGATTGATCGCGTGGCACCCGATCGCCAGCGTCTCTACCAACGCAAGCTGTTCGAACGTCAGCTTGCGCGAAACGTGCAGCTTGCGCGCGGGCACGATGAATTCCGGGCGCAGCCCGCCGTCGCAATGGACGCCGAGGGTCTGGTGGTTCTCGCAACAATTCGTATGCCCGCGGCGGCAGGACGAGCAATTCTGGCAGTTGATGTAGGGTTCGACGGAGCAACGATCTCCCGGCTGCACGTTGCTGACCTCCGCGCCGACAGCGAGCACTTCGACACCGAGTTCGTGGCCTGGGATGCGCGGGTAACTGAAAAAAGGCATTTTCCCGAGGTAACCCGCGATATCGGTGCCGCAGATGCCGACGCGATGCACGCGCACCAGCGCCTCTCCAGGGCCCGGTTTGGCCGGCTTGTCGATTTCGATTTTTCGCCACGCCTGTGGCTTCTCCAATTGCAACGCCTTCATGCTGGATTGACTCGGTCACTCTGCCTCTCCTCCGACTTGTTTACAACCATCAGTTCAACCCGGTCTCAGCCGCCCACCCTACGGCCCGGTAAACAGTTCGACCAGGTGCCCGTCGGGATCGGCGATGAACAATTGCAGCGCGCCGTCCGGTCTGGTGATCGGGCCGCGCACTATGACGCCAAACTTCTGGACGTACTGTCGCCAGACTTCCAGATCGTCCACCCGGAGGGCGAAATGATTGCCGCGCGCCCGCGGGACAGCCGGTTCGATACCTTCGCCGCCAATGATGTGCAATTCCTGCGCGGCGCCCAGCCGGAACCACGCGCCGGGAAAACTGAAGGCGGGCCGGGGGATCTGTTCGAGGCGGAGGACATCGCGGTAGAAGCGGCAACTCTTTTCGACATCGCTCGTGACGATGGCGACATGATTCAACTCCAGGGTTTGCATGGTTGATAAAATAAAAATCGTTGAATCGTGGGCATGGTTAAATGGTTAAAAAAGTTAACACGGCTAAATCTGCGTCCGGTTTTTCGCGAGTCGTCCAGTTTTTGCGAAATCGTACAGTTTTGTCCAGTTTTCCTGGGTGCTGCGGAGTGCTGCAGAGTTGAATCGTTGAATTGAATCGTCGAAATCGGGAAACCGGAGGAATAGCCGAGGGCAATCTCGGGGCCTTGTGAGCGTAAGAAGGGTTGGATCATTCCACGCAAAAATTTCACCATTTTGGGGGTGGTTTTCATAAAAGGGCTGATTTCATTGGATTTTCCTAGTATGTCGGAGACCGCACGGTCAGTTCCGCCGTTCCATTCATGGCGGACGTGCGGGACAGGCTCGCTAATCGCGTACAATTGACCACAGACGGTCACAGACCCTATTTGATCGCCCCGGCGCGGGCTTTTGACTATCAGGTTGATTATTCGATGCTCCAGAAGCTTTACGGCATGGACCCGCAGCGGAGCCGGGGCGTTGAGGCTCGTTACAGTCCAGCGAAGCTTCAAGCAATAAAAGTCATTCACATTTGCGGGAGTACCAACCCGGCGCACATTTCGACCAGTTTCGCCGAGCGGTCAAATCTGACGATGCGAATGCAGATGCGGAGATTTACTAGACTGACGAATGAGTTTAGCAAACAAATTGACAACCACAAGGCTGCGATTGCACTGCATTTTGTCCACTATAATTTTTGTCGCATTCATGGGTGATATGCGTCAACAGTACCGCCTCGCCGCAGCCCTGTAGAGTCAGCGTTTCCATGGGTAGTGATAGTCGCAATTGGCCGGCCGCTGTTTGAGTTCAACCAGAGAGAACCACACGCCGCCTGGTATGGATCGCATTGCCGTGGCACAATGCAGCCGCTCAGATAAAGGATCCTCAGCATTCTACGGGGCCGCCCAGATTAGCGGTTAATTCGGTCTATAGGTTAGTCTTGCATTTGGATTCCGATTATGATATAATACTACTATGAGACTGAAGAACATAACTGGGTGCCTGCACCGCGAGCGTAGAAACGGCCTATGTGGGCCGGCGTGTGTAGATCCCGCCGGCGGACCGCCATCCCACAAGCGCGTCAGAATTGAAAATTTCTGAACAAAAATGAACATTTTTGAACACGAACCGTGCGAATTGCTCAGGAAAATGAAGAAACTGAACATTTGTGAACACCTGTGGAGGTGGGTAGGGGGGTGCCGATTCAAGGCCTCTTCAACCCTTCATCCAAAAGTGGACAAGAGCGGACGGAGATTCAAAAATGTGGCTCTTTTTGACCACTACCCGACAAAACCGATGAAAACTCACGGGGTGCAATCGCAAATCGTAAATGGTAGTCCTGTGCCGGACGAGAAGGCGCATAAACTAGTACAAGACTGGTACAGAACTAGTACAAAAAGGGTGGGGAGTATTAAATTTCTCCCCTTTCAACCGTCACTCTTCTACCCGTCAACAACTCGAAACCGGACATTTCCGGACGAAAACCGGACGAAAATCGGACGCCAACGATTCAACGATTCAAACGATTCAACGGCCTTCCGGGGCCCCAAAACCCATCCATTTTCCACCCGAAATCAGAGGAGTTGGATTTTACGACAGCGGTCGAGTCAGTTCGGCTCAACGGCTCGACGGGTATCCCTCCACTGTGCACTTTGCGCCCTTGCGCCTTGGTTGTTTCCGAGGTCAAACGGACAAACGGGACGATTTTCGAAAAATCTCGGGCGAAATCCGCCACAGAGTTCTCGAAATCCGGCCTGATCGTTGCTTGTCATCGCATTTGGAGTGGCTCTATAAAGACATGATCAAACTGCGGCGACAGATTTGCGGGTTGTATGGGGGCCGGCTTCAGCCGGCGACGCTCGAACTATGAAACTGACTGACCTGCGCGGAATCCTCCAGTACATCCCCCGGTTCCGGGAGAAGATCTTCGTCCTGAGCTTCGATGGCGCAGTCGTCACCGACGAGAACTTTGCCAACATCTTGCTGGATGTGGCGGTCCTGCGGTCCCTGAACATCAGGGTCGTGATTGTCCACGGCGCGGCGGCGCAAATCCAGGCGCTGGCGCAAGAAAAGAAGCTCAAGCCCTCCGACCTTTACGGCGCCGGCGTGACCGACGCCGAGACCCTTCGCCTCGCGCTCACCGCCGCCAACCGCCTGACCCACGAAATCCTCGAAGGCCTCTCAGCCAACGACCTTCGCGCCGTCTGCACCAATGGCGTCATTGCGCATCCCCTGGGCATTCTGCACGGCGTGGACCATCTTTTTACCGGCAAAGTCGAACGGGTGGACGTGGAAGTCTTCCAAACCCTGCTCAACCAGGGAATGATTCCCGTCGTACCGCCCCTGGGCTTTGATGGCGACGGCAAGACCTATCGCGTCAACTCGGATCACGTGGCTGTCGCCGTGGCCGACGCCCTCAAGGCCACGAAGTTGATCTTCATCACGACCAGCGATGGCCTTTATCGGCAGGGCATTCTGATCCGGCAAATGCTGGCGAGCGACCTGGAACAAATTCTCGCCCAGAAAAAGCATGACATTCCCCCAGAATCATTGTCCAAGGCCATCCATGCGGCCGCGGCGTGCCGCGCCGGCGTGCCCCGCGTCCATATCATCAATGGGCGGGTCGATGAAGGTCTGCTGGCTGAAGTCTTTTCCAACGAAGGAATCGGCACGCTGATTTACGCCAATGAGTACCAGCAGATTCGCCGCGCGATGAAAAAGGATGTGCGAGCAATAATGCAGTTGACAAAAGGGAGCATGGCCAGCGACGAACTGGTTAAGCGCACCAGGGCCAACATCGAAAAGAATCTTGGCGACTACTATATTTTCGAGATCGATAAAAACCCGGTCGCCTGCGTCGCGCTGCATGTCTATCCGGAAGCGGGCAAAGGCGAACTGGCCTTTCTCTTTGTCAGCCGGTCGCACGAAAACCAGGGCATCGGCCGGACGCTGATCCAATTCGTTGAGAGTAAAGCCCGTGAGCTTGGGTTGCAGGAGTTGATCGCGCTGTCCACGCAGGCCTTTACGTACTTCCAATCCAAAGCCGGCTTCGTGGAAGGCGGCCTCAATGACCTGCCGCCGAACCGGCGCGAGAAATACGAGCAAAGCGGACGCAAATCCAAAGTGTTGGTTAAGAAACTTAAACCCGAAACCGTGCCGCCGTTTCCCGTGGCTTGAGCGCGCGATTCTCCTTGTGAGCCGGCCCGGAACGCATATAGTCCGCAGCCGGGCGCGTGAGCACCTGACCGCGCAGGTGAGCGCGGCTGCGGGCAGCATCCGTTGAAACAGCCGGCCAGTCGGCCCACAGCAGATCGCGCCAATGACGTAATGCAAGCTTTGAGCGAAAACGGAAACACTGTCCCGCAACCGGTCCCGCAGATGCTCAAGCCCACGCTCTTGATCGTGGACGATGAGGAAGGCCCGCGGCAATCGTTGCGCGTCGTTTTCAAGGATGATTACAACCTGTTGCTTGCCAACGATGGGCCGAGCGCCATTGAGATGGCCCGCCGCCAGCCGGTCGATGTCGCCGTGCTGGATATTCGCATGGGCGGCATGTCCGGCATCGAACTGCTGGAACACTTGAAAGCGGCTGATCCCGCCATTGAGGTCGTCATGATGACCGCTTTCGAAACCGCGGACACCATTCGCCAGGCCTTGCGCCTGCAGGCTTGCGATTACATCAACAAGCCCTTCGATATTTCGACTATTCGCGACGCCGTCGCCAACGCCGTCAAGCGCCGCTCCCTCGCCAGTGAGGTCAAGAACAACGCCGAGAAGTTACAGGCCCTCCAATCGGAACTCCAGCAACAGCGGCTCCAGGAGCAAATCGCGCGCACGCGCGGGGAGATTTACGCGAGCATTATCCACGACATCAACGGCCCGCTCACGATCATTTCCGGTCTGATCCAGGTCATCAACCAGCGCATTGGCGACGAGACTGAGCTGGCGGGCGAGGAGTTGGAGCACGTCAAAGAGCGGTTAAAACGCATCACCCGGCAAGTCACCGCCTGTATCGAGATTTCTCGCCGCTACCTGGGCTTCCTGCGGCAGCATCACACCGACAACATCCGGGTCTGGGTCAACCAAATGCTGGCGGATTTCCGCGAGTTGCTGTGGGCGCACCCCCTGGTCAAGGACAACCAGTTGGTCATTCAACCGTTGCCGGAGGATGTCACTGTGCACATCAATGGCACCGATCTGCTCCAGATTCTGCTCAACCTTACCATCAACGCCCTGCAGTGTTCCCCGCAGGCGCACCGGGTGGAGATCGTGGGCCGCGTTTTGACCCAACCGCTCGATTTGCGCATGTTTGTGGACGGGGCAACCGATCGCTTCGTCAACCGGGAGGGACTTAAAAACGCCGCGCCCCTCTTGGCACTCTCGGTCCAGGACAATGGCCCGGGAATCAGCAGCGGCGTGCTGCCGAGATTATTTGAGCCCTATTTCACGACGCGCCCCGCCGCCAGCGGCACCGGCCTGGGCCTGTGCATCGTTCACCGCCTCCTCAAGGAAGCCAACGGCGCGTTGCACGTTCACTCCAAACCGGGCCAGGGCACGGTGTTCACGGTCTATTTCCCGGCCCGGCTCCCGTCGGCCGCCGATGCGACGCCGTCGTTTAGCGGCGGCGCGGCAATTTGAGCCATCAAATCGCACCAAGATAATGCCTTTTCCTTTTAGGGAAGGCGTTTAATGTCACGGCCCGTGCCGGACCCGAACCGTACTGCGCAAACATTTCGCTTCGAACTGTGGCGCGCCGCCACGGCGGGAATCATCGAGACGGCCGGGAGCACTTTCTTGCTCCTGATCGCGGTCCGCTATTTCGACGCGGGGGCGCTGTCCAAAGCAACGGTAGCCGCTGCCGGCAGTTTGGGATTGCTGATATCTCCGGCGGTCGTCTCCTTTGTCAACGCACGAGGCTGGCCGGTAAGCCAGGCTGCGGCCCGGATCCTTGCTATAGGCGCCGCGGCATTCCTCGCCGCAGCCATTTTCCCGCCCCAACCGGTTTTCGTGATCGCGAGTGTCGTGGCCATGGCCTCCTCGGCTGCGATTATCCCGCTGCTGACGCAGATGTACCAGGAAAATTATCCCGAACACGAGCGCGGCCGGCGGTTCTCCCGCACGGTGATGATTCGAATCGCGACTGCGGCGATTTTTGCGAAGGTCGCGGGAGACCTTCTGACCGCGCACATGGAATGGTTCCGCGGCTTGCTGGTGGTATTTGGCGCCGCATTTGCCATGGCCAGCTATTGTCTGCGGCAGTGTCCCACTCACGCGCTCGTTTCGGACGGCGGAGGACATCCGTTGCGCGCCTTGCGGTTCGTGCAGCAGGACGCCCTGTTTCGTCGCACGCTTGTCTGCTGGATGTTGATGGGCTTCGCGAACCTGATGATGCTGCCCTTGCGGGTCGAATACCTGGCCCATCCGCGCTACGGGCTGACGCTGAAGGCTGAAACGATCGCATTGCTCACCGCGGTAATTCCAAACCTGGCGCGGCTTTGCCTCAGCCCCGTGTGGGGGCATCTGTTTGATCGCATGAACTTCTTCGCGTTGCGAGTCACGTTGAACGTCGGATTTGCCATCGGCATAGTCTCCTTCTTCACCACCGATACCTTCACTGGAATGGTCTTGGGAGCGGTGATCTATGGTATTTCCAACGCGGGCGGCGACGTCGCCTGGAGTCTGTGGGTGACGAAATTCGCCCCGCCGGATCGCGTCGCCGATTATATGTCGGTCCACACGTTTCTGACCGGCATTCGCGGAGTATTGGCCCCTGTGACCGCGTTTTACGTCGTTACCCGTCTGTCCCTCGGCACTGTCGCCTGGATGTGCAGCGGTCTGATCGTCCTGGCGACGCTGATTCTCGTGCCAGAAATCGGTCAGAGCGCGCGGGCGCGCCGCGCGGCAGCGTTAGTCGAGGAAGTGTCCGAATGAAAGGCGTTGCTGAAAAGGGAGGACGAGGAAGGCGAAAGAGGGGCTTGCCTATGACCCGCTTGCAGAGTCCTTCCCGGTTTTGTTTGAGGTCAAGGTCCCGCCGCTCTGTTTGCTCTTTTGAATGGCTTCGTGAATTTCCTCGCGGTGCACGGGCAATTCGGGGGGCGCCTGAATGCCAAGCTTGACGGTGTCTTTGTCGATCCGGAGCACCTTAACGATAATACGCCCATCGATGATGATGCTTTCGTTGAGTTTTCGTGAGAGGATGAGCATGTGAGTTATGCGATTGCGTCGTAAACGGGCGCTGTGGGTTGGACCGACAGGATGTTCGACGCGCGCAGGTGATTGGTTTCTGCATTCAGCGTCGTGATAAAGCGCTGCATGAAATCAAGGGAGCGGCGGAGCAGCGCCTGGTTTTGCTGGGCTCGTTCCCGTACGCGGACAAGCAATTCGTTGTTCTCGTGCACCAGCGCGCTGATGAGCGGCTGGTAATGTGACGGCAGCAAGGGTATGAGGTGGGCAAAGCTGGATTCGTCCGGCTGGCTCAGGTTCCGAGCGAGCTGCCGCTGGCAATCCTGGCGGCGCTCACGGGCCGAATTGATGGTCGCGCTCTGGGTATTAATGGCCCTGATCGAGTGCATCACATCGTCGGCGCCATGGCCTGCTACTTCCTGCTGCTGTTCCAGCAGCGCCAGCATCTCTCCGTACTGTTCGAGCTCATTGCGGAGCGACTCGATTAGTGTTTGAATTATTACCGTCATTCGGTTGGCTTCGATTCGGAATGGTCGCGCTCGTGGAGTGCACGCGAGTCGATTCGGACCTCCAAGTCCCGCCGTCGCTCTCGTAATCTGGCCTTCATCTCCGCGTTTCCAAGCAATGGCTATGCCAGCGCCTGGGGCGCGGGAGGCAGGGGCTTGTGATGCTGTACAAAACCTCAAGCCGCGACACCTGGCCGCGCTCAAAGGAGTTCGCCCTTACGGCTAGACGAAGTAAGGGTCGTATTTCTGCAGGTGGGATCTGATGGCGAGAACGGCCTGGGCGTGGATCTGGCAAATCCGCGATTCCGTGAGCCCAAACACCTCGGCGATCTCTCGCAGGCGCATGTCTTCGAAATAGTAGAGGGCGAGGACTTTGCGCTGCATCTCGGGCAATTGATTCAGGCGCTCAAGGATGAGCCGGGCCACTTCACGTCGAAAAGTTCCGTCCATGGGATTCTCCTGCCGGTGATCGGGCAGGCTCTCGTATTGTGAGACACCCTCTTCGTGGTCATTCTGGAAAGCGGCATCAAGGCAGACAAAGGTGGCGGGACGAATCTCATCGAGCCAGTGGCTGTATTCGTCAACGGAAATTTTAAGCGCCTTGGCCATTTCTTCCTCTGTGGCCAGGCGGCCTTTGCTCTGCTCGATCTCCTGCATCACGGCCTGGACCCGGCGCGCTTTGGTGTGCACGGAACGAGGCACCCAATCCATCCGTCGAAGTTCATCGAATACGGCCCCGCGGATACGGAGGCGGGCATAAGTCTCGAAGGCAGTCCCGGCGCTGGGATTATATTGGCGGACAGCGCTCAAGAGGCCACCCAGACCCGCGCTAAAGAGATCTTCGCTGTCCACGTGTGGAGGCAGAGTCATGGCCAGGCGGCCCACGACATTGCGAACCAGGGGTATGTATTTTTCAACCAACTCTTCCTCCGTGGCGCTTCCCGGTTTGATCCGTCGTGACGGCCACAGCTCGTTCGTGGGATTCGGTTTGCGCCTTGCTGCGGGGCGGGGGCGAGGGCCGCAATTTCTGGTTTTCCTGAGCATACAACGACTCCGGGCTAAATTTCTCTTGCGGCTGGAACACTTGCAGCGCGGTTGCCCGCATTCGTGGACTGCCCGTGTCTCATTCAACTCTCGTCCGTGATCAGCCGCGTGTGGGACTTTTAGCAGTTGGTTTGCCAGCAGGCGCGTTTGCAGACGGTGCGAGTTAGAGGATTGGGCAATGACCCGTTTTTATTGGACTTTTTGAAGTTTCTGGTGTCGAAATTCGCAACAGAGTTTGCCAGCTTTGTTGACGCGCGAGCCGGTCATTGTCCTGAATCCAGACAGCGCGTCTCATTCCCGGACGAGGCGGTTTTATGTGTCTCGATTCTGTGCAATTCCTTGACACTGGCAGGAGTGCTTACGTCATGAATGGCGCGTGAGGTCATTTTAGCCGCCGCTATGGCATCGTTTGCCGGTGAAGAGCGAGCCGCCGTCCTCTGACCGGCATTTTCGGCGTGACCTGAAGTTGCTGGTATTTGCCTCCCCTACCTTGCCGCTGTAGTATCAGTGCGGTTCATCTATCACACACACGTGAGATATATGCTGCGCTCTGTTTCCGTATTCGTGGGGTTAGCAATGTTCATGGCCGCGAACTCGGCGTCCGGTCTGATTTTCATGGTGACGACAAACGGGGACAGCGGACCGGGGTCGCTGCGCCAGGCGATCCTTGACGCGAACGCGACGCCGGGGCCGGATGAGATACATTTCAGCATCGGCGGCGTTGGGCCGCATGGAATACGGCTCCAGAGCGATTTGCCGACGATCACGGACGCGGTGAACATCGATGGCCGGACTCAGCCGGGTTACGCCAATGGGCCGATCGTCGTCCTCGACGGGACAATATTGGGAATGAGCAGCGGTCCCGGACTGCGGTTGGAATGCACTGGTAGTTCGATTGTGGGCCTGGTGATCAGTTGGTTCCGCGGCGGTCCCGGTATCCTGATCAGCGGCCAGGGAGGTCAT
>JAKEEH010000016.1 GCA_022616725.1 Limisphaerales bacterium | reverse complement strand
TCAGCAGCGCCGAACCTCAGACAGAGAAGGAACTCAACGAGAAGAAGAAAAAGTTGGGAACAACATCGTTTTGCCTCTTGACGAATTGCCCTAATGGGTGAGCTGTTCGGTGATCCATTTCAAGGTCATGGTGGTCTCGGTCCGCGATGCGAATCGTGCGGGCGTTCCTTTGTGCGTCTGCCGCAGGTCTCGTCGGGTCCACCCCCCTCTGTGATGACCGGAAGCGCAACGGGATGGGAGACGGTGTTGGGAGTATATTCTGTGGGCTAATTTCGTAAGCTGACCGGCGGTTTGTGCTAATTATCGGATGCTCTGCCAATTGCATAGTTAACCCTGATAGAGTATCGAAGTTGCATGACGCAGACAGAACAGGAGATCCTGGCGGCGCTTGTGGAACTGGAGTCCGCCGTCCAGCGGATGAAGACCGAAACGCCGAAGCCGAACCTGATGCCCATTTTCACGAGGATCGACGACCTGGCGCGAACGCTTCCCGACAACGCCAACCCGCAGCTCCAGCATTATTTGCGGAAGAAAAGCTACGAGAAGGCGCGTCTGTTTCTCCAGGGCCGCGAGGCCGAGAACGCGCCGGGCAATTGCCATGGGCACGTTGAATAATGCTGGACGACACTATCGCCGCCATTGCAACGCCGCTGGGCGAAGGCGGCCTCGCCGTGATCCGCCTCTCCGGTGCCCGCGCGTTCCAGATCGTTGATCAATGTTTTCGCCCCCGGGGCAGCCATTCGCAATCTGCGCAAACTGCCCCGAGCCACACGCTGCACTACGGCCACATCGTCCGCAATTCAGCCGCCCCTTCAACTCTTCAACTGTTTAACTCTTCAACGGATCACCCAACCGTCATCGACGAAGTGCTTGTCGCTGTGATGCGCGGTCCCCGCACATTCACGCGCGAGGATGTAGTCGAGATCACGTGCCACGGCGGGTTGCTCCCCGCGAAGGCGGTCCTCGACACGGTGCTCGCCAGCGGCGCGCGGCTTGCCTTGCCCGGCGAATTTACCAAACGCGCGTTCCTCAATGGCCGAATCGACCTCGCGCAGGCCGAAGCCGTCGCCGATGTCATCCATTCGCGGACCGAATTGGCTCTCGCCGCAGCCAACGAGCAACTGGCCGGCAAACTGTCTCAGCGGATCAACAAGCTGCGCGACGACCTCCTCGCGACCCTCGCCCATGTCGAAGCGCACATTGATTTCCCGGACGAAGACATCGCCCCCGACACGAAAGATAAACTGGCCGCCCGCCTCGAATCGGGCATCGCGTTGATGGAAGAATTGCTGCGCACCGCCGATGAAGGGCAATTGCTGCGGCGCGGCATTCGCGCAGCCATTGTCGGCCCTCCAAATGCCGGCAAATCGAGCTTGCTCAATCAATTGCTTGGCCGCGATCGCGCCATTGTTTCGGCGATCCCGGGGACCACCCGGGACACGATTGAAGAAACTGCCAATGTCCGGGGTATTCCCGTCGTGTTTGTCGATACGGCGGGGCTGCGCGAGGCGCGGGACGAGATTGAGATTGAAGGAATCAAGCGCAGCCATCAATCGCTCGCCCAGGCCGAGTTGGTTTTGCTCGTCCTCGATGCTTCCGAAGCCTTCACGCCGGCGGACGAACAGTTCCTCTCCACGGTGCGCGGGCGCAAGTGCATTATCGTGCGGAACAAAATCGACCTGCCCGCGCGCCTTACGCTGCCGCTTGCGGAGAACATTCAAGTCGTGGACGTAAGTTGCCTCACGGGCGCTGGGATCGAGCGACTCAAAGACACGATCAAAGACCTGGTCTGGTCTGGAGAAGTCACGGCGGGCATGTTCCAGGTGATGATTAACTCCAGGCACCAGGAAGCCTTGCGGCGCGCGCGCGCCGCCGCCGCTGACGCGCTGCACGGCCTGCGCGCCGATCAAACCTTCGAACTCGTCGCGATCGACTTGCGCCTCAGCCTCAATGCCGTTGGGGAGGTCGTCGGCAAAACGACGACCGAAGATCTGCTGGATTCCATCTTCAGCCAGTTCTGCATCGGCAAATGACAGTCCTAAACCGGCCCGACCGCGCAACTGGATCCCGCGCGCCAACCAGTGAAGGACCCATTGCCGAGCCCTCGATAAGGGTCAGCTTGTGTGGCATGGAGACGACGACGGAAACGTAAAGGCTACCTGACACGCACGGCTTTCAGATCAATCACATTCGTGGCGCCGACGCGAATTCTTCCGCGGATTTCCGAAAAGGGAAGATTCGTCGTGGCCAACTCGCCCCGCGCGACGGCCAAGGGCGACGGTTGCGAGCGCGGCGCTGTCGTCGGCGCTGGCGCCGCTGCCCGCGGCTCAGCCAGGGTGACTGCGTCAAGACGCCCGAACCGATCTTGCTCGCGCACCAATTCCCCCGTTACGACGACGGGTAGTCTCAGCCTCGTGTTCGTTCCGATCGCCGTGAAACTGACGCTATTAGTCGCCGCCTGCCCAAACCGCGCGTTAACGCGCTGGCGCACATTTAACTCGTCTTTCGCTTGCACCACCGCGCGCGTATCGGCCGCAGCCGTCAATAATTTTCCTTCATACACCGATCCGTCACTGTCGCGCACGCGTATCGCTGAACCGGCGTGTTCGACGGTGAAGCGTTGCAGCACCGCGGGGCCGGACGCATCCTGGCGCTCAAACTGCCCCACCTCGGTCATCGCCGCGGCGGCTCCCGCAACGGGTTGGATGCCACTGGAACTCGCGGCTGGTTTCTTGGCCAGGTCTTCCAGGTTCGCTTTCCATTCGTTTTGCGCGAGCACGGCGCCCAACGGCGCATTGGTCGAAGCGAGGCCGATTTGCGCCTGTTGCGCCGGCAGAGCCTGCTGGAAACTGAACGCGTTCGTCACAGTGCCGAGCACGCCAGACATCACTTTGCCCGCGGCAAGATCAGTTTCCGCAAAATAAACTCCGGTAGTGATTTTGTTCGCGTTCGCAACGTTCAGGCCCAGATCGTCTGATGTCGCGATGTTTTTATCGTAAAAAAGACTTCGCGCCGGCGAATCCGCCAAAGCCTCGGCAGTGTCCAGCCCGCGATACAGACGCCGGCCTGCCTCCTGCGGCGCGCCAAGGGACGGCACCTTCGATCCGCTTGCCGCCTGCCGCTTCTCATTCTCGGCCAGGTCGTATTTGAGTTCGACCTGCTTCTCGCGCGCGAGCGTCAACGATGGTTCCGCGGGACCGCCCGGACGAGTTTGCGCATCGCGTAGTCCGGACTCCCTTTTCATTTCGGGTACGGGTGCTCGAAGTCCATCCCCAGCAGCCGCCACCTCTCGCTCGCGGCCTTCGCCCAAAGAATCCTGGCCGACCTTCTTCGCTCTGGCCAATTCTTCCGATTCCGTGAGGACTCTGGTTTCCAGCAGTGACTCCGCGACGCGTTTCTGGCCGGCTTCGGCATCTTGCATGACGTAATCCGATACGACCTTCGGGCGATCGGGTTGCATAAACGTCCAGACACCCGCCGCCATCACCATGAAAATCGCGAGTCCCGCGGCAAAGCGCGGCCAGAACAGGAGAAAGAATTGGCCCCAGGACCTGCCGTCTTTCGCGCCCTCGGCGTGCCGGAGTTTTGCAACCTCGCCCTGCAGAAGCCGCCGCGTCGCCGGGTGCATCTCGACGGGCGCGCCGGCGTCCTCGCGACGCTTGCGCGCGTAAGCGTGCAGCAGCTCTTCGATCTTCTTTTGGGGCTCGGAGGCCATAATGATTAGACGGAAGTGGGCGATTTTTTCTCCTGCGAAAATAACCCGCGCGCCAGTCCCTCAAGTTTATCAAGGCATTTGCTCAAGCGGGAACTTACCGTTTTCATGTTTAAATCCAGCGACCGCGCGATCTCCTCATAGCTTAAATCAGCAAAGTAACGCAGTTCTATGATCTCCTGGCAAGGTCCGCCAAGCTGCTCCAGCGCCTGCCCAACCAGCAGCACGTTTTCCGCCTGGATCAGCGACAAGTCGGGTCCGGGCGCGTTGCTGGGCGGATCAATAACGAAGCCGTCCGGGTCTTCGCTGTTGTGATTGAGCGAAAGGGTCACCTGCCCCCCGCCCCGTTTGGCCGCATTCTGCCGCTGTCGATAGTCCCGCGCCTTGTTGGCCGCGATCCGGAAAAGCCAGGTCTGGAATTGGCAGTGTCCCTGGAACGTGTGCAGGTTTTTGATCACGGTCAGGAAAACCTCCTGGCAGATCTCCTCCACATCCTCGCGCGTCAAGTCGTAGCCAAGCTGAAACACGAACCGCGCCGACGCGGCGTAATGCCGGTCAAACAACTCGTCCCAGGCCTCGCTGTCCCCCTTGCGGCAGCGTGCCAGCAACTCGGCTTCGGTTTGGACGACCATCGGCATGAGCTTATGTAAATGGACAGCCGTTTGCCAGTATGTGCTCATTCTCGTTTAGGACCCGGATTGAATCCCACGCCCTTCAGGACTTCCCGCCTGAAGGTGACCCATTTGGATCCCCTTTTAGGCGGCGTTTCGACATTTAATCGATTGTTCTTAGTTCTGGCGGATCAGGGGGAAGCCAGAAAATCAATTGGCCATTCGTCGTTATAAATAAGGTGCCCGGCTCCCTTGTCATTATGTTAGTCATGGCAAATTGCGTGTAGTAGTTGGTTCCATGGATCGATAGAATTACGTTCGAAACTACGATGTCGCGATTTCTCCCACGCATAAATCTGTCCAGGTTCGTGCCCGTTGGCCGGCCGGCTTCGATCCATCGCTGCTCGAGCAGTTTAAGCACCCCAAACTTGCCTGCCGGAGGCCCCGGGCAGTCAGAAGGGCGACTAGTAAGTACGCTAAGGCGAGAATGACAAAAACGCCGAGTACGACGAAAAGCCAAGGATTTCCCTTACGATGATCGTCCATTTGTTAGCAGCGACCGTAAAACCCTTCGCGAGTGCTTGATTGCGGCGTGCGACACATCAATCAAAGTGTTCACCATTTCTTCTTGACATTGGCATGTTGAGTGATTTGAATCAAACTCGTGCTACCGCTTAAACATGTGAGAAGCGCGTGAACTATCTCGAATCAAGCTTGCTCATCCGGGTGGCACTTCAGAACGTCGAGGCCGGTGTCGCGCTGAGACGACACCAGCTCAGACCAACTCATCACGGTATGAAAAACTCCATCGCCAGCCTCCTTGCCGGTTTGCTTGCCACCAGTGCCAGCGTGTTCGCGGCCGGACCATTCGACCCCGACCAATGGCCCTCGGTTGCAGATCCCACGAGGGTCGTTCACTTTGCCAGCGCCGACAATTCGTTCCTGCCGCTCGGTGACAGTTGGACCTCCACCCTCAACATTCTCAGCGGCGGCGACCAGGTCACTTCACCCGTCACGCTTCGCAGCCGCACCGGCCTCAAGGTCCTCGGGAATTATCTCAACACGGCGGACAGCGGCTTTACCGAATGGGCGGACAACGATACCATCGACATCCTGATGCTGGTATATGGCGACGACGCCGTGCTGGGTGGCGACGGCCAGCCGCGCAATTTCAACTTCCTCATCGGGACGCTGCCTGAATTGAGCGCCCCGATTGGCGGCCAAATCCCCATTGCGGCTAAAAACCAGAAATGGAACTGGGTCTTGTTCCGTATCGTCAACGGCACGCGCGCTTCAGACGGCACGCGTTTCGTCGGTTCTATTCCAGCCAACGCCCAGGGCGGCTTCCAATTCGGCGGCGTGAACGGAGGCACCATCCGCGCGGAAGCCGTGCCCAACCTCATCGTGCGCGCCATCGCCTTTGGTGAACAGGGCGCTTTTGGCGAGCCTACGGATTACACCGAGTTTGAACCGCCGGATGCCTGCGAGCCGGAGCCATTGACAAACCACGCCTTCGTTGACTTCCAGCTCAGCAATGACCGCGAGTTGATCGTGCTTAACAACGGCGATCAGACGACTGAAATCCTGGAAGGCGTTGGCCCAATTGACGATCCGCGCCGGGCCGTCCGCGCTCTGGGCAACTATATGAACTTTGGCGTGCCTGACAATTACCTGGGCCTCCCGTGCAACGATCCGCGCGCCATGAAAATCTGCGTCGAATTTTACGATGACCCGGCGCTGGTCGGTTCTCGTTTCGGCCCCGACGCTTACTCCACCGATGCGACCGGCAGTATCGGGTTCGTTGCGCCGGAACGCTGGTACACCCTGCGCGGCTCCGGCGAATGGAAGAAGGTGGCGTGGACCATTCCGGCGGTGACGCTCTTCGGCGTCAACGTGACTCCGTTGACCGCCGGGCCGCGTCTTTTCTTCGAGACCGGCCAGCCCTTCATCTCGCGTTTCGATCTGGCTGTGTTGCGGGTCACGCCGCATCCGCTGGCCGGTCAGGATCCTCTGGCTGACTGCTTTGAAGACCCGGACATCTGCACGACGAATTACGGCAACTACGCGGAGATGAACCTGGCCACGGGTCTGCTCGATGGCCTGGCCCCGGGCACCTCCGCGGGTGATCAGAATATGATCCAGGCCGAAGCAGGTCCTCCCGGCGACCTGCGCATGGCGATCCGTCCTGCCCTCGACGACGGCGCGCCCGGCTTCGCACACCAGTACCTGAACCTCGCCATTGTAAACGAACCATTCGGGCCCTCCACTCAGCCGAATGCGCGTTTGGCCATCTGCATGACTTACTACGACGATCCGGCGCTCGTCGGGCAAACCTTCCGTCCCGAAGTGTATCAGTCTGATCGCAACGGGATCACGGGCTTCGCGTTTACATCGCCAACCATCGCAGTCGCGCTGCAAGGCACTGACCGCTGGCGCGAAGCTTACTTCGAGTTGCCCGATGTCAAATTCCTGGGCGTGAACCAGGGCCCGCAGGCGGCCGCGCGTTTCACGGTCTCCGGGAAGATCTTTTTCTCCCGGGTGCGTTATGCAGTCATCCGTCCGTGCGGTCCCCTCGCTGGCATAAACCGATTGGCGGAATGTCAACATCCCACCTTGCACATTCGGCGTGAGGGCGCCGACGTCGTCCGGCTTTCATGGACCGCCCAGGTCGAAGGCTGGATTCTCGAAACCACCGACAACCTTTCGTCTCCCAATTGGACACCGGTGCTCGATTTGCAGTTTGTTGAGGGAGAGGAAAACGTCGTCCTGACGCCGCTGGTCGGATCCTCCTTTTTCCGGTTGAGGAACTGATGTACTTCGGCCGGGTTTCGCAAACCATCGCGAGCATTCTCCTCTTTGCATTCGGCGCGGTGTGGACGCCGCGCGCGCAGGCTGCTGCCTCCCTCTGTTTCAACGAAGTCGTCGCTCTCAACGACACAGGTCGCGTGGACGAAGATGGCGACCGGCCGGACTGGATCGAGCTATTCAACGGCAGCGGAACCGCGCTCAACCTCGCCGGCTACGGCTTGTCCGACGAGGAGGACACGCCGTTCAAGTGGGTGTTTCCTCCGCGCGTTCTGGCAACAGGCGGGTTTCTCCTCGTCTTTGCTTCGGGCAAGGACCGCACCAATGTCGCCAACCTGCACGCCAATTTCAGCATCCGCGCTGAAGGCGAACGCCTCTTCCTCACACGCCCGGATGGCGTCCCGATCGATGACTGGCCGAGCGTCGCCATCCCGCGCGACTTCTCCTATGGGCGGCAACCCAACGGCAGCACGAACTTCTTTTTCTTCGCGACGCCGACGCCGGGCGCGGCGAACACCACCACCGGCCTGGCACTGTTCGCCTCCGCGCCGCTGTTCTCTCGCCCGGGCGGATTCTACGCAACAGGCTTCGACCTCGCTCTCGGTTCTGACCCCGAGGCCGACATCCGCTTTACGCTCGACGGTTCGGAGCCGACGACCAACTCGGCGCCGTTCACTACCGCGGTCACAATCCGCGACCGCTCCGGCGAGCCGAATCTCCTCTCCATGATCCCCGGAACCTCCACCGCCAATCAGCACACTGACGGCTGGTTCCCGCCCAACGGTCTCGTTAACAAAGCCACCGTCGTGCGCGCCCGGGCATTTTGCGCAGGCGCATGGCCAAGTCCGATCATGACGCACAGTTACTTTGTCTTCAGCAATGCGGCGCAACGTTACGCCTTGCCAGTGGTCTCCCTCGCCCTCAATACCAACGATCTCTTCAATTACACCACCGGCATTTACGTCCTCGGCAAAGTGTTCACCGACTACACCAACGCCCATCCCGGCGAGTACCTCACCGGCCACACGCCCGCCAATTACACCCAGCGCGGCGATGCCTGGGAACGCCGCGCGCATCTGGAATACTTCGAACCGGCCGGCGCCACTGGCTTCGCGCAGAACGTGCTCGTGGACATCCAGGGGCAATCCTCGCGCTCGTTTCGCCAAAAATCCCTTGGCATCAAAGCGCGCGGCGACACGCCGCCTGCAAACACCATCGCTTATGATCTCTGGCCCGGTCTGACCGACCGCGCCGGCCAGGCGCTGACGGAATTTCCAAATCTTCGCCTCTCCAATTCCGGCAACGACTGGAACGAAACGCTGTTCCGCGACGCGCTTTGCCATCGCATATGCGCGCCCACAGGCATCGACACTCTGGCGTACCGTCCGATGGTCGTGTTCCTCGATGGCGAATACTGGGGCATCCACAACGCACGCGAGCAATTGGACCCTCTCCACTTCGAGAACCATTACGGTTTGCCGCGCGATGAAGTCGTGATCTGCGAGACCATCGGCACGCTGGTTGATGGCCGGCCCGGCGATCAGCAGCATTTCCTTCGGATGCGCGCCTTCATCGAGACCAACGACATGACCAATCCGACGAACTATGCCTGGATTCAAACGCAGATGGACGTGCAGAACTTCATCGCCTACCAGGCCAGCGAGATCTACATCGCCAACGCCGACTGGCCCCACAACAACATCCGGTTCTGGCGCAAGCGCACGACGCAGTTCGAAACCAATGCGCCACCTGGCCACGACGGACGCTGGCGCTGGGCGATGTTTGATACCGATCTCAGCTATGGCCATTCCTGGAGCGGCGGCTACGGCGATAACACGCTGGCGGCAGCACTCAACCCGGCCGGCCGGCCCGGTATCGACGCCCCATGGTCCACCGTCATCTTCCGGCGTCTGATGATGAACGCGGAGTTCCGCCGCGAATTCGTCAACACCTACGCCGACCACTTGAACTCCACGTTCAAGGAGAACCGCGCCGGCGATATCGTCAACCAGATGCAGGCGGCCATCTCGTCTTCGATGCCCGAACACATCCAGCGCTGGCGCACGATGGCCAACTCGTGGAATACATGGAGTAACAACGTGCGCGTGATGCGCACGTTCGCCAGCCAGCGCCCCATCAATTGCCGCCAGCACCTCATCACGCAGCTTGGCTTAAGCGGTTTCGCGACGGTGACGCTGAACGTCTCGCACACGAATCGCGGCCGCCTCCGGGTCAATACGTTGGTCATCGACGGCAGCACGCCCGGCGTGACCAACGGCCTGGCTTATCCCTGGCGTGGCACTTATTTCCGGGGCGTGCCGATTGAGTTGCAGGCGCTGCCCGCGCCGGGCTATGTCTTCGCCGGTTGGAGCAATCGCGCCGACCTCGGTTTGCAAGACACGGTTCTCGTCAACCTCTCCAACAATGTCACCTGGACGGCACTGTTCGAACGGTCGCTACCGCACGACTTGAACGTTGGGCCTTACCTCTTCACAGCCTGGTCCGCCGAGGCGCCCGCCGGCACTTACCCGCCGCACATGCGCTTCGAGCAAACCTCCGTGCCCGATCCGGGGCTGGCAATACCAATGGAGAGCGACTGGCAGTTGCCATACAATCGCACCAATCGGAGCCGCATCAACGGGCTGGGCGCCGATGGCCTCGCCTTCCTGAACACGAGCAATCCGCAAGACGATCCGGGCGCGGGCTATCTGGGCTCAGCCGTCCTCGCCCTGCGCACCATCGGCGTCACCAACATCGAGGTGAGCTGGATCGGCGGTACCGTCGTGCCGAACCAGCAGGCCTACGCGTTGCGCTTGCAGTTCGCCGTGGGTGACGCCGCCTTCCAGGACGTCCTCGATCCCAGTGGCCAACCGGTGGAGTACGTCCGCCATCCGCTCGCGGGCCACGCGCAAATCATCGGCCCCTATACCCTTCCCGCAGCGGCCAATGACCAGCCTTATGTGTCGTTACGCTGGAAGTATTACTTCACCGCCGGCAGCAGCGGGCCGCGGGCACAGTTGCGGCTGGACGACATTCTCGTGCGCCGGGCCGCTCCCGTGTCCCCTGGAGCTTTCACTTCCGTCCGCATGTTAAGCGCGCAGGCGCTGCAACTTCACTTCGCTGGCTCACCGCATCGCGCCTATGCGCTGGAAGTTTCGACCAACCTGATTGATTGGCTGCCCTTGAGCGCCCTCACTATCGCTATCGGCGGAAACTTCGATTTCATCGACGCCGTCGAGCCATCCGTTCCGGCGCGCTTCTATAGACTGCTCTACTGGTCCGAATGATCCGGAATGATTCGATCCTCGCCAAACGGCAAAGGTCGCGGCCTTCCGCCGGTTGCCAAAAACAGTTTGTCGAAGGTATAGACCTTCCCTTGATCATCGAGCACACGCTTGCGCTGGACAAGCTCGGCAAGGTCGGGCACGTGGAGGAAAACACCGGTGCGCCGATCTTGCGCCGCGCGTTTGCCTACGTGGAATGCAAAGTCCGGCAGATCTGCGAACCGGGCGATCACGCGCTCGTCGTAGGCGAAGTAACGCACGCTGGCGTGCGCGGCCAAGGCAAACCGATCATGTGCGCAGATTTGAAGTGGCACTATGGCGGCTAATCCCGCGGCATGAATTACGCCAGTTCGTAAATGCCCAACCGCTTCTCGTTGCCGGCTACTTTGTCCATTCATTCCGACCACGTCATTGGCAGGCTGTGGTCGTCCGGTTGCATCTCCGCGCCGAACTGCGTTCCCCTTTTGCCAACTCTCGTGAGAGCGCTTGCGCCTGCCACTTACCTGTGGATGGAAGCAGCGGGAAGCATTGAGAACAGAATTGAATGTGCATCGCCCTGACGCCTACAGCGCAGCGGTTTGAGGTCAATACCCCAATGGCGCGAGGGAGTTGCGGAACGTATTCAAACTTGTTAGTCAGACGAAACTAAAAACGCCATGCGCGGCTGCTGCCGG
>JAKEEH010000015.1 GCA_022616725.1 Limisphaerales bacterium | reverse complement strand
GCCGCGAGCAAAGCCTTTTCAATGACCTTCTTTGCCATTGAGGGCGTGTTGTCAAAGAACGTCATCAAACCGTCGTAAACGATGGACGAGACGACGCCATCGATCTCGGTGTTCACCAGCTTGACCTTCGTTTGCGACTCAAAACGCGGATTCGGGAGTTTCACGCTCAGCACACACACCAGACCTTCCCGCACGTCATCACCCGAAATGGCCGGGTCTTTCTCCTTCAATAGATTGTTTTGCTTCGAGTACTGGTTGATCGCGCGCGTCAACGCCGACCGAAACCCAGTTAGGTGCGTGCCACCGTCGGGATTTGGGATCGAGTTCGCGAAGCAGAGAATCTGGTCGTTATACGTGTCGGTGTACTGCAGCACGCAATCCACGAACGTATCTTCGTCGCGGCCCTCTACCTTGATAGGGCGCTTGCCGGCAAGCACGATCGGCTTCGGATGCAGCGGGTCCTTGTTTTTGCTGAGCTGCTTGACGAATTCCTCGATGCCGTCGCGATAAAGAAACGTCTCACTCTTATTCTCAACCCGTTCATCTGTGAGGCTGATCTCAACGCCCGGATTCAGGAATGCCAATTCGCGCAAGCGGTTCGCAAGCACGTCGAACTTGAATTCTGTCGTGATCGTGAAAATCGTCGGATCCGGTTTGAACGTGATCAACGTGCCGGTGCTCTTGGATGTGCCTATGACTTCGAGCTTCTTGGTCGTGTGCCCGCGCTCGAACGCCATGTGATACACCTCGCCGTTGCGCGAAACCTCCACTTTGAACCAATCGGAAAGCGCGTTGACGCACTTCGCGCCGACACCGTGCAAGCCGCCGGAATATTTGTAAGCGCCCTGCCCAAACTTGCCACCCGCATGCAGGTTGGTCAGAACCAGCTCCACCGCCGGAATTTTGAACTTGGGATGGATGTCCACGGGAATGCCGCGCCCGTCGTCGCGAATCGATACAGACCCGTCCACGTGGATCGTGACATTGATCTTATTGCAGTAGCCGGCCAAATGCTCATCGATCGAGTTGTCGAGGACCTCAAACACGCAATGGTGCAACCCACGCTCATCCGGGTCGCCGATGTACATACCGGGACGCTTCCGGACGGCCTCCAAACCCTCCAGCTTGTCGATTTTCGAAGCGTCGTATTTCTCAACGACTTCCGGTTTTGTGGACTTGTTTTCTTCTTCCAGCACGGTCGTTTCCTTCGCCATAAAATCGTCGTGCGACAGGCGGTAATCCACGCCTGAGAAAGCACTCCAAATATTAGAAAAATCCATCTCCGAACACAACGTTTATTTGTATCCTGAAGAGCCGAAAACCACAACCCCTTGGGGTGCTCCTAGCCTACAGGGCAAACATATAGCGTGCCAGTCGAAATTGCAAACCTTTGTGAAAAAGAGGGGCGAAACGCATTCCAGGCACGTCGAGAATTCCTGCTTTCCCGCCTGATGAAGTGTTCCGGCAATGCGCCAAAACACAGGTTGGCCTCGGCTGCTGATTTAACGCACCAGACGTGGCGGAGAGAGGGGGATTCGAACCCCCGGTACGATTTTACTCGTACAACGGTTTAGCAAACCGCCGCTTTCGGCCACTCAGCCATCTCTCCCATGAGGCCGACTGTTATCCACGCGATCCGGCCCGTGGTCAAGCGTAACCGCTTCTGACTCTTTCAGAATAGCCCTGAGGCCGCGCGCGTCATATAATACTACACTACGTGGCTGCGACAAACGGGATTCTTGGCAGGCGACATCCGCGAAAACTGGCTGCGGCGGGAATGATAGTGGCCGTGCTCACCGCCTTCGATGCTCACGCGGAGCCGGCATCATTCCGCAATGACGTGATGGCGGTGCTCTCGAAGGCCGGCTGCAACATGGGCGCGTGCCACGGCAACCAGAACGGCAAGGCGGGTTTCAAATTGTCGCTGCGCGGCGAAGACCCGGAATTCGACTTTCGCGCCCTGACTCGGGATATGTTTGCCCGGCGCACCAATCCCAACAATCCCGAGCAAAGTCTGGTCTTGCTGAAGGCCAGCGCGCAGATTGCGCACGAAGGCGGCCAACGCTTCAAGGAGGACTCCGCCGAATACGTCCTTTTGCGCAACTGGATCGCAGCCGGGGCGAACGATGATGCGGCCACGGCGCCAAAGCTGGCTCGGTTGCGCGTCACTCCTGTCCAGCAGATATGCGTTGATCCGATCACGGAGGTGCCGCTGTCTGTCCACGCGGAGTTCAGTGACGGAACCAGGCGAGACGTGACGTCACTCGCGTGTTACGAGCCGTCCGGGCAATTGGTGAAAGTGTTGCCGGATGGCCGGGCGCAGAGCATCAAGCCCGGCGAAACCACGGTGATCGTGCGTTACCTCGATCGACAAACGCCAATTCGACTGGCGTTCATTGCGGCCCGGCCGGGATGGGCGTGGAGCAATCCGCGGGCGCAGAATTTCGTAGATGAACATGTGTTCGCGAAGCTCAAGTCGTTGCGCATGAACCCTTCGGAGCTTTGTTCCGACACCGAGTTCGTCCGGCGGGCGTATCTCGATTTGCTTGGGACCCTGCCAAACGCCAATGAAGCGCGCGCTTTCGTTGGGGACCGGCGCGGCAACAAGCGCACGAAGCTGATCAGCGCGCTGCTGCAAAGGCCCGAGTTCGCGGATTTCTGGGCGCTGAAATGGGCCGACCTGCTGCGCAATGAAGAAAAGGTTCTGGATGCCAAAGGGGTGCAAGCATTCCACCGTTGGATACGCCAGAGCCTGGCGGACAACAAACCTCTTGATCAATTCGTGCGCGAACTCCTGACAGCCCGGGGCAGCAGCTACGAAAATGCGGCAGCGAATTACTTTCGCGCGTTGCGCGACCCCGTGACTCGGGCCGAATCGACGGCGCAACTTTTTCTCGGCACACGCCTGCAGTGCGCGCGGTGCCACAACCACCCGTTCGACCGCTGGACGCAGAAGGATTATTACGACTGGGCAGGCGTCTTTGCGTCGCTGCAATACAAGATTCTTGACAATCGCCGGCGTGACGGGCTCGACACCCACGAGTTCAATGGCGAACAGATTGTCTGGGCATCCGCCAAAACCGAGGTGAAAAACCCGCGCACGGGGGAGCCCGCCCAGCCGCGGCTGCTTGGGACCGGCGAACCGCTGGCTGAGGCGGAGCATCGCCAACTCGAGCGGCTGGCCGAGTGGATCACCAGTCCCGGCAATTCTCTTTTTGCCCGGGCGCAGGTGAACCG
>JAKEEH010000150.1 GCA_022616725.1 Limisphaerales bacterium | reverse complement strand
GTTGTAAAGAAATCGATGCATTGGCGTCAGATAAGCCTTGTGCGCTTCGATCCCGTCGATGCGCACGCGCCAGTTGCGCCGCTGGTAACGCTTAGGATCATGCTCCGCCTCGAGAATGTCTGTGTATTCGCGGAACAAATGGCCCCACTTTCCGAAGCCCACCCCCACGTCCAGAATGGACGCCGGCTTGAGCTGGCGCACCACGTGTATGACCGTCGGAATCGTATTGGGACGGC
Source organism: Limisphaerales bacterium (assembly GCA_022616725.1). GTDB lineage: Bacteria > Verrucomicrobiota > Verrucomicrobiia > Limisphaerales > JAKEEH01 > JAKEEH01. The sequence goes on along the minus strand of JAKEEH010000150.1, from coordinate 10,982 downwards.
TGGAGGGCATTACCGGCGAAGCTCAAATACAATCACACGGTCGTTCGTCAAAACACGGGGGTAGTTCTGGCGCAAGTGGCTCGCAAATCCAGCGTAGTGTTCGAGCCACCAAAAACAGCTCCAGGCGAACGCGATGTGTGTCGCTCCCTCCGATTGCATGCGGTCCAATTCCTTCAAGCCGCTCGCATCGTCCGCCGGAGGCCCCCAATACTCCCCTGCCCTTTCCAAAAACGGCATAACACGGCGAGCGCATACCCGGTCGCCGGCAGAACCCCATTCGTGCGCGCCAACGAGAATCAACTTCGCCTCAGGCGGCAGCGTTGCATTCAGGTCAGCTATCGCCCCTTCCAGCGTCTGATGCCACTCGAGCACTGGGGGCGCCGGGCCCTGTTCGGAGCGCGGCTCAGAACCACTCAACTCAAGCAGACGGGCGGGTAATTCGCTGCCGGCGACGAACAACCGCTGCTGCAGTCCATCAATTTTCCGCGGCAGCGGCAGCGCCACCGCCTGCAATCCGGCTTCTCGATATATGGTACAGTAGTCATGAACCCACACGTGCTCAGGCCGCGCCCAGGGCCAGTGCTCGCTCCAGTCAATGTTGACGATGTGTCGAGAAACGCCCTTCAGCCGCTCCACAATACGCCGCACCACGTCCTCGGGATGATGCAGGAACACCTCAATGGCAACGGCCGCGTCGTGCCGCCCTCCCGGAAATGGCGCGCCCGAATAAAAGTCATAAGCGTGAAATTGGGTATTGCTGCGCCCGGCGCAATAGTGGCGGGCATTCGCGAGTTGTTCCGCGCTCAAATCGGTGGCCAGAATCGTCGCCTGCGGAAATGCATCCGCGAGCAATCGCGTGATGCGGCCGAACCCGCAACCCAGCTCGAGGATTTGTCGGAAAGGCGCGTCCACCCGGCGCAGAACGTCAATCAGAAATTGCTCCTGTAATCGATGATACTCCTGCGGCAGGTTTTCATGGATGTAGCCGCGCCCCCGCTGGCGCCAGTATTCATTGACGTTAAACGAAGCGTTCATTCGTGTCGAAAACTCCCGATCACGTCGTGGTAAAGCTCCTCCAGAGCGCGGTTGAGATCTCGAATGTTAAAATGCTTTTCCACGAATGCGCGGCCTTTCCGGCCCATGCTATGCCACAATGGCGGGTTTTCGATCAAGAAATTCAGCCGTTCCGCTACGGCCTCAACATCGCGCTCTGGAACGAGGTACCCCGACTCACCGTCCAGCAGCGCTTCCGGAAACGCCCCGTGCCGAGTCGCGATCACTGGCAAGCCCGCTGCCTGCGCTTCCAGCAGCACCAGGCCCTGACCTTCCGCGTCGCCGTCAGTCGTTACGCTCGTGTGCAGAAAAATGTGCGCGGCGTCCATCAATTCGCAGACTTGCCCCTGCGTCAACGCGCCGTGAAATCTCACGCTGTCTGCAATTCCGAGCCGTACGGCGAGCTTCTCCAGCTCACCTCGCAACGGCCCATCGCCGACAATGTCAAAATGGACTTTGCGATGCTTCGCTCCTACGCGCGCCACTGCTTCGAGCGCGTACGCGAGGCCTTTGATGGGTACAAGGCGCGCAATCGACAGAATGCGCGCGAGTTCCCCGGATCCAATGGTTCGCTCGCGAAATCGAAACTGCCCAGGATCGAGTCCTGTCGGCAGTCGATGGAGTTTCTTTGCCGGACAACCAAGCTCGACGAGCCGCCTGTTGGTAAATCGGCTGTTGGCCGTAACCGCGTCAGCCGTTGCGAAGAGCTTCGTATAGACACTGCTGCCTTCCTTGCGCGGGATTGTCGTGAAGTCGTAGCCGTGAAAACTGACCACCAATGGCGCGCCCCAAAGCTCTCGCGCGAACCGAAAACTCTCGCCGACTGGCCCGAAGTGCGCGTGCAACACGTCGAACTCTTTCGTGACCCCAGCCAACCGCGCCAACCGGCACACTGCGGACAGGCTCGCGGCGCGGTAACTATATTCGGAATGGAGCATCGCCTTTGCCGTCAGTTTCGGCGCATGACGGAATGCAATCGCTATGTCAGGTAAGCTGCGCTTGACGCGCGCCGCATTCGAGACTGGCTTCTCCGCTCCCGGCGGCCATGTCTGCGCTGTGATTGGCCAGACCGGCATTTCCCACGGCGCGGTCTCCGGCGGCATATCCATATATACCGTCCGCTCCAAAACGCCGTAGCGTTTCACGTCGGCGTGCAGGAGGGGCCCGGCGTCGGGCCGGGTGTCCGAGAAAATTTCCACTTCGTGTCCGAGGTCAATCAACCCCGTGATTTGCCGCTGGATGAAAGTCTCCGAGATCGCTGGGAACGTCCCGGTAAACATCGCGATTCGCAACGGCCTACTCTTCGTTCCCTGGGCCATGGAGCAATCTAAACACTTCCGCGTAGCGCGTTCGGCCGGCGACAGCGCCGCGAAAAGCGTTCAACCCCTTTGTGGCGTACGCATAATCAATTTCCGTCAGTTGCGACGCGTGCGCCCGAATGGCGGACAATTTGCGCTCGATCACTTCAGTTATATCGACCACGACGTCGTATTCAGTAAGGGGCGTCCAAACCTCATAGCCCCAAATTTCTCGCGGTGTGGCACGGGAGATCGTGAGTGCAGTCGTCAAGATCACATTCGCCGCTTTGTGATCCGGATGCCAATCGCCCGGGTGCGGAAGATAAATGATCTCGGGTTGTTCACTTTGCAATATCGACGCCAGTGCTGCCGAAGCCGGTTCGACTGCATCCCCCAACGTCCAGTCAGGCTGGCGCAGGAAATAAAGCTCACGTATGCCGAGGATTTCCCGCGCCGCTGCGCTCTCCGCTTCGCGGGTCTTCCAGGCGACAGCGCGGTCGAGGTGCTTCAAACCCAGCTCCCCGGACGTCAGGAACACCGCTGCGACACGATCCCCCCCCGCAACGTGCTTGCACACCGCTCCGCCGCAGCCAATCGCTTCGTCATCGGGATGCGGCGCAATCACGACGACGTTCATAGGCGCATGTTCAGCGACCGACCGGCTATGTGTTTATGGCTCTTCAAAGCAAACCATTGCGTCAGGGACGACATGCCCAATCCTCATCAACCAAGTCCATTAGCCGTACCGATACGGCGGTGTCATGCGAAATGTGTCGGGCAAATGCCGTACTTCGCGCACGCGGCCTTCGTTGAGCAAAACCTCCACGATATCGAAACGCACCAACACATGCGGATAATGCAGCAGCCGCAAGTAATCCAGCGCCGTTTGCGACAGCAGCTTTCTCTTCCGCGCGTCCACCGCCTGTGCCGGGCGCACCCATTCCTCCGATGAGCGCGTCTTGACTTCCACAAACACCAGCGCCTCCTCATCACGGAAAATCAGGTCGGTCTCGCCGCGACCTTTGAAATTCGCGGTCAGGAATTTCATTCCGAGCCGCCGCAGGTGCGAGCGTGCCGCCCGTTCACCCACCCGGCCGCGGCGCAAATGTTCGGTGCGCGCCCGCGCCTCGCGCAATTCCATGAACCATTTTGTCAACTCAAACATACTTACCGCTGCAGTCGAGGGTCAGCGTTCTCCTCTCCCTCGGGAAACAAATCCGTTTCCACAGGCCGGAACGGGGCGAAACTTCTTCGGTGCGCGGGGCAAGGGCCATACGTCTCCAGCGCGGCGAGATGTCCCGGTGTGCTGTAACCTTTGTGCTCCGCAAACCCATAGTGGGGATACATTTTGTCCAGTTCCACCATCATCCGGTCGCGCGTTACCTTCGCCAGCACGCTCGCCGCCGCAATCGAATAACTGCGCGCGTCCCCTTTCACCAGCGGGGTGTGCGGAAAACACAGCGATTTGACCCGCCGTCCGTCCACAAGCACATGCTGCGGAGCGGGCGTCAATTGGGCGAGCGCCAGGTTCATCGCACGATGAGCCGCCTCGAGAATGTTGATCTGGTCGATCAACTCCACCTCCACACTGCCAATGCCGAAGCGGATCTCCCGGTGAGTGGTGATGATCTGGTAAAAGTGCTCCCGCTGCTCCGGCGTCAATTGCTTGGAATCATTGAGCCCGCGGAGCTTCCCGTAAAGACCCGCCTCAAGCCACGTGCACGGGAAGAGCACCGCGCCGGCGACGACCGGCCCCGCCAGCGGACCGCACCCCGCCTCGTCCACACCCGCCACGTAGAGCGTCCCCTTCTGCCACAGCTCGCGCTCGAACCCCAGTCGGTTCCAGAATTTTGCGCCCATTAACAGGAATTGTTGCTGCAGAACCTTATTCGCAACGGGTGCTGAATCAATCCTAAAGCGAAGGAAACGTCCGTGAGCAAATAGGGGGCGTAACCCGATCTTCGCAGCAGCGGCCGTTTCTGGCATAATGGGCCGAACGGGCTGGGGCCTGTACCGCAATTGACGCCCAGACGTGTCATGCGAAACTAGATGGACCACTATGTGCGGCATCGTCGGTTATGTTGGAAGACAGCAGGCGGCCCCGATTTTGCTCGCGGGCCTGCGACGGCTGGAATACCGCGGTTACGACAGCGCGGGCATGGCGCTGCTCTCCGGGAGCAAGTTCGAGAGCCGGAAGAAGAAAGGCAAAATCGACGAAGGCCTTGCCCGGCTTATCGCCGCTAAGCCGCTCGATGGGCAAATCGGATTGGGGCATACGCGTTGGGCGACGCATGGGCCGCCTTCGGATGAGAATTCGCATCCCCACTTCGACCAATCGGGCCGTATTGCCGTGGTCCATAATGGTGTCATCGAGAATTACGAACACATTCGGGACCGTTTGAAAGGGCACACTTTCAAGTCCGCGACTGATACGGAGGTGCTGGCGCATCTGATCGGTATCCATTACGAGAAGGTCAAGAGCGAAATCGCGGCAGGTGGGCGAAACGGCGATGGCGAAGCCCATCCGCTGGCGCAGGCAGTCATAAACGCCCTGCGCGAGGTGATCGGCGCCTACGGCATCGGAGTAATCTGCTCCGATTACCCTGACATGGTCCTTGGCGCGCGCCGCGGCTCGCCCCTGATCGTCGGCGTCAGCGACGGCGAGCATTTCCTGGCCAGCGACGCGAATGCCATTGCGCCGCATACGCGTCAAGTGATTTATTTAAACGACCACGACGTGGTGACGTTGTCCGCCGATCGCTTTCGAATGGCGCGGCTCGGGTCGGATGCGCCGCAAGTCCAGATCAGCCAGCTTGAATACGATGGCGCCGCCACCGACCGCGGCTCTTACCCGCACTACATGCTGAAGGAGATCTTTGAACAGCCGCGCACCATCGAAAATGCGATGCGCGGGCGCATCGATCATGACGAAGCCACGGCCAAGTTCGGCGGCCTGAATCTAACTACCGCGGAACTGCGCGCCATCGATCAGATCGTCATCACCGCGTGCGGCACCAGTTGGCATGCCGGACTCGTCGGGGAATATCTGCTGGAAGAGTTTGCGCACATTCCAGTCGAGGTGGAATACGCCAGCGAATTTCGATATCGGAACGCACCGATCGAAAAGAACACTCTCGTGCTGGCCATCACGCAGTCCGGCGAAACCGCCGACACGCTCGCCAGCTTGCGTGAAACGCGCCGGCGCGGCCACAAAGTCCTTGCGATTTGCAATGTTGTGGGGAGCACGATTGCCCGCGAAGCCGACGGCGGAATCTACCTCCACGCGGGCCCGGAGATCGGCGTCGCTTCCACCAAGGCGTTCACCTCGCAAGTGACGGTGCTGACGCTGCTGGCTTTGCTAATGGGGCGCATGCGGATGCTCCCGATCACTCGCGGGCAGAAAATCATTCGTGCGCTGGAACAAACTCCGATGCAGATCGAAGCGCTCCTCGCGCAGGATGAATCCATCCAGCGCATCGCGAAGAAATACGCATCCACCAGGAACTTTTTCTTTCTTGGCCGGCAATACAATTTCCCCGTCGCCCTCGAGGGCGCTTTGAAGCTCAAGGAAATCTCCTACATTCACGCCGAAGGTTATCCGGCTGCCGAAATGAAACACGGCCCAATCGCGCTCATCGATGAACAGACGCCAAGCGTTGTCGTCATTCCGTCGGACTCGATGTACGAAAAGACCCTCAGCAACCTGCAAGTTGTGAAGGCTCGCAAAGGTCCGATTATTGCGCTGGCCACCGAGGGCAACGATCCGATTGCGAAGGAAGCCGACGACGTGATTTACCTTCCGCCGACAATCGAGCCTCTCATGCCCCTGCTCGCGGTGGTGCCGTTGCAGTTGCTGGCCTATCACATTGCCGTCGCTCGCGGCTGCGACGTGGACAAACCGCGCAATTTGGCCAAGAGCGTTACCGTGGAGTAAGCGGCTGCGGGGGCTTCGAGAACCTGTTCCGCGAGCAACGCTGCGAACGGCCGCTTTGTTACATGCGTCAAAACCAGGTGGAGCCGTAACAAGGTCATTGATCGTGGGGTAAATTTTTCCGATTTAACGCTTCAACGTCGGGTGGAATTAGTGCTAGCCTTCGCGTTCGATGTTTCGGAAGCCATTGATTTGTCTGTTCGCAACCGCTCTGGCGTGTCGAGGTGCCGAACGTCTGTTGGATTGGCGGGACGCCAGAGTAAACGAGCCTCCACCCGGATTTCGCAGCCTCCTGTCGGGCGATGGCCGGCCCGGGGAATGGAAGATCGTTCACGACCAAGCTCCGTCGGCGTTCCCGCTGCTTGCCTCGCGCACCGGAACGAGTCGAAACGTCAGGCCGGTCGTGGCGCAGCTTTCGCGAGATCCCACCGACAATCGGAATCTGATGTTGGTTTTCGATGGAGAAGAATTCGGGGACTTCACGGTGACGACCCAGTTCAAATTGGTCGATGGGGTGCAGGAACAGATGGCTGGGATCGCCTTTCGGATTCAGGACGAGAAAAACTATTACTACGTTCGCGCCAGCGGCCTCGGGCAGAACGTGAATTTTTTCAAATGGCATGGCGGCCAACTGATAGGCCCAATCGGCGGCAAGGCCGAGGTCGCCCAGGGCGTCTGGCACGAGTTGACGGTGCAATGCCGCGGGAACGAGGTCCGCTTCAGCTTCAATGGGAAGGAAGTCGTTCCTCCGCTCCGCGACAACAGCTTCAGCAACGGCAAGATCGGTTTATGGACGAAGTCCGATTCCGTCAGTTACTTTGGGGACATTCGAATCGATTACACGCCGCGCGAGAAATACGCCCAGGTCCTGGTGCGCGAGACAATCGAAAGGTATCCGCGCCTGCTGGGCCTGAAGATTTGCGCCACGCCGCCAGAGAGTAACGAGACGCAGATCATCGCCAGCAAAGAGGCGGAAGAAGTCGGGCGGCCCGCGCCGAAGGAAGCTATCGACGTTATCGCACGCGGCGTGATTTATCACGGCGAAGAGAAAGGGCGCGTGCTGATCACGATGCCGCTGCGCGACAGTAATGGCGACGTAATCGCAGCGGCGAAAGTGATCATGAAGTCGTTTCCAGGGCAGACAGAAAAAAATGCCCTTGCGCGGGCGCTGCCGATCGTGAAACAAATCGAGGCGCGGGTGAGCAATCTGGCTGAGCTGGTGCAGTAGCAGATTCTTACTTTTGAGAGCAGGGCAACGGGGGGTCAGCGCGATACGAATCGCGATTTTCAATCAGTGAAACTTAGAATATCGGGTTGCATTGTGAAAAGCTTTAGACATTCTTGGGTATTCCACGGACCCGGAGAACAATCGGCGCGTTTTTTCTACCGAGGGTTATTCTGGGCCGGATTTATGCTTTTTCGCAGTTATGAAACGATGTGTGTTCGTTGAGCGGGACGGGATTTTGAATGAAGTGCGGGTGGGGCCAAAGAACCAGATCACGCCATTGACGCTTGAAGAGTTCAAATTGAACTCCAAAGCTGTTGCGCCCCTCCGTCAACTGAAAGAGGCAGGATTCATCCTGGTCGTCACGACAAACCAGCCGGGTTTATCGCGCGGCTACCAAAGCCGGCGCGAACTGGATCGAATGCACGACCTACTCCGCCGCACGTTTCCCGTGGACGACATCATGGTCTGTCCGCACGACGAAAGTGATCATTGCCCATGCCGCAAACCTCGACCGGGCCTGCTGATCGAAGCCGCGTTCAAATGGCATCTCAATCTCGATCACTCCTACGTCATCAGTGACAAATGGCAGGACGCCGAAGCGGCGCGGACTGCGGGTTGCACTTCGCTGCTGCTGAAGTCGCCGTGGGTGGGAAAGGTTCATCACGATTTTGTCCTGGACGATCTCAACGCGATTGCAGCAAAGATCCTCCGCTTGAAGCCGCTCGTGGAGTACGCTTGACCGGGCGCTAAAATTTCACACCAATTGTTGACCTGACCTGAAGGTCATTCTGTCCAACACCCTCCGCTGGATCAGTATCGTACTGGTCGAGCACAGTCAGATTCAGGAACACGTTGTTGAGCAGTGCGTAGCGAAGGTTGCTTTCGAAACGGAACCGATAGTCGCCCCAGTATCCGACCCGGGGAAAAAACTCAAACTTTTGATCAATACTAAATTTGTCGTTGATTTTCCAGGCCGAGTCCTCTGCGAAGCGGTGATAGAAGAGCTCGCTCTTAGTATCGTCAGCCAGGTATTGCGCCTGATAGTTGAAGCCAAGCTCGGCTTTGAGAACGAAGTTGGTCCATTTGATCACGTGATGTCCGAGGCCGGGACCGATCTCATAGCGGAAGTTGATTTTGCGGATCTCGTCATAGCCAGCGCCGGCGAGATTGTAAACGTACTCGCGTCGCGTGAGATCGTAATCGGTTTTGGCGAAACCATCGACGCGGTTGGCGGAAGTGATGCCCTCGGTGCGTCCATAGGCGAAGTTAGAGTCGAAAACATTGCGGAGACGATGATAGCTCATCGCGATTTTTGTCCGGCCGGTATATAATTCCCGGTTCTTTTCGCTGAAACCAAGGTCCACCCCGAGCTGGACCTCGCCTGACCACTTCATTTCCGATTTCGGCTTAACGGCGATAGCGTTTGTGTTTGCGCCTGAGCCGGGGACAGCCGGGATCGGGGTTTTGCCAGATCCCGAGGCAAGCGGCTCGCGGCGCAGTATCGCTTCGGCAGGCACAACGATTTCACGGCTCCAGAGGTTTGTGAGCACAATGCGGTTGGTCGTTTCGGAAGTAATGAAACCGCTGAGCCGGTCGCCGTTCTTCAAATGAAGAATCACGGATTGGGCAGACGAATCCCGGCAAAAAACGAGGGCGAGAATGGCCGCCAGGAAAGCCAATATTCGTCGGCTATGGATGAAAAGTGACAGGGCGCGAAGCATCCTTTCGTGCTTTGCGCTCTTGCGCGTTGTGCGTGTCGTGCTTCGCATCATTTTGCGGTTGAACCGTTGAACAGTTTTGGACTGTTTCAATGGTTTAAAGCTTCAATAGGAACGGAGAAAAATGAGTCGGGTGGTCAGTAATTAGTGGTCAGTAATCAGGCTAAGGAAGTGCGGAAGCCAACGGGATCCAAGGCCAAAAAGGCTTTACGGCGAGTATGAAAGGCGCCTGAAGTGAACCGCGGAGGGAAATTGACGAGGCGAAGGGGTAGGATATAGGTTATGGTTGACAGCGGGACTGGTGACGCCATCACGCGGTGCCGCCCGCATGAACGTGGAACTATGCGTCAATGGTGATGCAGCCTGTTCGTACGGCGCAACCGCAGCAAATCCATGCATATCCTCATCATTGGCGGGACGGGGTTCATCGGGTCTTGGGTTGTGCGACAGCTCATAGGCGACGGGCATGTTGTGGCTGTCTTCCACCGAGGACATACGACCGCGGATTTGCCGCCGGCTGTTTCGCACATCGACGGCGACCGCAATAATTTATCCGCTTTCGCTTCGGGGTTCACACAATTCGCACCGGACGTCGTATTGGACATGTTTCCGTACACCGAGCGAGATGCTGCGCTGGTGATGCAGACCTTTCGTGGCGTGGCGGGGCGTGTGGTGGCCGTGAGTAGCATGGATGTTTACCGCGCCTACGGCCGGTTCTCTCGTTTCGAAGAAGGCCCGCCCGATCTGCAGCCGTTCACTGAGGAGGCGCCTCTTCGGAGCAAGTTGTATCCGTACCGCGCATCTGCGCAGCAGCCATCTGACCTGGCGTACAACTACGAGAAGATTTTGGTTGAGAAGGAAGTCATGAGCGATACCGAACTCCCCGGCACGGTCCTGCGATTGCCTCAGGTGTACGGTCCGGGCGACCCACAGCGTCGCCTATTCGAGTTCCTCAAACGCATGAGTGACGCGCGGCCGATCATCTTGTTGGAGGAAGGCCGAGCGCAGTGGCGGTGGACGCGTGGTTACGTCGAGAACGTCGCGGCCGCCATCGCACTTGCGGTCACGAATGACCGAGCCACCGGCCACACCTACAACGTCGGCGAGAAAGAGGCGTTCACAGAGCTTGAATGGGTGGAGCGCATAGGGAAGACTGTCAGTTGGACAGGTACGATTAAAGTGATTCCGAGATTCATGCTGCCAGCGCATCTTGTGTTGCCGTACGATTGGGCCCATCATCTGGCCGGCGACACCAGCCGGATACGAAGAGATTTGGCGTACGAGGAGAGCGTTTCCGTTGAGGAGGCGTTGAGACGGACAGTGGCCTGGGAGCGGGCGCAGCCGCCGAAGCAGATTGAGCCATCACATTTTGATTATGCTGCCGAAGACAGCGCATGCGCAAAGTCGCAGGATAACAGAATCACTGGAGCGAACGCGGGCGGGCGACACTCAGCATCGCAACACTCAGGCCAAACCGACAAATGAGGACGAACAAACCTCGTCAACTCGGTGCGTCGCTTGCAGCTTCTCTCGTGTTGATCACGACGGCCAGCCATCTGCATGGCGCGGTTAATACATTCACGAACAGAGAAGCCTGGCTTACTGCCGTATCGGCCACGGGCGTTCCCTGGACGGCAATCTTTGGCTTTAATTTTTTTCCTCCGAACCCTCGACCGGCAGCTATCTCAAATCAGTTTGCTGGCGCCGGGTTCGAGTTCCTGGCTCAGGACGGGCAGTTTCCCATAACCGTCGGC
>JAKEEH010000149.1 GCA_022616725.1 Limisphaerales bacterium | reverse complement strand
CCGCCAAGATGCGCGAGGCACGCGAAGCGCTTGGCGAACGGCTCAAAAACCTGACGCCGGAAGAGCGAAAGGCCATGCGCGAACAGATCAAAGCCCGGTTCGAGAAGCAGCTTGGCGAATTAAGGGGGAAGAAAGAAAAAGGAACGATCACACCTGCGGAAAGCAAACGCCTGGAGCGCCTTGAAAGGATGGCTGAACGGTTTAAAGGGGCTCGCGACGAACGCGCCGACGACCAGCCAAAGGACCGCTAATCGCGGCCGTGCCGCAGCCGAATTCAGTTCCATTGACCCTGCCCTATGACGCAGTCTCTACGGTCATGGAACCGGCGGATGAGGACGTCATTTCAGCGGTGCTGCGCGGGGAGACCGCCTCATTCGAGCTTTTGGTCAACCGCTATTCCCCTCGGCTGTTTGCGACAGCCAGACGCTACGCGCGCCGGGAAAGTGAGGTCGAGGACATTGTGCAGGAGGTCTGGTCGAAGGCGTTCCGGAAGCTCCGCACGTTTCGCGGCGACGCGCCGTTCGAGCATTGGCTTATGCGCATGGCCGTGCGCACGTGTTATGACTTCTTGCGCAATCACCAGCGCAGTCGGGAAACAATCATATCTGATCTGTCCGATGGGGAGACCGAATGGCTGGATCATTTCGAAGCCGCCCCTGAACAGGCGAGTGAAACTGCCGAAGCGGCGCGGGAACTAATCCGGCGAATTCTGGACCGACTGTCGCCAGCGGCGCGGTTGGTGATTACACTGCTGGAAATCGAAGAGCGTTCCGTCAAGGAGATTGCGGCATTGACCGGATGGTCGGTGCCGCTGGTGAAGGTCCGCGCCTTTCGCGCCCGGGCGGAGATGCGGAGGATTCTGAAGGGACTGGCGCGCGAAAAGTACTTGTAACCGGGAACTGTATGCTTTCGTCTAGTAATATTGGGTATGAAACTCGGGGAACTGCACGATAAGCTCATCTTGGCGGCCCGCGCCGATGCGCCAGATTGCGGGGTGCCGTATGCGTTCGAGAAACGCATTATGGCTGGTCTGGCATCCAAGCAGGTCGAAGACCTGTGGACACTCTGGGGCGCGGGGCTCTGGCGGGGGGCCTTTGCAAGCCTGCTGCTATCCGTTGGGTTGAGCATCTGGGCATTGCAGGCCAATGGGGAGCAAGCGCAAGATCTCGAGGCGACGATGTTTTCTGCCGCCGAACAACTTGTGGATTCCTGGCCTGATTACTGATTGCTGACGAGCGATGCCTGAGCCCTGCCGATTGATTGCTAATCCTTTCCGCTCGTGAGCCCCTGGAAAGTCATACTCGCCACGCTGATCATTTTCGTCGCCGGACTTCTCACCGGGGCTGTCGGAGTAGCACGGCTTGGCAAGCCAGTGCCGCGTCCGCCGCGAACCGATCCTATGCAACCATGGATGTTGCGTGAAAACTTCCGCATGGAACTCAATCGCCGCCTCGACTTGACGCCGGGGCAGAGCGCCCGCATTGACACCACCATGCGCGAAGGGCAGGAGCGCATGCGCGAAATCTGGTCTCTGGTCCGGCCCGAGATTCAAGCCGAGATGCGCGCCGTTCGCGAAGAGATCAGGCGCGAACTTACGCCGGAGCAGCGCCGCAAATTCGAGCAGATGATCCGGGAACGCAGGCCGCGGCCGGCGCAGGTGGAGCCCCCATTTCGCGACCGTCCTCCACGACGAGAGCCCCCCGCGGACACGGGCCGGTAGTCAAATATTAGCGCATTATCTTAAGCAGCGTGTCTGCCATCTCCGATGGGGTGGGTGCGACGGCAATTCCGGCTTCCTTGAAGGCCGCGATTTTCGCGGCAGCAGTGCCCTTGCCGCCGCTGACGATGGCGCCGGCATGTCCCATCCGACGCCCCGGCGGTGCCGTAGCGCCCGCAATGAATCCCGCGACCGGCTTCTCACAGTGTTGCTTAATCCATTCGGCGGCTTCCTCTTCCGCGGAGCCCCCGATCTCGCCGATCATTATGATGCCATGCGTCTCGGGATCGTCACTAAACATTTTGATCACGTCCAGATGCGACGTGCCGTTGACCGGGTCTCCGCCAATGCCCACACAGGTCGATTGGCCTGCTCCGCGGCAGGTGAGCTGCCATACTGCCTCGTACGTCAACGTGCCGCTGCGAGAAACGACACCCACGTTGCCCTTTTTGTGAATATATCCTGGCGCAATGCCAATGCGGCAGCCGCCGTGGGAGTCCGGGCCTTCTCCCGGCGTGACGATGCCTGGACAGTTCGGACCGATCAAACGGGTTTTCTTTCCCTCCATCGCGCGCTTCACCTTGACCATATCGTTGACCGGAATGCCTTCTGTAATACAGACCGCCAGATCGAGCCCGGCATCGACCCCCTCCAGAATCGCATCCGCGGCAAATGCGGGCGGGACAAAGATGGCAGAAGCTGTCGCGCCCGTTTGCCGAACAGCTTCAGCCACGGTATCAAAGATCGGCACCGCTTTCTCGAACTTTTGCCCGCCTTTGCCCGGCGTGACACCAGCGACCACTTGCGTCCCGTAGGCAAGGCTGAGTTGTGTGTGGCGCGCACCAAAGCTGCCGGTGATGCCCTGAACGAGAAGTTTAGTGTGCGCTGTGACGAGGATAGACATGCGATTACCGCTAGGTCGCGTTTCGTTTGTGAATGCAAACCGTGTTGCCGTCAGGATCAAAAACCATCGCCATGCGGCAGACGGGTGTCGGGAACGGCTCCAGGCGGAAAGGCACTTTGTTCGCGCGCAAATGCGCGATGGCAGCGTCAAAGTCATCAACCTCAAGCGCAGCCGCGCAGCCATCGGGATTTGGTTTCCAGCCGGCACCGGAGCCGATGGCCAGAGCACTTGGCCCAAAGTCGTACTCGACCCATTTTCCGCCCGGCGTCTCGGTAACGGTAGTTGGCGTTAAGCCCAGCACGCCCTCGTAAAAGGCGCGGGCGCGCGGCATGTCTGTGACCGCGTAGCAGCAAAACGCGAGTTCGAGAACCTTCAGCATGCGCTTACGAGACCAGTTTCACGATTCTTTGTGCCGCATCAGCCATGGACTCGCCGCTCGTGATCGTCAGTCCGCTCTCGGCCAGAGTCGCCTTGCCGGCCTTCACATTGTTGCCTTCCAATCGCACCACCAGCGGCAGCTTTAAGCTGGTTTCACGCACCGCCGCCACAATCCCCGTCGCAATCACATTGCAATCCATGATCCCACCAAAGATGTTGACGAGGATACCCTTAACATTCGGGTCGCTTAAGATGATTCTGAATGCTGCGGTGACTTGCTCCTTACTCGCGCCTCCGCCGACGTCGAGGAAGTTCGCCGGCCTGCCGCCGAAATGCTGGATAATGTCCATCGTAGCCATGGCCAGCCCGGCCCCGTTGACGAGGCAGGCGATGTTGCCGTCGAGCTTGATATAATTAAGGTTGAACTTGCTCGCTTCGATTTCCAGCGGCGCTTCCTCACCCAAGTCGCGCATCACCTGAATGTCCGGGTGCCGGTAAATGGCGTTGTCGTCCAATCCGATCTTCGCATCCACGGCGACGAGGGCTTCTTTGCCACCAAGAGCCTCGACGATGCAGAGCGGGTTGATTTCCACCATGCTTGCGTCGCATTCCCACCATGTCGTGTAAACGCCTAACAACAATTTCGCGCCTGCAGAAATCAAGTCACCCGTCAAACCAAGCGCCCGCGCAAGCTTGCGCGCCTGGTACGGCATCATTCCAATCGCCGGATCGATCGTCTCCTTGACGATTTTCTCCGGGTGCGTGGCCGCCACTTCTTCAATGTCCATCCCGCCTTCCGTGCTGACCATCATGAGCGGCCGCGCGGAGGCGCGATCCAGCAGAACCGCAAGGTAGAACTCCTTCTTTATCGGCGGCGCGCCGGCCACGAGTATTTTCCGGACCAGGCGGCCTTCCAGTCCTGTCTGTTTCGTGACCAGCACGTTGCCGAGCATCGCGCTTGCCTTTTCGAAGACTTCATCGGGCGATTTGCACAGCTTGACGCCGCCCTGGAACCCGCTCTTAAACGTCCCTTTGCCACGCCCGCCAGCATGAATTTGTGACTTGACTACGACTACTTTGTCGCCCTTCGCGAAAAGCCTTTCGGCAATCGATTTTGCAGCCTGTGGCGTGTCGCAAACTTCCCCCGGCGGCACGGTCACGCCATGTGCTGCCAGCAACTCTTTGGCTTGGTATTCGTGAATGTTCACTCGGGCGCTGTCCGGCGGGATTTATCGCTGGTCGATCGGCACAACTTTCAGCCCGACGGGACCCGTGTACACGCTTTGCGGGCGGATCAAGCGGTTGTCGGAAAGCTGTTCGAGGACGTGCGCTGTCCAGCCAGCGGTGCGCGCAATAGCAAATATGGGCGTGAACAGGTCGGTTGGAATCCCAAGGGAGTAATAAACGGTCGCGGAGTAAAAATCGACGTTTGCGTTCAGGTTCTTTTCCTTGAGCATGATCTCTGCGATGCGCTCGCTCATCTGGATCCATTTTGGCTCGCCGAGTTTCGCGCTGAGGATTTGGGCCATCCGTTTCAAGTGCGGCGCGCGCGGGTCAAGGGTCTTGTAAACGCGATGGCCGATGCCCATGATCTTTTTCTTCTGCGCCAGGCAATCCGCCACATAGGCATCGACCTTGTCGATCGACCCTATGTCCTTGAGCATCTTGATCACGCCCTCATTGGCGCCCCCGTGCAAAGGACCTTTGAGGGTGCCGATGGCTGCGGTGATCGCCGAATACATATCGCTCAATGTGGCGATCGTCACGCGTGCGCTGAACGTTGAGGCGTTCATGCCGTGGTCGGCGTGGAGCACGTAACACATGTCCATCGTGCTCTCCTTTTCCTGCGACGGCTTTTCGCCGTCGATCATATAAAGAAAGTTTGCCGCTTCGCCGAGGCTTTGGTCCGGAGGCACGAGCGGCTTCGACTGTCGCACACGATGAAAGTAGGCGGTGACAATCGGGATTTGCGAAATCAGCCGGATCGCTTTCTCGCGATTGGAATCCATGCTGTTGTCATCCGCGTGATCGTCGAAACACCCCAGGGCGGAGATCGCGGTGCGAATCGCGTGCATCGGTGGCGTTGATTTCGGGAGCGCTTTGATGATCTTGATGACGTTGTCCGGCAGATCCCGGGCGCTCGAGAGCCGCGATTTCAATTCCGCCAGTTCCTTTTTGTTTGGCAAATGATTGTAATGCAGCAGATGAATGACTTCCTCGTAGCTGACCTTGCCGGCGAGTTCGTGGATATTGTAACCGCAGTAAATCAGTTCGCCGATGTCACCTTTGACATCGCTCAGCCGCGTATGCGCAGCGACTACGCCTTCAAGGCCTCTGGTCAGGACAGCCGAAACACTCATTGCATTTCCAACGCTTAATTGCCGCCGCGAAAATCTAGGGTAACGCGTCCGGGAGCGTCAACCGGTTTTCAAAGGAAATGCTGCTTTCACACTTCGGCCGCCGCTCGGCGAGTCACTCCCTCCAGCGCGCACGTGGTCTTGAACCTGCGTTTGGCCAGGGGTAAGGTTGAAGGCGATGAGCCCTGAATCCGATCCGGCTTCTATTGAAAAGGGCGATGGCATTGAGCCTTCGACAGGCCTCGCTTCAACAACGCAATTGGGGGATTCAAATGCCGTGGCAAACACTGAACCATCTCCGTTACAGACTCGTATCGAAGAACTAAATACGGAATTGCTTGCTTATCTGGCAAGTCACCCTGCGGTTCTGCGCGAATCCAGTCCGCGCCGATTTGAGGAGATTGTGGCGATGGTTTTGAAGGATATGCGGTATGACGTGCGATTGACTCCCGAACGATCCGATGGAGGCAGGAATATCCTGGCCGTTCTTAAGGCAGGTGGCGCTAAAGCGATAACCCTGATGGAATGCAGGAAATACAGGATTGACCGAAAGATTGGAATTGGACCCGTGCAGAGGTTTCAATGGGTCATTGACAAAAGAGACAAATCCCTTGGCGAACTCATTGCGACGGTCTTGTTCTTCACGCCTGAAGTTAAAAAAACAGCGGAAGAATATAAGTACCATCTTATGATGCGCGACTTGAATGGTCTTAAGAACTGGCTGGAAAATTTTGGAACGTGGACATTCCAAAATGCTGGAGGCACCTGGCTTCCGAATTAGGCAAAGGGCGATTTCGTGTCGCGCATTCAGGTGTCTCTTCTCGATCCCCGAAATCATTACCGCATTTTTCGTGTAACACTCTTCGGAAGACGCTTCCGAGGTAAGCAGAGACTGAATGAAACATATGCCGGCGACTGTGAAGCAAGCGACGCAATGTCCGAGTTGTGGAAAGCCGTTGGCGGCGTTGCGTAAATCGTAAACATTCGCCTGCGCAATTCAGTGTCTGGACCTCGATTGAGGTTGCCCGTCCGGAAGCGGTTTCAGGCAAGCGCGAACTGAGGGATGCAGTCCGCGAATGATCAATTGCACGGCTTCCTGCGGTGAATCGGTCACGTGACCGAAGCCGATTTCGTCGCGGGCGAAGGCGCCTTCGGCGATCATGAGCTGGCCCCATCGGCGCAGGCCGTCCCAGTATTTTTCGCCCATCAGGATGAGAGGGAACGGTCCAATTTTTCCGCACTGGATCAGAGTTGCCGCCTCGAACATTTCGTCGAGGGTGCCCAAGCCGCCAGGCATTATGATGAAAGCGCACGAGTACTTCACGAGGCAGACTTTGCGCGTGAAGAAGTAACGGAACTCAATGCTGGCATCGACGTATGGATTGGCGTGCTGCTCGCGCGGCAGGATGATATTCAGCCCGTAGCTCGGGCCACCGGTTTCGTGCGCGCCGCGATTGGCCGCCTCCATGATGCCCGGCCCGCCGCCTGTCAGCGTGGCAAAGCCCGCTTTGGCGAGTTCCGCGCCGACCGCGCGGGCCATCCGGTAGTAGGGATGCGTCTCTTTGAAGCGCGCGGAACCAAATACAGTCACGGCCGGCCCAACGCGGTACAGTCCCTTGAACGCGCGGATGAACTCGTCGTTGATGCGCTTGAGGCGAGCCCTTTCTTTCTCGGGCGTACGGGTTTGGGTCAGCAGTTGACGGTCGGCAGAGTCCGAGTCCGCCGGCAGTTCGTATCCCGGCGCTCCGAGCTTGCTCCAACGCGCCTGCCACTGGCGTTCCCACGCGTCCGCGGACGGAAGTTTCGGCAGCGAGGCTTTTGCTTTTGTGCTCATGGCAATCTTGGAGTCGGCGTTGGTTCCGATTTCGAAGGAGCGGAGTCAGGGGCGCCGTCCGGGCTGTTGGTGAGCTCCGGTTTTGGCAACGCGCCGTTCTCCTGCACCGGAGAACTCGAGACGGGCACTACCTGCACTTGCAACGGGCGGACGGCGTCGAGGTGAATGTCGCGCTGGGGAAAGGCCATGACGATTCCATTTTCGGCAAAAGCGCCGGCGATCATCTGCCGCAAGTCGCTCGCGACCTGGGCGGAGTTGGCCGCGACGACGTTCACCCAAAAGCGCAACTCGAAAGTCAGCGCGCTGTCGCCAAAGTCGGTAAAGAGCACCTGGGGCTTTGGTTCCTTCTCCACGAGGCCGTGCCGGTCAGCAATCTCGGCCAGCAACTGCACGACGCGGCGGGTGTCGGATCCGTAAGCGACGCCGACAGCCACCGTGAAACGCACCTTGCGGTTGGAATAGGTCCAGTTGGTTACGCTGTTTTCCAGGAGCGTGCTATTGGGAATCAGCGTCTCAGTGCTGTCCCATTGTCGGAGGACGGAAGAGCGGATGCCGATGCCGACGATAGTGCCGCGTTGCCCGGCGACATCGAGCACGTCACCGACGCGAAAAGGCCGTTCGAAAAGAATGATGATACCGCTGACAAAATTCTTGAGCATTGTCTGCATGCCAAAGCCGAGGCCGATGGCCAGCGCGCCGCCCGCGAACGCGAAGATGGTCAGCGGAATCTTCACCGATATGAGGCTGAACAGAGCGAGGGAGAATATGAGCACCACGCGGAACCAGCGGCGAATCAGGTCGGCCTGGTTGGCATCAATCTTGAACCGCTTGACAATGATTGGTTCGATGAGGCGGGAGAGCAACCCCGTCAGCCAATAGCCCACGACGAGGATGAGGATGGCGGTGAGAATCTTGCCGAGCGTCACGCTGCGTTTGCCCGTAATGGGCTGGCCTTGCACAGTAATGGTGTCCTGCGCGACGAAGAGTTCGAAGTTCCAAAGGCGCGCCAGCAACGATCGTGAATCCGCGAAAACATTGCGCACCCGACTGGCGAGGGGGAGGCTTTCCGCGGCATCCCGGAGTTCTTCCTCGAGTCGCTGCAGCAGGCGATCACCGCGCTCGATGCCGCGCACGACGCGCAAGAGCATTTGATCGCGTTCGCGCAGAGACGCCAGCCGCTCACGGACAAGGGGGACGACGGTGGACAACGGATCCAGGCCCGCCAGGCGTTCTTCCTGCAAGGCCACGTGGCTCGACGCGCTCTCCAGTTGCTGCTGGTAATAGGTTTTCCAGAGATCAATGCGGCGGCGGAACTGATCGAGGCGGCTGGCGGTCTGCCGAATGGTTTCGGCGCTACGACTGCGATAGGATGCAAAGCGCGCTTCCCAAATCGTGCGCTCAATCGTGCTGGCCTGGAGCATGAAGCGCAGCACCGCGAGCACCGTGTCCGCTGTTTCCAATTGAGTGCGACGCAGCTCAATCAGTTCGCCAGCGCGAGCCAGCGCGGCAGGACTCGCATCGGCTTGTGACTGAGTGCGCGCCAATTCTGCGCTGGCGGCATCACGCGCCTGCACGGCGGCGCGGTGCCGGGCTTCGGCGTCGGCCAATTCGCTTTCCAGTTGCCGCTGTTCCTTGTCAAGGCGCGCCAGCACCTTCTCCATCTCCGCGTCACTGAACGTCGCGCCAGCATTTGCAATCACGAGCTGGCGTCCGAGCAACGTCAGGCGAACCCTGCTGGCGGCCACACGCTCTTCCCGAACCTGGCGCTCCAAATCGAGCACGGCCACGGTGGCCGCCGCCGTCTGGCTGCGCAGCCGCTCCAGTTCGCGCTGTCGGGTCAACTCACCTGAGTCCGCGCCGCCTTCCAATTGTTCGTTGAGCTGGCGAATTTTCGCCTCGGCCTGCTTCAGGAGGGTCCGTTGTTCCTGGACCAGTTGCGCCAGCTTCGACAAGGCTGATTCGCCGTGCGCGATTTCCAGCCGCTCGACCTGGATGGATTCGCGCAAACTGTCGGTGAGCAGAATCGAGTAAGGGCGCAGTTCAGAAAAGGTGGTCCATGTCTCGGCTTCGCGCGCGATCTCCAGCCGGCGATTCTTGAGCGCCTGCAACTCGGTGGCGAAACTGATTTGCTGCTCGTAGAGCCGCTCCAGCCGTTGCAGCAGACTGCGCCGCAACCCGAAAGCCTCGAATGAAGATCCGGGCGGCCGATTGGTCCCGGCGGCATCGGTGAGGGCCTTTACAGCGGCGAGGTCAGCCCGGACTTGCGCCAACTTCTCTTCGATGCTCTCGCGCGGGCCAGCCGCAGCATTGGTCGATTCCGCAGGAGCACGCGCCTCCGGCAAAAGCGTGCGCGTGACTGGATTCTGTGCTGCGCCGGACGCAACGATGGTTGTCAGCCACGTGAATATCAGAGCGATCACGCTGAACCAGGGTCCAGCATCGAGGGGCGAAAGTCGAGCGCCCCGGCTCTCGAATCTCCACGCACGACGCTCTCTCAGTCTTGGCGACACTCTGTCACGCACCGGGAATTCAGACTCGGTCAATGCGAACCGCCGCTCCACTGTCAGAAGTGACAGGCGCGGGCTGATCAACTGTCGCTCTGAATGCCTTCGATGATTCCCTGCGCACCCGTTTGGATGTTCGCGGCGTTAGCCTCGTCGGTGTCGATGTGCATGGCGAGGCGGAAATTCGGGTCCACCCGCACGCGCACATCGCCAAAGGTCATTTCCCGATCACCGGTGACGCGCACACGCACACTGGCTTTGTCGCGCACACCGTAGCGCAGCGCGTCCTGCGGTGTCATGTGGATGTGGCGCAATGCGCAAATGACGCCGCGGTCGAGCGCGACCGCGCCAGCCGGGCCTTCGAGCGTGCATCCCGGCGTGTCGGCAATGTCGCCGGACTCGCGGATTGGGGGATGAATGCCCAGCTTGAATTGTTCCGTCAAGGCAATCTCCACCTGCGTGGCCTTTCGTGTCGGGCCGAGGACCCGGACGCGCTCGATGCGGCCTCTCGGTCCCGCAAGGGTGACCTGTTCCTTGCACGCATATTGACCGGGCTGGGAAAGATCAGCGTGCTTGGTGAGTTGATGACCCTTGCCGAACAGCGCTTCGACGTGCTCCGGCGACAGGTGAACGTGATGGGCGGAAACCTCGACGAGGATCGGCTCCTGGGCGTGCGCGACCAAAGTCTGTCTCAGATACGAGCGGCTCAAGGCTCGCAACGTCTCTCGCGCGATCATCCGTTCCTCGTTCGTCGGCACGACAAGCACCGTTACCGGCGAATCGTCGGTTGAAATCCGGCACACTTCGACAAAGCCGCGGGCCTCGCGATTGCGTTGCTCGTCATTGTGAAGTCCCATGCAGCCCAGGCCTTGCAGCGTGAGCGAGCGAATCCCGGCGCTGCCTTGCCCAATACCGCCGGTGAACAATAAGACATCGATGCCGCCCATCGCGGCGACATAGGCGCCAATGTATTTGCGAACGCGATAGCAAAATGTTTTTAAGGCGACGAGCGCGCACGCATTGCCGTCGTTGGCAGCCTTTTCGATTTCCCGCACGTCGCTCGAAACACCGGACAGGCCGAGCAGTCCGCTCTTTTTGTTCAATAATTCGTCGATCTGCGCGCCGGTCATTTTCTTTTCGCGTTCGAGATACGCGAACACGCCGGAGTCCAAATCGCCGCAGCGCGTCCCCATGATCAGTCCTTCGCCAGGAGTGAACCCCATGGATGTATCGACCGACCGCCCGTGCTCCACGGCGCAAAGCGACGCGCCATTGCCAAGGTGGCAGCTCACAATTTTCAGCTCGCGCGCGCGGCGATTCAAAAACTGCGCGCCGGCCAGGGTCACATAGGCATGTGACGTGCCGTGGAAACCGTAGCGACGCACTTTGTCCTGTTCGTAGAACCCGGAGGGAAGTCCGTAAAGATAAGCGTAGTTGGGCAGCGTCTGGTGAAATGCAGTGTCGAACACAGCAACGTGTGGCACGGCGGGAAAGACGCGTTGCGCTTCCTTGATGCCAAGCACATTCACCGGATTGTGCAGCGGCGCGAGCGGGTTCAGCGCCTCAATTTCCGCGAGCACTTTGGCATCGATTACCGTCCCCTCGGAGAAACGCTCGCCGCCATGTACAACACGATGGCCAACGGCGGTGATTTCCGATGGGTCGCGAATCACACCTCCCTCTTTGGCCGACAGCTCATGCAGCATTTCGGCGCAGGCTTGCGAGTAAGTCCCTTGCGGGAGCTCACGCTTCACCTCGCCACGCGGCCCACGATGAATCAGCCGCGTGCCCTGGGAACCGATGCGCTCAACGACGCCCTGGGCGAACTTCGCTTCGTCCTCTGTGTCGAAAAAGCTGTACTTCAGTGACGACGAACCGCTGTTAAGCACGAGAATTCGTTCCGGGCGCTCGCCCTTGAGTTCGAGCAATCCCTGTTGCTCCTGTTTGCGGAAAACCGCGGCGGCTTTAGCCGGCTCCTGCATGAGCTTCTGCAAACGGGAGGTCAGTGTTTGGGAAACATGCTGCACGGCGCGAGGCTCAGCCATGATGATGGAGCGAAAAAGGGTCAGCGGAATAAGCATTACGCGGCAGCGCGTTTCGGCAATGACATCGGCGAGGGCGCGGTCACCGGTCATGAGGGCCATCTCGCCGAAGGTGTCACCGGCAGTGAACTTTCCGAGCGCCTGTCGCTCGCCACCATCGGAAAGAACTGAAATCACCGCGGTCCCTTCGAGCATCACCCCGAGGAAGTGGACCTCATCCCCGGCGAAGGCGATGGGCTGGCCGGGCTCAAAGGAGGCGAGGCGAGAGCCACTCGCAAGTTCTTCGCGCTTTGCGTCCGTGAAGTACGCCAGCAGCGGGACCTTGCTTTTCAGGAATGTAAGATCGTTGGGATTCATTTAGATTCAGGACTTAGGATTTGCGATTTTGGATTTCGATCATTTCAAATTCAGCGATCGAAGAGCCTCACGCAGAACCCCGGCGCTGCGCCGAAGTCCTTCCAATTCGGTTGCCTCCAGTTGCAAAGGGATTGTTGCGAGGGCGCCCCGGCCACCGACGAGGTGCGGCAGCGCCAGTGTCACGCCCTCGCAATCCGGCACGCTCGTGATGCGCGCGCATATCGACAGGATCGCCCGCTGGTCATGCAGCAGCACATCGACGATGCGGGCCACGGCGCTGCCGATGCCGTAATAGGTGGCCCCTTTGCCGGCAATGATCTGGTAGGCAGCGCGACGAACGTTCTCGTCGATCTGCCGACGGTCGGCGGCAGTCAGCGGTTTGCCGTGAACTTTGGCGAAGTCGTCGAGGCTCAATCCGGCGATGGTGGCCTGCGACCAGGCGAGCACTTCGCTGTCGCCGTGTTCGCCAAGGACATACGCGTGAATGTGATGTGCGTCCACGCCGAAGTGCCGTCCCAGCAGCGCGCGGAAGCGCGCCGTATCCAGCGTGGTCCCTGAGCCGATCACGCGCGAGTGCGGCACGTCCAACTCGGCGGCGAAATGCGCGGCCAAATGGGTCATAATGTCCACCGGATTGGTGACCACGAGCAATACCGCATCGGGCGCGTGGCGAAGCACCGAAGGAACGATCTGCCGAAATACCTCGGCGTTGCGCTCAAGCAGTTGCAGGCGCGTCTCGCCCGGCTTTTGCGCGACCCCGCCGGCGATCACCACCACTTGCGCGTCATCCAGGTCCGCGTAATCCCCTGCGCGGACGGTGAGAGGATGTGAAAACGGGACTGCGTGATAGATATCGTTGGCCTCGGCCTCGGCCCGTTTGCGGTTCAAATCCACGAGCACGATCTCCCGGCCCACGCCGCTCATGACGAGGGCGAATGCCGAAGCCGAACCGACCATCCCGCATCCGACAATTCCGATTTTCATAAGCGGGACGCGGCGAGGCTTTCGGGCCGCTTGCTGCACCGCTGGTAAAAGTCGTAGATAATACGCATCGCCCGATCCTGTGGAAATTCTGTGGCGGCCAACACGACGATTGAACTGTCATTTCTGACAGGAGGCCGCTTCGTGGTTGAGCCAATCGTTACATGTTGTGTCGCGCCGGGCTCATTTCGTTCCCCGAAAAGTGCACCGTTTGGGCACGTTGATCTATGCGCGAACAACAGCAACACAAGGCGACCTTTTACCAGCTCGATACTTATGGACGCATGTCGCGGAGGGCGGGAAATTCGGCGCGCCAGTTGACGACCAGGGCAGGATCGATGTCCGCGCTGATGACGCATTCGCTGTCACCGGCTTCGACAAGGATTGTCCCGTGCGGATCGACGATGAGGCTGCGGCCATTATAGCTGTAACGTGGGTCAGACCCGACCCGGTTCACGCCCGCAACGTAAGCCTGATTTTCGATCGCGCGCGCCTGAAGCAGAGTCACCCAGTGATGAATGCGGGTGATGGGCCAATTGGCGATGACCGTGAAAAGTTGCGCGCCTTCACGGGCCGCAGCGCGAAAGAGTTCAGGAAATCGCAGGTCGTAGCAGACAAAGGGCGACACGGCCATGTTTGACCAGGCGAAATGCGCCGGTTTCTCGCCGGAGTGGTAGTGCTTCGTTTCACCGCCGAGCGAGAAAGGTTGCATTTTAGAGTAGCGGGCCAGCGGCCGGCCTTCGGGTGAGAGGGCGAGGGCCTGATTATAGCCGCGGCCATCGGGCGCATCTGTCACGACGCCGCCGAGCACGAAAACGCGGAATCGCTTCGCGATTTGTTCCAGAAATCCCTCGGTCTCGCGCGCCTCGCCTTCACGAATGCCGCTGACGTTCATGCTGAAGCCGGTCGAGAACATCTCCGGCAACAGAACGAGCGATCCGGGCTCGGGTTCGTCGCCGGCGAGCAACCTTTCGACACGAGCGAAATTAGCGTCCTTGTTTTCCCAGGTGACGTCGGATTGGCAGCAATAGATTTTCATAGACAATCAGGTTTGGAGGATGCCCTTGAGCCCGCTGACGAGCCGGCCAATGCCTTCGGCGGCAGTTTCCTTTTGCAGTGCGCCATAAGCGACACGCAGGTAACAGCCCTGTTGAAGGCCGAAAGCAGTGCCGGGAATGACCGCGATTTTATGCTCGCGAATCAGGCGCTCCGTTAACTCCACCGGATCAGCGGCTCTTTGGAGCCGGAGGAGAAAGTAGAAGGCGCCATCCGCCCGCGGAACCGTGCAGATATCCTGAATTTTGTTCAATTGGCGCAATACGATGTCACGTACCTCGGCAATCTGCCTCAGTTTGTCGCGGCAGTAGCCGGAGCCGCTCTCCAGAGCACCAAGGGCCGCATATTGCGAAATGACCGGCGCGCAAATCAGGATTGTGTCCTGGATCTTTTTGACAGAGTCGAGCAGGTGTTGCGGGATCACCATGTAACCAATGCGCCAGCTTGCAAAGCCATACGCCTTCGAAAGGGAGAAAAGTGAGATTGTGTGCGGCTCGCTTCCGGGAATCGAACCTGGAGAGAAATGCATTGCGCCACTGTAAAGAAAATTTTCGTAAGCTTCGTCGTGAACATGATACACACCGCACTCACCGCAAATTCTGTTCACCGCCCGCAAGGCCGCTTCCGGATAGACGGCGCCCGTCGGATTGTTGGGAGAGATAGTCACGACGGCTCGCGTTTTTAGGGTGATCGCGGCGGCGATAGCATCGGGCCGCAGTTGATATTGCTCATCGGTATCGACGAGAACAGGCCGGCAGCCCGCCATGGTGATCGCCATCTCGTGATTGAAATAGTAGGGCGTTTGAATGATGACCTCATCGCCCGGATCAGTGACGGCAAGGATGGCATTCATGAACGCCATGTTGCCTCCCGCGGTGACGACAATCGCGCTGGACGAGCCCGCATCGATACGGTTTTCGGACGCGAGCTTCTGCGCAATGAGTTCCAGCAGTGGCGCCAGGCCCTGCACCGGCTTGTATTTATTGTTCTCCGGGTCCTTTAAAAACTGGGTGATTCGTTCGATGGCGGCCGGCGGCGGTCCGTACGAGACAACTCCTTGGCCGAGGGAGATCGTGCCCGGGCAACTGCGGATCCATTCGGCCACCACCGGAATGATCGGCGATTGCACGGCCTCCATGCGCGCCGACTCACGCATGGGAACGGGCGGAGGGCTGCGCCAAGGCTTTTGTGAACTCGGCTGTTACCGAAAAGAGAATGAATCGAGTCATCGTGCTCAGCCTGTCAAGATCCGGGAAATCAGGAAACAAAGAATTACTTCACGGCTGGGTTCGACGAAAATGGCCGATAACGAGGATTCGGCTCCATCATTTGGGCGCTGACCCTTCGGCGCCACTTGCGCAATTTCGAATGAAGGTACGAGGCGTGCGTCGGCATGAGTTTGGCAAGATCGGCCGTCTCGCCGATGTCTGCCGCAACGTTGTACAGCTCCAAATGGTTGTCCTCGAAGAATTCAATGAGCTTGAAGTCGCTCTCGCGAATGGCACTGCCGGGACGCCCGCCTTGGTTGCTGTAATGCGGGTAGTGCGTGTAAATCGCGTCGCGCCGGTAGCGGCCGGATTTCTCCAACAGCGGCATCAGACTGATACTGTCGGTGCCCGAGCGAGCGGCGTGGCGCTGGCCGGCAGCGTCCAGCATGGTCGCAAACAGGTCCAGAACGGCAACCGGTGTGCCGGTGACACTGCCCGGCTTCACCCGCCCGGGCCATTTAATGATCAACGGCACGCGCAGCCCGCCTTCATAAAGATGTCCTTTGCCGGCGCGGAGGGG
This sequence comes from Limisphaerales bacterium, assembly GCA_022616725.1. Lineage (GTDB taxonomy): Bacteria > Verrucomicrobiota > Verrucomicrobiia > Limisphaerales > JAKEEH01 > JAKEEH01. The sequence continues at coordinate 65,141 of JAKEEH010000149.1, read as the reverse complement.
CGCATTCGAGGTTGCCGGCGTCCGCGGACCTTCACGAACGGAGAGCCCCCCGTTGTCCGAGGTGAAAATTACGAGTGTGCGATCCGTGAGATTCAGTTCCTCGAGCTTTTTAACGATGCGGCCCGCGCTCTCGTCAAGGCTTTCGATCATCGCGGCATAAACAGCATTCGAGTGAGTAAAATTCGGTTGGCGAAACGCTTCGTATTTCTCGATCAGGTTCGTCTTTGCCGAGATTGGGATGTGCACCGCGTACTGCGCCAGGTAGAGGAAGAATGGCGTGGAGGCGTTTTGCTCGATGAATTTTTCAGCCTCGGCGGTAAGGCGATCCGTCAGATATTCGCCGGCTTCGCTTTCGCCGATGCCTGGCAGAGGCGGCTGATTGGTGGCAAGATAAGGGGCGAAATACCCTGGGGGCGTCCCGCGATGGTCACCCGCAATGTTCAACTGAAAGCCCTGGTCAGTGGGCCCGAATCCTGGTCCGCCAAGGTGCCATTTGCCGATCGCGACCGTAGCGTAACCGGCGTGGGTGAGAATCTCAGCGACGGTTACTTCTGCGCGGGGCAGGCGTTGGCGAATATCCGGGCGCTGAAGTTTCTGCGAGGGCATGTCTTTGCGGCCGGGAAGCCAATCGGTCAGCCGAAGGCGCGCCGGATGTTTGCCGGTCATGACACTGGCGCGGGTCGGCGAGCAAACCGGGGCGGCATAAGCCGTGGTGAAACGCATGCCATCCGCAGCGAGTTCGTCGAGGTGAGGCGTTTGATAGAATGGACTTCCCTGGCAGCCGAGGTCTGCCCAACCCAAATCGTCCGCCAGGATGAGCACGATATTTGGCGGACGCTTGTCGGAGGCGCCGGCGAAAATGTTACAGGCAAGAAGGAGCAACCCGATAACCTGAAAAGAACCAGCCCTCATGTCGCTCTGCGGCATTTCACGCTTCCGTGAGTATCAGCGGCAATCGGTACTGGCGAGATTTTTCAATATAGCAATTTAACAATTTCCGTAAATGGGCTCGAAAAGAAAGATGGCCGCATAAATGCGGAACTCCGACGATTCAATTGGCGAAAGGAATCTTGTTGTGCATTCGATTGCTGTGACGTCTCGGAGTTCCGCATTTATGCGGCCCAATTCTTCCGGCGGGCCGTCAGCTCAACGAATCGCGCGTCCCAATTACTTGCGCTGGATTGGTCACTGCCGTTTAATCTGCGCGTGCAGACACGCGTAATCGCGGTGGCGAATCAGAAGGGCGGCGTTGGAAAAACAACGACGGCTGTGAATGTCGCTGCATGCCTCGCCGCAGTCGGCCAGCGCATGTTGCTCTTTGATCTGGACCCGCAAGCCAACGCCACGAGCGGCTTGGGACTCGAGAAAACGGAAGGCGGCAGCGCTTATCGACCCTTGCTCGGCGAGGGAAACCTCCTGGATCGAATTCAAAAGACTGCCTTCGACCGCCTGGAAATCATTCCCAGTGAGTTGGATATGTGCGGCGCGGATGTCGAGATCGTTCGCATGGAGAACCATTTGCAGCGGGTCAGGAGCCTGCTGGAGCCGGTAGTGCAAAGTGGCCGTTTTGACATTGTGATGATCGATTGCCCGCCATCGCTCGGCATTCTCACCTTAAATGCCTTTGCCGCCTCCGAAGGGCTTCTAGTTCCGTTGCAGTGCGAATATTACGCGCTGGAAGGCATTTCGATGATCAATCGGTTGATGAACCAGCTTCGCGATGGAGGGGTGAACCCCGGCTTAAAGCTTACCGGCGTCGTTATGACGATGTTTGACGGGCGGACGCGGCTCTCGCAGCAGGTGGTTGAGGAGGTGCGAAAGCATTTTGGGGAGGCGGTGTTCGAGACGGTGATTCCGCGCACCACGCGGCTGGCGGAAGCGCCCAGCTTCGGCAAACCGATCATCTACTACGACAAATACAGCGCTGGCGCCGCCGCGTATGAGGTGTTGACGCAGGAGTTGCTGAAGCGGATCGGGATTTGAAACCCGAAGCTGCGGCCAGTTCACCCGGCAATTTTCCTGTACGCTTCGCCTTCGTTCAGGGTGGGGCGTTCCGGACGCCCTTTGTAGCGATAGACCAACTCCATGTGATCGATGCCCATGAGGTAAAGAATCGTCGCGTGGAGATCGTGCACGTGCAAGCGGTCCTGGACGGCGTGCAGCCCGACTTCGTCGGTTGTGCCGATGGTCTGGCCGCCTTTGACCCCGCCCCCGGCCATCCACATCGTAAAGCCTGTCGGGTTATGGTCGCGGCCATCGCCCTTTTCCGACATCGGGGTGCGGCCGAATTCGCCACCCCAAACAACCAGGGTTGATTCCAAGAGGCCGCGGGCCTTCAAATCTCTGAGGAGGCCGGCAACGGGTTTGTCCATGGAACGGCAAAGTTCGGGATGACTCTTTTCGATGCCGCTGTGTGCGTCCCATTTGTTGCCCGCGCCATGATAGATCTGGACGAAGCGAACGCCGCGTTCGACCAGACGCCGGGCGAGGAGGCAGTTCCGGCCCATGGTCATGGTTTCGCGAGTATCGAGGCCGTAGAGTTGTTTCGTCGCTTCGGATTCGCTGGAAATGTCCGCCGTTTCCGGCGCCTCGGCCTGCATGCGGAAGGCCAGTTCGTAACTGGCGATGCGGGCGTCGAGTTCCGTTTGCTGCTGGCGGTTCAGAGTGTGGCGGCGATTCAGCTCGTTCAAATAATCGAGTTTGCCGCGCTGCTGCTCGGCGCTGACTGAGTCCGGCGTGTTGAGGTTGGGGATCGGCTCCGTCCCGAACGAGAGCCGCGTGCCCTGGTAAACGGCCGGCATGAAGCCCGAACCCCAGTTCCGCGGCCCATTTACCACTGTGGCGTTGTTGTCCTGCATGACGACGAACGCCGGCAGGTTTTGATTTTCAGTGCCGAGCCCATACGAGACCCACGCGCCCAGTGACGGTCGCCCGGCCAGGATCGAGCCGGTATTCATCTGGCATATACCGGAGGAGTGATTGATCCCATCGGCCCAACAGGAGCGGATCACCGCGAGATGGTCTGCGCATTCGGCGATGTGCGGAAGCCACTCCGATACCCAAATGCCGCTTTGGCCGTGCTGTTTCCAGGTGCGCGGGGCCCCCAGCAGCGGGGAATTGAATTCGCCCATCGCGGTGATGACTTTGGCGAAGCTGGGCGGAATAGGTTTCCCGGCCAGCTCGTTGAGCATGGGTTTGGGATCGAACAGGTCGATGTGGCTGGGCCCGCCTTCCATGAAGAGGAAAATGACGCTCTTTGCTTTGGCGGGGAAATGGGGCGATCTGGGTCCAAGCGGCGAAGAAGACTTCTTTAAGGATCCGAACAGCGGATTTCCACCCAGCAGGTAACTGAGCGCGAGCACACCGAACCCGCCGCCGCGGAGAAGGAAATCGCGGCGTGAGTATGGGTTCGCGAACGGGCGTCGGTCAGTCATAAATCTTCGTTCAGCCGTGAGCTTCCAAACACCGATAATTTCATGACTACTCCAGAGTTTAACTTTCGCCGATGATTCCAGCAACCCCGCTTTTTTATCGAGTTCTCGCTGTTTTCCATTTGACGTTTCACCCCCACTTGCGGGCCGTAACGCGAAGGTTCGCCCTGATCCCCGGACGCGTTTCCTGGAAAATGGGAATCATGAACGACATGTCACCCGCGGTGGACCTTTCCAGGGTCGCGCGCGTGTTCGCGGCGTTGGGTGTCTGACTTTCGAATCCGTAGTTCACAGACCATTTCTCGCCCGGCCGGGAGGGCGGGGTAGCTTCAAAATAAATACGATCGCGGTAGATGTGCCCGCCTTCGTAGTGATCGTCGAGAAAGAGAAAGCCATCGACGACGTAGTCCGGCACCATGACCCGCAGATCGATGGCAAAGCCGAGTGACGGGCGTTTGGCGTTGATGCGTTTGGAACTGTCGAGGAAGGCCGAAAACAGGTGCGGGCTGTTTTCGCGGAGCGCCTTCTTTGTTCGCTTGTCAAACAGGTCGTCGTAGCGGCAAAAGACAGCGGAGTTCTCACTGACCGTTCGCCGGTGCATTTCCCATTGCTTGCCGCGCACGCTGACGATGACTTCAAAATGGTAGGAGGCGCGGATTTCTTTGCCGGCGTCCTTGGCTCGCTGAACCTTCTCGGGCAGCGTCAGTTCGTCGATTTCGAGCACGCCATCGACCCGCACGTTGCCGAAAAAGAACCGGGTGAGGTTCTGGTAGCCCTCCTCGGAATTGACGATTCCGAAGTGCCCCGAGTGGCTGCGATAAACGAACGCGCGAGGGGAAGAAATCTCTCGCCCGTTCCACTTGCCATGGGTGGTCGCGTTTTTGATGTGGACGAGCCCGTCACTGGTCTCGCCAGCCAGGAAGCGGGAAATGCCGCGCCCGACGGTGTAATCGCCGGCGTTGGTGCCTACCATATTGAAAAGGCGGTCCGGATCGAAGTTTTTAAGGATGCTAACGTCTTTGTCACCCTTTTGGGCTTTGTATTCGGCCTTGAGGTTCAGGTACTCGGCCATGCGTTCGCGGTTGAAGTCGTTCGTATTGTGAAAACTGAACCATTCTGGAACGTTGCCGATCAGGCGGAAATCAATGCCATTGTGGGGGGTGCCGTAGGTAAAGACTTTGTCCACGACGGCGCGGGCCTGAGGATCGCCGAGCTTCGGATTTTGCAGAAAGGCGCGGCAGATCAAGCCACCCATGGAATGCGCGACCAGATAGACTCTGAATGCGCCAGGTTTGATCTTGTTCTCAGGGTTGGCGCAAACCTTGTCGCGGAGGCGCAGGATGAGATCGCTCAACCCGAGGGCGTAATCCTCCATTTCCGGCAGCCGGCCCGAGCCTAACTGTTTCGAGGCCGGTTCGTAGTAGCGATAGATGATCAAAGATCGGTACGGGATCGGCTCCGAAGCGCCGACATCCAGCACCTGGTCCATACCATCGACATAGACGTCGTCATATTCATGCTCCTTGAACAGCCGGACCATGGGCGATTCGAAGAAGAACCGCTTGATCTCGCCGGTCCACATCTGCCGGTATTTGGCCGAGCCAATGTTGAAACCCATGTACGGATCGGCGACGGTGTCTTCCACTTCGCCCTGGGTTCCGGCGAAGCCGCGCACGTATATGATTGGATGTCGAGGATCGGGTGTCATGAGGAAGTTAGTTGAATCGTTAAATCGTTAAAGTTCGTTGAATCGGTAATCCAGTCCATGCCATATTTGTAAGTGGTTGGTAGAAAGGCTGTTGCGCGGTAGGTTTGTCCGGTTTTTTGTCCGGTTCTTTCCGGTTTCGATTGGTTGAAGGGTGGAAGAGTTGAAGGGTTGAAGGGTTTTGGCTGCTTTTTTCCACCCCCTGGCCAACGCGGAAACGGAAAATGAAACATACCCCACCCACCCCCACAGGTGTTCAATTTTGTTCAATTTCTTCATTTTGCTCAGATTTTTCACAGGTGCGTGTTCAAAAATGTTCAATTTTGTTCAAAAATGTTCAAGTTTCGAGATTCCCTGCGCAAGCCGATCCATTCCATGGACGCAAACGGCCTTCCGTCGGGCTGTTCTTACGCCGTTTCGTGGCACGTCATCATTATAGTTACCGTGTTTCATAGGAGTATTATACAACAATTTAAGCTAAAAAGCAACCACGTTTTTCTCAATGAATTGCGCGCATTATGAACATACAATTATCGAAAGATTATATAATATTGTACACTTGTCACTCTCTAATCAGCCGCGAACGAAGCGAAGTCCTTCCGGACGGGCACGAACTGGCAGGTGCGCTTGCCGGAGCTTCCCACAGGAGAGAGCGTAGGAACGAAGCGAACGAAATTCGAGTCGCCCTCACCCTAACCCTGAGGGAGAGGGAAAAGCTAAGGCGTTCGTCGAGATCAGATCGTCTGCTTGCGCGCGACGAGGGTCAGGCGTTGCCACCACCAGACGATCTTTCCGTTTTCTTCGCCGAGGCGGAAGAGGCGGCGGGCGGAATCGGGGGCGTTGGCTATCAGTTCGCGGACGCGAACGCGGTTCGCCAGCGGGGTAGCCGCAGTCTCGAAGTACCACTGGAGGTCAGGTTGCTTGAAGGGTGTGACGACGGTGCGCGTGACGTTGAGGCCATTGCTCTTGCAAAGGCGGGTCCATTGACCGGGGGTTAGCAGTCGGTTGTGGCTGGGGTCGCGGAGTTTCTCGAGCTGATGCGCCCATTCCTCCGCCTCGAGCTGGCCATCTTCGACTGTGCCATCGATGAGGACGAACCAACCGCCGGGAGCGAGGACGCGCGCTGTTTCGGCAATAAACGCTTCAGGCGAGCTGAAGTGGTGCGGCGCAACGCGGCAGGTGACGATGTCGAAGCAGCTATGGGCGTAAGGCATGTTTTCCGCCGCGTGCAGCTCGGTTTTGACCTTGTATCCGAGCGCGTCGGCTGCGGCTGCGGCCCGCTGCAACATCGGTTCGGCAATATCGGCCAGAGTAACGTCACATCCCAGGCTGGCGAGATAGATACCGGTGTGGCCGCCGCCCGTCGCCACGTCGAGCGCCTTCATGCCAGGTTTCAAATCCAAAGGATCAATCGCCGCTCGCACGTCTTCGATATTCTCCAGAATGTGCCCCCGTCCGTAGCGGTGGCTCTGACGGCCAAACTGTTCCTGCGCCGCGCGCTGAATGTCATCCAATTGACTCACGCTACCAGCTTGGCGATCGGGCGTTCAGACGTAAATACGACTATTGGGGTATCTGACGGTGAGAGTTGAGAGACTCTCAACTGGATCGGTCCACGGGACGTTACCTTACCAGACGGACCCGATAGTAGCGGGCGCGGTTCGTTGCTCCGCCCATGTGAAGGTGATTCGTCAAGACATCGCCTGCGCCGGTTAATTCGATTCCCGGCGGTGCGTCGGTGAAGTTGCCGATCAAGGCGCCCATCGGAGTCCCGGTGGTCGTCTGTAATATGTTCGTGGTGCCCCCGCCGCCTTGCCACGCGACGCGAATATCGTCGCCCTCTCGCGTGATGGAAGTGATGCGGAAGACGGAATTCGTGTCATTGGGGTCGGTGTGGGCAAGCACTTCCTCGAGGTCGCAAGCCCCGTCGCCGTCCGTATCCACACCAACAGAGAGGAAACAGGCGGAAAACTCAGAAGTGTTTCCATGCTGGTCGGTGGCGGTGGCCGTTGCGTAGAACCGGCATGGGACGGCTGCGACCAGGTTGGCGGTGAAAGTATTCGTGCAGGAGGGGCCCGTCGTGACCGTGGCCGATCCGAGGTAGATCTGCCCTTCGCCATGCCCACTTGGGTCGCAACTGAGATTGGCAAAGAATTCCAAGGTGTAGGTTGTGTTCGCAGCGCCGGGCATGAAACCTTGAATGGTCACGCCGGCAAGGCCGACGGTAGCGTTCGTCAGCACCGGGAAGTTCTGATGTCGGTTCGGGCCGGTATCCACATCGCACGTGTCATTCGTCCTCGGGCCAAGCAAATCGATTCCCAGGGCTGTATTGCCAAATATCGAGTTGCCGCTGATAACGTTGTTCGTGTCATTGCCGCCTTCGATGGCGATCCCCGGGCCCATATTGAAGGCGATACGGTTCCCCTCGCCGGCGGCGCTGCCCCCGATTCGATTGCTGCGGCTCGTAAATATCCGGACGCCTCCGCGGGAATTGGGCAGAGGGCTCTCACCGGTCACGTCAGTGCCAATGCGGTTGCCTTGCACCATATTCGTGGAGCCGGCGCCGCTGAGGTTGATGCCAAAGTTCTCGTTACCGGAGATGAGATTCTGAGCGCCAGCGGCGGCACCGCCGATGAGGATGTTGTCACTGTTCACGCCCAGGTGCACGCCATAGTTGCCATTCCCAAGATCGGCGATGCCGGTGATGTCCGTACCGATAAAGTTGCCCTGGATGATGTTGCCTGGATTGCCAAGATTTAATCCGTTCTGGTTGTTACCGGAGATGATATTGCGGGCCGCTGCGCTCGTGCCTCCGATGACGTTCGTCCCGTCAAGTCCACCGATGCTGCTGACGCCATTCCCTGCGTTGCCCATGGCCCGCGTGCCCGTCGGATCGGTCCCGATCAGATTGCCCTGGATGAGATTGAAGGACGCGTTTACCACTTGTATGCCATCGCCATTATTCCCTGAGATCACGTTGCCAGCTCCCGCGACCGCGCCGCCAATGAGATTGCGGTTTGCGCCGACGTAGATCCCCTGAGTGTTGGGCAAAGCATTGGTGCCGGTGACGTTCGGGCCGATGAAATTGCCTTGCACGATGTTTCCAGACGTGCCGAGCCGTATGCCGTTGTTTTCATTGCCAGCGATAACATTTCGGGCGGCTGGAGTCAGGCCACCGATGGTGTTCGTGGGCGAGCCGGTCGAGGCCCAAACGCCGAAACCGTTGTTCCCACGATCGATCGTTCCCGTCGGGTCTGTGCCAATGAAATTGCCCTCGATGATGTTGCTGCCGCGGGTCTCGAGGGTTATCCCCGTCTGGAGGCGATTCAGCACGAGGCCGCGCACCGTGCTGTCGCCCGCGCTAATGATCAGGCCGTTTCGATTGTTTGTGCTGGTTATTTCGATGAGCAGTTTGGCGTTGTCCGCCGTGGCCATGGTGTTGACCGAGGCGCCGGGCTGCGTGTAACCGTCAATGACCACAGGGCCAGTGATCGTGGGCAGAGCATTGGTGATGAGGATCGTCTTTACAGTGCCATCGTCAGGCGGAATGTTGAAAACGATCATGTCCGGCCCGGGCGCGGCGTTCGCGCTCGCAATCGCCTGCCGCAGTGATCCGGCGCCGCCGTCGTTGATGGTCGTGACAGTGAAAGTCGTCGCGGCCTGAAGAGCCGCGCAGATAAGGGTTTCAGCCAGTGCGGTAACAAAGACTGGGTGCATGGTTTTCATGTTTTGGTTTCCTTCTGATTGAGATCGGCATCTGCGCTTCCTCAGCGCACCAGACGAACACGATAGTAACGCGCCCGGTTGGTCGCGCCGCCGACGTGAACGCTGTTCGTAAAAACATCGCCCGCGCCGGGGATGTTGAATGCGATGATGTCCACCGCCGGCGTGGCGTTCGCGTCGAGGATCGCCTGCCGTAACGACCCTGGCTCACCGTCCTTGACATTTGTGACCGTAAGAGTGGCGGCCTGACTCGTCGCAATCCCGAACACTAAAACCAGCAGGGAGTTTCGTCGCGCATTATAGTTCACGGGTAGTTCCTTTCTGGTCGATCTGGGAGTGGAGATTTTTCGAGAGCGTGGAGGCGTGGAAGACACGAATTTCACGAATTCGTGAAATTCGTGTCTTGTTGAGTGGTCAGACCCGAGATGAGACATGCCTGGAACCAACGCTTTGAGCGGCTTAACAAACCTTCTCTATCAAATTGTCAATTGCGATACAAACTTTTTCGGTGGTGTTGCGTTTTGCTCCCGCAGCCAGCCGACACGCGCCTTCCAATGTGTCCTTTCCCTGACACTGTTTCTCCAGTTTCAAGACAACTTTACGATTGAGAAATTGACATTGGCCCCCCTCTCTTTTCTGAGAACCCCAGCCATTCCCGCAGGTTTTGCCCTGTTTTCGCTGCTCTTTCCACTCCTCAGCACCCCATGGACTAGCGCCTGCTCGAAGATTCTTATCTATGAAACCGATCGTCGTCTCACCGCTGGCGGGTGCAAGCCTGATGTTGCTGGCCCTGTTCAACTTCGCCGCTGGACAGAGCACGATTGTTCGTGTGCCGAGCCTTGGCGGACCGGCCACAGAAGTGCGCGCCCTCAACCATGCCGGTGACGCGGCAGGACTTTCCCGCACGGCGACCGGGCAGCAGCACGCGTTCCTTTTCAGCCGCGGCGTCATGACGGACATCCCGACTCTCGGCGGCCCCACCGCGTTGGGCAACGCGCTGAACGAGTTCGGGGATGTCGTCGGTGAGTCCACGCTGGCGGGCATGCCCGCCCACGCATTTCTGTACAGCGGCGGCGTGGTGACGGACCTGGGGACATTGGGCGGCTTTTACAGCACGGCCGTTGCGGTCAACGGCGCTCGCGATGTCGCTGGCGATTCCGAGACCAGCGACGGCGGCATCCGCTCTTTCCAGCATCGCTATGGCCAGATGACTGACCTTGGGTCCCTGGGCAGCGGCTATAGTTTCACCGCCGCGATGAACGCCAATGGCGACGTGACCGGCGATTCTTACAATGAATTCTTCGAGCCGCGCGCGTTCCTGTATCGCAACGGTTCGATGACGGATCTTGGAACCCTCGGCGGCGGCATGAGCATGGCCAACGCGCTGAACGACACCGGAGAAGTTGTCGGCGATTCGCTCGATGAAAACGGCGCGCAATTCGGGTTCGTTTATCGCAATGGCGCAATGCAAAAGCTCAGTCTCGGCGGCAGCGAAAGCTCGGCTTTCGCGATCAACAACGCCGGCCAGGTTCTCGCCGATGGTTGGACGGCGGGCGACACGGCCTATCACGCATTCCTCGTCAGCAATGGCGTCGTGACCGATCTTGGCACCCTCGGCGGTGACTACTCCGAAGGCGCCGCGATAAACAATTGGGGCCATGTGGTGGGGCGGTCAGAAAACGCCCTCGGTGTTCTGGTTCCCTTTCTTTGGAAGGACGGGGTCATGGTTGACCTGAACAGCCTCTTGCCGACGAACTCCGGATGGCGTCTCTTCACGGCGCGATTCATCAATGATGCGGGTCAGATTGCCGGGCTCGGCACCCTCAATGGCACGAGCGCCTGGTACATTTTGACGCCGTCGTCCGGAAATCAACCTCCGGTCGCGAACGCCGGTTCCGATCTCACCGTGGAGTGCGGCACGGCGACCCGCCTCGACGGGACGGCATCGAGCGACCCCGACGGCGATACCTTGACGTTTGCCTGGAGTGAAGGGGGAGTTTCTCTGGGTTCCGGCGCTGCGCTCTCGGTCAATCTCGGTCTCGGCACGCACACCGTCACCTTGACAGTGACGGACCCGAGTGGTGCAACGGCAGAAGACTCGGTCGTCGTGGTCGTGCGCGATACAACCGCGCCGAGGGTTGTCTGTCCGGCCGAGCGAAGTGTCGTCGCCGGGCCCGATTGCGGCGCGGTCGTCCCCGATTTCACTGCCTCAGTTGTCGCGATGGACGACTGCACGTCGTCCACTGGCCTTCTCAAAGCGCAATCGCCCGTCGCGGGCTCGCTCGTTGGTTTGGGCACGCATTTGGTCACGGTTACGGCGACCGACACGTCCGGAAACGTCGGGTCATGCACCGTCACCTTCACCGTCGTGGACGCGACGGCACCGGTGGGCCATTGCCCTGAACCTGTCAGAGTCGTCGCAGGCGATGATTGCCTTGGTGTCCTGCCGGATCTATTACCGCAAGTGGCTGCCACTGATAATTGCACGCCCGCCACGGCGTTGACCAAGAGCCAATCGCCATTGCCCGGCACATCACTCCCGCTCGGTTCGCACACCGTTACATTTACCGTGAAGGATGCGGCAGGAAACGAGAGCCGTTGCGACACGTTGGTTCGCGTCGTTGACGCGACTCCGCCGACGGTCGTCTGTCCTGAGCCGGTTGTGCTGGAAGTCAAGACAGAATGCCGGGCACAAGTGCCGGACCTGAGAACGCGCGCCGCAGCCGCCGATAACTGTGGAGATGTGGATGTAAAACAGACTCCCGCCCCCGGAACGCTTCTTGGCGTGGGCGTTCATCTGATCACCCTCACGGTCACTGATCTCTCGGGCAACACTGGCGCCTGCACAACCACCTTGACCGTGGTTGACCGCACGGCGCCCGAAATCGCGTCGATCTCAGTCAGTCCCGAAGTAATTGAAAACGTCACACGCGACATGGTCCCAGTGGTCGTATCGGTGACCGCGAACGACAACTGCGACCCGGCTCCGGTCAGCCGCATCGTATCGATCACCAGCAACGAGCCGGAAACCGGTCCCGGCGACAACACCGCTCCGGATACCGCAATCACTGGCAGCCTGACAGGTCTTGTCCGCGCAGAGCGCTCTCCACGAGGCGAAGGCAGGCTTTATACGATCACCGTCCTCTGCGTCGATGCCTCCGGCAACAAGGCGACAGCCAGCGTTTCGGTCTTCGTGCCAAGGAAACGCGGGAACGATCAACCTGCTGACAATGCCGGCGGCTCCGCCAAAAGGAAGTAAGCAGGACTCCCGGGGAACGAGTCAAACCTTCGCAACCGCGAGGTCGCGCTTGCCGGCAAACAACGCCCCTTTGAACGGTCGAGTCGTATTCGTTTTTGACTGAGTTGAGTGTTTGACGCACGTTTGCGCGTCGAATGTCGAAGGCTGTACGTGTGTTGCTTTTAGTTTGCGCCTGCGCGATGCAGGCGGCGGCCGCCGAAACGAAAAGACTTCCGCTCTTTCCCGAACTGCGTCGGTTTCCGGCCAGTTTCGCCGAGATGTCGGGCGTGCACGCGGCAATCCTGCTTCCCTCCGTGCCCAGGGAAGTTCACCTCCGCGGGGTTGCGATCCTGGGGGCGCGGCTCGGACAACTGTCGGCGTTTGCTGAATCCAACTGTCATCTCATGGAAATATCGAATTGGCCTGCCGTCGAGGACCATAACGTAGTAATCGTCGGCCGGGTCGATGAATTGGGCACATTGCCAGTAGCGTTGGAAATCAAAACAAACCTTGACGCGCTCGGCCCTGGTCGAGGTTTGCTCGCGGAATTTATTGTGGGCGACGCCGGAAACCGGCACCGCTGGATTTTGGTTACGGGGGGTGACGACGCGGGGCTTGAGAAAGCGGTCGTCACTCTTGGTAGCCGGCCGGCGCTGGACGCTCTGCCGCCAAGTCCTGCTGAGATCGTTGACGTGCCTTCAATCCGCCCCGAGACGGAAGCACTGTCCCGCCCGAGCTCTGCTCGCACGACTTTTGCCCAACTTCGCTGGGGAGACTTTGATGTTGGACAAGAGCCGGTGGCCCGTTTCGGATGGCGGCTCCCGCCGAGTCACCGCCTCGAGCGGGGTGAATTAACCCTCCGCTTTTTCCACTCCACGAACGTGACAAATGGCGCGCTCGAAGTGTTTCTTGGCGCGATGCGAGTGGGTGACGTGCCTTTGACGCACGAGAACGGCGACGGCGGCAGCGCGAAATTGCCAATTCCGCCGACCGAAGGCATCGACCCGCTGATGTTTACCTTTCGCGCCAGAGCCGATCCTTTGCCGCGGGGCGGTCCGATTGCGACAGTACTTAGCGGATCTTCATTAGAGACTATCGCGCGACCCTTGGACATCACAGGTCTGGAACACCTCGACACTCTGCTCGTACGCGACAGCTTTTTGCGGCGGATTGCCTTTGTTCTTCCGACACCCCCGAGCCGTTCGGAACTGCGGCTTGTGTTCGACATCTCCATGCACCTGGGCCGGCGGTTGCCGTCCTCTCCGGTGCTTTGGCCGCAAGTATGCGCGTTTGATCCGAGCCGGGAACAAGATGACAATGCTACCTTTCAGCGCTGCCTGCACGACCGTTCGGCCCTCGTCCTGGCGCCGGTAAGCACGTGGCGTTATGCCACGCCCAATGGCGCCCGGCTCCTGATTCAACAGATGAGCCGCGGAACCGTTCGCATTCAGGGTCGGCGCGATGACATTTCGGATTTCGAGCCTTCGCTGGCCTTGATTCAGATGCTGCCGGCTCCATGGGGCACAAATGAATGGCTCGTTACCGCCGGAGGATGGACGAATCTTGATCCAGCTACAGTCAAAGCGTTAGTTATTCACGAAGCTGCGCGGGGACGCTTGCACGGGAATATGGCCGCGATGGATCACCTCGGGCGCCTCGCATCCTATGAATCCCGAAAACCGGCGGTGCAATCGTTCGCGCAGACCGTCAAGGAGATCATTCCACGCGGGCTGGACGTGGCGCAAACGCAAGCTCATCTCAGGAAAATTGCCGCCCGCCGAGAGCGATCACGACGACTGAACCGGTTTCTGGTTTGGTTCGGCGGCGTCGTGGTCCTCGGCGTCATCCTCGGGCGCGTGACCTTGGAATGGGACCGGGACCGCCGGCGCCGGTCCGCTCAAAGAGAGACACCGTTCAAAACTGCTGCATGAGACCGATTATAATCTTTGTCGCGATCCTTTCCGCCCTGGCCCTAGCGCGCGCGCAAAATCGTCTTGCTGCGGGTGGAGGGCCTGACGCCAGGACATTGCTCATTTATGCCGACACGCGCGCGAAGTATTCGATGAGCGAAGGGCTGGAGATTCTGCGCCTGCAGTTACGCCGCGTCGCGACCCGGCTCGAAAGCGTCGCCGCGTCCAACGCCGAACCGGCGGAGATCGCCTCAGCCGATTACGTTGTCGTCTTTTGTCCTCAGGTGCAGTCGCGACTGCCTACGAACGTCCTGCATGCGCTGACACATTTGCAAAAACCGCTGTTGTGGGTCGGCTTCGGCGCCGATCAATTGCAGGAATCTCCCCCTTTCAAAGGCCATTTCGAGTTTTTCACGCGGTTCACCGAGAAGTCGCTGACCAACGTGGTCTATCGCGGGAAAACATGGCGCGTACCCGTCTATCCCTGGATTCCGGCGCGCGTGAGTTCGAACAGCGCCGCGAAAATTCTCATGACGGTACAGGAACGGGTGCATCAACGGCCTTTGGTTTGGCAATTGAGCAACGCCACGTTCGTCGCTACCGTGCCGCTCTGGGGACCGTTGAGCTACATCTTCAGCGATCTGCTCCTGGACTTTTATGATGTCAAGGACATTCCGCCGTCGCGGCTACTCCTTCGCGTTGAAGACTATCATGCCCGCAGCGATCACGCTCATTTTCGCCGTATCGCCGACTATCTTTACTCGCGCCGTATCCCTTACGCGGTCAGCACCACGCCATTGTTTTTTGATCGCGAGTCCGACACCGTTGAGACGCTGGCGGACAACCCTGAGTTGGTCGATGGGCTGCGTTATGCACAGCGGCGCGGCGCCCGGCTTGTGATGAAAGGGACCGTGTTTGATGACGGGCGTATCGAGTTCTGGGACACGCAGTTGGACCGCCCGTTGGCCAACGACAGCATAGATCAGCACCGCGAACGACTGCATCGAGCCCTCCAGCAGATGTTCCGGCACGAGTTGCTTCCACTCGCCTGGCAAACGCCCGGCTATGCGGCGTCGCGCCATGCGTACACCGCGATTGCGGACGTTTTTTCGACTGCGGTCGAGCGCGTGCAACTTTCCGACGCCACATTTCGAGAAAGTTACGTCACGAGCGCGCTGAGCGCTGATCGCTACGGACGCCTGATCGTTCCCGAGAACGCGGGCTACGCGCTAAACTCGGAGAGCAATTCTTTCGCGGGGATTGGCGAAATGACCGATTTCCTGGCCGGGCTCCGGGGCGTTGTGGCCGGGAGTTACGTTCATTGCTACCAGCCACTTGAGAAAATCATCGCTCTGATCGACTTGCTCCAAACCTACAACCTGCACTTCCTGGATCTGGCCGAACTCGACAATATCGTGTCCGTCCCGGGTGCGATCCTGCTCACGGGCGGCGCCCGCAAGACCCTCGAACTGCAAAACGTTATTGTCCACCGCAGATCCTTTGATCGCGCCGGAAGGCTTGTCGCCCAGGAAACGGAGCGCAGCGCGGCTTCGGGACAGCGAACCTTGGAGCGCCAAAATGGTGATTACAATCTAATCGAGCTTGTCACCCCCACCCCATGAGACGGACCTTCATCGGGATGATCCTCGCTCAAATCCTGGGTGCTCTCGCCTTGGCTGCCGATCCCTCGCCTGAAGTGCTGGCCCTAAAGGCGCACGCTTATGAGTTGTACGAGCGCAAACAGTTCGACCAGGCAGCCGAACAGTTCAAAAGATATCTCGCCCAGGCGCCAGCGGATCACAGCGCCGCCATCGACTATGCAAGTGTACTGGCTGATCTGCGCCGTTACGCTGAAGCAGCGACCGTGCTGGAATCTGTTCACCAGGCGCAGCCGCAGAACGAGGCGGCGCACTTCAAACTGGCGCTAATCTATTTAAATCTGCAACGCGCCGAAGATGCGCGGAAAACCTTTGCCGCACTCGAAAGCTCCACAAATGCCGACATGGCAGCCGCCGCGCGCGACGCCCTGGCGCGGCTGCGCGAAGAGAGTATGCGGGCTGACCGCCAGACCGCCGAAGAGCACGTTTACCAGCTCGCGCGCGATCTTAAGCACGAAGAGGTTGTCCGTGAGGTCGAGAAACTGGAAAGCGCGGGCGAACTCTCGTGGGGCATGGAAATGCAGCGCCTCTACTCGCTGGTGAGTTTGAACCGATATGCGGCCGCGCTCGAATACGCCAACCGACTTGAACAGCGCGACCCGCGCGCGCCCGACCTGGCGTTGGTTCGCGCCGATCTCTACGCGCGGCTCGGCCAACTTCAGACCGCCGAGCAACTCTGGCACAAAGTCGAAAGCGAGCATCCAGGAACGGCCGCCGCTGCCGAAGCCGCCCGCCGGCTCGCCGAAAAGGCGCCTCCGCCATCTCGAGAAGAACGCGTCTATGTTCTTGCCCGGCAAAGCAAACACCGGGAGGTGGTCGAGGCCATCGCCGAACTGGAACGACAGGAGCCTTTGTCGCCGGCCATGGAGTTGCAACGGCTGTACGCCTGGCTCGCTCTCGGTCAAACTCAACTCGCTCTCGAGCGCTTCGACAAAGTTGCGCAACAGCATCCGTCCAAACCAGAGCTCGCGTTGCTGCACGCCGACCTTCTAATGCAACAACATCGCTGGAGTGAAGCGTCGCGGGTCCTTAAGGAGCTTCAGCGCGCGCATCCCGACACGTTTCTCGCCGCCGAAGCAGAACGCCGACTTGCTTCGCCCGAAATTGTGAATTTTGATAAATTTTTTTGGGGCGAAGCGTACCTCTCGGGCGATTATCAAGGCCGGTACGGAACACTGATTGGCTCCGGATTCGCTCGCCACGGCTACTACATCCCGGAAGCCCGATGGCTCCAGCCGTACGCCGAATTTAGATTTTCGGTTGACACGCGGTCCGGCGCCGGCCGGCGCAGCACCATTATTACAGACAACTTCATCGGCTTTTATGGAGGCATGCGGGCACAACTTGTCCCCGGGGAATATCTGTTCATTTACGGGCAAGGTGGCGGCAACAAAGATTTCCTAGACCGCCGCGAAAACGGCGATTGGGCACTGGATTACCAGGCGGGAATCTACGGCTTCAAATCGTGGGGACCCGGAACCATTCTGCGCCGGCCCCAGGAGACCGTGGCGACGGCAGGGGGCATTCCGCCGGCCGATGCCAGCGCAACTCACCGCTGGCGCGGCAGCAACACCAACAGCATGTTTTGGCGCGGCGACTGGTTCGTCGATGCCGGCGCCGACTTCTCCTATTACCATCGCTATTCGAGTTGGATCGGTTACGGCCAGGCCCATCAGGGCTTCCGGCTGTGGCAATTGGGACCGCGCACGGCGATCGATGCCTACGCCGTCGAGAACCTTGCCTGGGATGTCCGCGGAAACTTCTACGACAATTTCATCGAGGTAGGCCCCGGTGTGCGCTTGCTCTGGACGCCGGCAGTGCTGCCAAAGGTGAGCCGGTGGGAAGTTGTTTTGCGCGCCGAATGGCTGAATGGATTCTATTTTGAGCGCGACGCCCTTGACAATCGCGGCGACGCGTCAAGCAACTACGATGACTTTCGTGTCGGCCTGTCGGTTGGAATTCGTTGGTGATGGATATCGTTGAGAATATTTTTCAGATCCTCGCCTGCATCACTGTCGTCGGTTTCCTTATCAGCGGCCTCGACGACCTCTTCTTTGACTCGCAATTCCTGGTTTACTTGCTGCGCCAGCGCAAGACGCCGCCTGTCACACTCAAACAATTGCAACTGGCTCCGGAACAATGGCTCGCGATGTTTGTTCCGGCCTGGCAGGAAGGCGGTATCGTCAATAAAATGGCCGAATACGCCGCCCGTGTTCTTCTCTATGAGAAGTACGACATCTTTATCGGCGTTTATCCCAACGACCCGGAAACAATCAAATGCGTTGACAAGATCTGCGCCGTTCATCCCCGCGTCCACAAAGTCGTCGTTCCCCATCCCGGCCCCACCAGTAAGGCCGATTGCCTCAACTGGCTTTACCGCGCCATGCGTCTCAACGAAGTGCCAGGTGTCCGCGAATACACGCTCATTGCCATCCAGGACGCCGAGGACGTGATGCATCCGCTCGTGCTGAAAGTTTACAACTATTTCGTGCCTCGGCTCTACGACATGGGACAGATCCCGGTTTTCGCCCTCGAACTGCCCCCACTGAAATACTGGACCGGGAATACCTATGTTGATGACTTTGCCGAATTGCACACCAAAGACCTGTTCGTACGCGAAACCATGGGTGGCGTTGTTCCGTCGGCGGGTGTTGGCACGGTTTTCTCGCGCCCTACGGTCGAAGCGCTGATCGCCCGCAACGGCGGAGATCCATTCCACATTGGCAACCTCACAGAGGATTACGAAGTCGGCATCCGCGTCAAACGCGCCGGCCTGCGCGCTGGAATGATCAGCGTGCCCATCCAGCGCATTGTCCGGCGCAAGCGGAAGGACGACACGCTCGGCAAGCCGGAGACGATCACCGAAGTTATCGCGATCCGCGAGAATTTTCCCAACACCTTCAAGGCCGCCGTCCGCCAGCGGTCCCGCTGGATTCTGGGCATTTCCTTTCAGACGTGGGAGCAAACC
Source organism: Limisphaerales bacterium (assembly GCA_022616725.1). Taxonomy (GTDB): domain Bacteria; phylum Verrucomicrobiota; class Verrucomicrobiia; order Limisphaerales; family JAKEEH01; genus JAKEEH01. Next base: position 46,508 of record JAKEEH010000149.1, on the reverse strand, counting down.
GGCTGGGCTGGGACCTTGCCGATGCGCTACACACTCGTGCGCGACCGTCGCGCACCGCTGACCCACCTGATCAACATCATCGGCTACATCACCCTCGCTTACGTGCTGTTCCAGTATGCGTTCCAGAAGACGCCATGGTCGGCGCACCTTTTTATCGCGCCGGTTTTCACGGCCGATTCGATTCTCTGGAAGATCGCGATCATCGACACCTGGCTGCTCGCCTATCGTGCGATTCAGAAATTCATCAGCGTTTACACCATCTATAACTTCAAGCAGGCGTGCTTCTCCATCCCCCGCGTGATTGTCAACAACTTCATCAATTTCACCGCCACCATGCGCGCCACCCGGACCTACCTCGCGCACAAATGGTTCGGCAAGCCCATTGTCTGGGTGAAAACCGCGCACGTCTTTCCTGGCGAAGCCGAACTGGCTGAATACCGCAAGAGCATCGAAGACCTGCTCATCGAACAGGGCCTCGCCACGCGCGAGCAGATTTTCCAGGCGCTCCGCAAGCCCGGTTCCGCGCCCCTCAACCTTTTGCGCATGGGGCTGCTGCAGGAGAAGCAATTCACAGAAATTTGGGCGCGTCACTCCGGTCTGCCCGTGCGCCACGTCAGCCCCTACGAGGTATTTCAATCTTTCCTGCAACGCTTTCCCGAAGCCCAATCCGTCGCCATTGAGGCGCTGCCCGTGTCGCAGCGTCACGACAAAATCAGCGTCGCCTTCCGCGAACCGGCTGGCACAGATCTGTTGCAGCGGCTCGCGCAGCAGCTTGGCGCGCCCATCGAGCCCTTCCTGGCGTTGCCATCCAACATTGCTTACGCCCGTGATCGAGCATTTCCGCGGCTGCTTCTGCCCGTCACTCGGCTGGCGGCATCAACTGAAATGTTTCGCCAGGCCGCCAACCTCGACTCCCGCTCCTTCGTCGAAGCTCTCAGCCTCCAGCACGCCAGCCACCGCAGTCTCCCCGAGGTCCTCGTCGATTTGGGGGCTCTGCCCGAGCCCAGGGCGCGCGAAGTCTGGGCCGACGCTTTGAGCTGCAGACCCGCACTGCCGGGCAGCCTTCACCTTCACCAGGAATTCTATTACAAAATCGGCCCGTCCTTTTGGTGGCTTCACCGCATGATGCCCATCGCTCCGGATGCCGTTGTCACCGCCACTCCGCCGCATCCCGACATGGCCGACTGGCTCCAGCGCAAGCTCGGTGCGCAGGTCACTTTTGTTGCGGAGTTGCCCGGCAAACTCGAAGCGGCCGCCCGCAATGCCGGCGTCGAACTCGATCCCGAGCAGGTGCTGCTCGACTGCCTTGTCGGCAAAAACGTCATCAGAGTGGAGGACGCCCCCAACTTACAGACGATGCGTTCTGTGGTTGCGGACCCGCTCCCTCAATGGTTGCTCCTCCACAAACGCGTTTCCGAGGAACAACTGCACCAAACCTTCCTCGAAATCTGTTATGTTCCCCTCGCCGAATCCTGGGACGCGGCCGAAGTCGCTCGCCTCCTCCCGATTCTGCCGCCCGGATTCGCCGAGAATCACGGTTGCTACCCGCTCAAGGTGACCCGCGAGAACATCACCATCGGCCTTACCCAGCTTCCACCCTCTCGCACGCTGAAGGATCTCCACCATCGCCTCTTCGGCTATCCACTGTTCTTCCAGGCGCTCAGCTTCGCGGATTCTCTGAAGCTGCGGAACATCGCAACCGCCAAAGCGCGAGAGAATTTGTGAGCGCTCCTCGGCGCTTGCGTCATGCGGTGCGCCTGTCCCCTGGCGCTTTGCTATTGACCAGCAACCCAGCGGCCACCGGAGTTCGGAGATCAGGACGGCCTTGACAGCCCTTCCCCGCATTGACCTTTCCGCCATCGGCGCTACCCTCCGTCCCATCATGAAAACCATCGCGCTTCTCATCGCCATCACCTTATCCGCTTGCCTGACCCTTCCCGCCGCCGAAGGAAAAGAGAAAGACAAAGACGCCAAGAGCGCGGGCAAGGGCAAGTTGCTCCACGTCGTCTCATTTAAATTCAAGGACACCGCGACAAAGGAACAGATCAAACAGGTCGAAGACGCCTTCCGCGGCTTGAAGAAGAAAATCACGGAAATCAAAGATTACCAGTGGGGCACCAACGTCAGCCCGGAAAAACACGACAAAGGCTTTACCCACGGTTTCATTCTCACCTTCAACAGCGACAAAGATCGCGACGCCTACCTCGTCCATCCGGACCACAAGGAGTTCGGCAAACTCGTCGGCCCCGTCCTCGCCGACGTCTTCGTGATCGACTTCTGGACGCAGGACTGAGCCGCATTCAGCCATCGCCGCCATCGCCAATCGCGCTCGCCAATCGCTCCAGCAGCGGGATTTGCGTCGCTTTGACCTTCTTTTTCGCCTCCGGAAGCGTAAAAAATCCTGCCTGATCCACTTCCGGAAACTGCTGAAATTTTCCCGATCCCGGCGGCCATTCGACCGAAAAGTGATTGCTCTTGATGCAGTGCCCGTCCGGGCAATCGCCCTCCACACCCCACGCGTGAACAACCTTTCCACCCTTTTGCCGGATCGAACCGAGATCGATAAATTCACTCGCCGGATCCACCGCAATCCCAACCTCCTCCTCAAACTCCCGAATCGCCGTGCGAAGCGGATCCTCCCCCGGTTCGATCTCGCCCTTCGGGATCGACCAATGTCCTTCGTCTTTGCGCGCAAAGTACGGTCCGCCGGGATGCGCCAAAAGAATTTCCAGCGCTCCTTTCCGCCGCCGATACATCACCAACCCGGCGCTGACACGTTCCGACGCCATAAACTCAGCGCCGCAATCCTTGCTGCAGGCGGAAAAACGAAATGGCCCACACCAGCACCAGCACCAGCACCCCCGCCGCAATCACCGCCGCGATCATCTTCAGCACCCGAGCCTGGCGAAAAATCTTCTCCGTCCGCTCCTTCTCCGCTTCACGAAACATCGCGAACTCCTTGTCCAGCGAAATGGCCGACACGGCCTCGTCCCGCAACTGCACGAAACGCCACGGTTCCGGATTCGCGCCAAACACCGGTGGCAGCTTCGACAGCGCCTCGCCAGTGGCGACCGCGAACCCGTTCATATGCCAGAACGGCGCGTTCAACTGCGTCCACATCCGCACCAGCCCGTGATTGCCGGCCAGCACCTGCGCCCGTTCCCACAGCGTCTGCCGCAGCATGTCCGACTGCTCCGGGTGGGCAAACACTTCGCTGTGCAACCGCCCTTCGTGCCCGGCAATCTGCAGCCCGATGGCCCCGATGATCTCCCCGCCGCTGGCTTCGGCCACCTGAAACTCCTTGAACCGCTTCTCCAGGTCCTCCACCGGCAGATTCTCCGCCCTCCACATCGCGCTGAGATGCGGCAGATCATCGATTGTCGCGCGGCGAATCTGGAATGGCGGCGTGCTCATGAGCGCAGCGATTGAAAAGTGAAACACGCCAAATGCCAATGAAATTTGCGCGGTCTAACCCCGGGCGCGAAATAGAGTCTGAATGAGGCGCTGATCTCGTTTTGCGGATCTTCTATTAGCCACGTTAGAGTCCCATCCGAATACGTCACCAACCGCCTCTCCCATCGCGTTAGTCTCGTAAGTCGTCACCACGACGTAGCTCCGCGGCAGGGCTAAAACCCCACCGGACAAAACAGAAGAGAGGACAAATGAAAGATTTAACCATTCAATTCAACGTTCTTAACTCTTTTAACCCACGCGCTGCCCTTACCGATCACTCGCCCTCTCCGCGCATTGGCACCGTGCCCTTCCGTCACAATCCAGCTCGCGTCCTGCGCAGAATACGCAAGAACTATCTTTTGTCGGCCCTTGTCGGCTCCTGTCGCGACAAGAGCCGACACTGCCAATTCTACCGGAAAATCGTGCCCTATACTCCGCTTATGTCGGGAGCAATTTCCCGACAGGGCAGGAGCCCGAACGAAATCTCCTGCCCAGCGCCGGCTCCGCCTGCTGACGCCACAACAACCGATCTCACGATCTGACGATGTAACGACTCAATGATGCAACGGCTCGCATCCATCGGCGAACCTCCTGCGGCCACCGCGCGACTCTCGGGACGACGATTCGCGCACCGATGAAAAATCCAGCAAAACCCAGCCATTTCCAGCCAGAAATTGAGACTCCATAAACACGCCTTATGTACAGAACCCCCCGTTTCCAACGCCATCCGCTAAAAGAGCTAAAAGAGCTGTTGGTTAAAAGGTCAAATCACTCGGTGGAGGGTTTGTCACGACGGACCACCACGAACCAGGCTTCATCGGTGTTGCTGTCGCCTCCCATAATGACGCGGCGATGGGCAACTATATCTTTCATTGTTCGCACTGGTTTGCCGCCGCGAAACATGCGCAGCTCTAAGCGCCCGTCCGCGAAAATCTGAACTTCCAGGTCGCGTTCTTTGGTAAGCTGTATTCGGAAGAGCTTTCCCGGCTTCAGTTCGACCTTCCGGCAACTCACCTCCCAATAATGCTTCCACTTGAACACGGGCGAGAGGTCGTGACGGAGTTTGGGGCCGACCTTTTTCCACCTTTCTCCGGCGGGCTCTTGGTCGCGGTTTGTGCCGACGATCGCCTGGACGAAAAGCGCGACCGACTCTTCCTTTGCACGCGCTGTACTGCTGCACGCCAGAGCGACCAGCGTGAAGATCAGCAATGTTTTCACTTAAAGTTCGACGCGCGGGGAAGCGGAATCTTTCAAACGAATGAAGGTGAGCCCCGCCACGGGTGGATGCCGGCGTACCCCTGATTTGTCCGGGCGAGGGACCGTCGAATTTAATGGGCAAGAACGACGGGCATTTTCGACCGATGGCGTGATCAAACGGGCTTCGGCGGGCGTCGGATGCCGAGTTTTTGCATGCGGCTGCGCAAGGTGCTAGGGTGCAAGTTCAAGATTTTAGCGGCGCCCCGCTCGCCTTCGATCATCCAGTTGGTTTCCTTGAGAATCGACTCGATATGGTGTCGCTCGACGTCCCGGAGGGAGTCACCCGGGGGCGCGTGCCGAGGAGTATTCGCCGAAGAGTGATCCGTGATTACTAAGGAGTGATCAAGGGTCGCCGGGGGGTGATCGGTAATCTGGAAGTCATCACCCAGGTTGAGAACGGACCCGGTCGAGAGGACGACGGCACGCTCGATGACATTCTGCAGTTCGCGGATGTTGCCAGGCCAGCCATAGGCGGTGAGACGGGCCATGGTCTGTTCGGAAATGTATTTGACGGGGCGGCCCAGCTTTCTGGCGAAGCGCTGGAGAAAGAACATTACCAGGAGCGGCACGTCGCCGGAGCGGTCACGCAGCGGTGGGTTGTGGAGAGGAAAGACGCTGAGACGGTAGTAGAGGTCGCTACGAAATTTTCCCTGGCCGACGGCGGCGCGGAGGTCGCGGTTCGTGGCGGCGATGACACGCACGCTGACGCGGACCGTCTCGCTGCTGCCTACGGGCTCGAACTCCTGCTCCTGCAAAACACGCAGGAGCTTCACCTGGGTGTCGAGCGGCAGTTCGGCGACTTCATCCAAGAAAATCGTCCCGCCATCGGCGAGCTTAAAGCGGCCCTCACGCTGGGTCAGCGCGCCGGTAAACGCGCCTTTGACGTGCCCAAACAACTCACTCTCGACGAGGCCCGCGCTAATGGCCCCGCAGTTCACCTTGACCAGTGGGCGGCGTTTGCGGGGACTCCGGTCGTGAATCGCTCGGGCGATCAATTCCTTGCCTGTTCCGGTTTCGCCGAGGATGAGCACGGTCGAATCGGTGGGCGCGACCTGATCGACCTGGCGAAGGACTCCGAGCAGGGACGGGCTGTTGCCGACGATTTCATCGAAATTGTGTTCGGTCCGGATTTCTTCCTGGAGATAGGTGTTCTGGGCTTCGAGGCGAGCTTTCTCCTGCTCCATGAGCACGCGATCGGTGATGTCGATGAACATCGTGCGGGTATATGTGCCGCTGGGGTCCGGCCTGGACCACCACTGAATCCAAATGGGTTTGCCGTTATCTTTACGCCGCAATTCGAGGACCACGCCGCGGGTATCCGTGCCTTTCCCGATGGACTCCAGGGCTTCGCGCACGCGGCGCTGGGCTTCTGGGGTATCGGGAACAAAGGACTTCCCATAGGTGCCGGCGATCTCTTCGGGCTTAATGCCCAGAATGCGCATCGCGGTGTGGTTGGCGCGAATGAAACGGGTATCGAGGCCTTCATGCACGTAGGCAATCGGGGCCTCGTCGAAGAGATCACGAAAGCGTTCTTCGCTTTCGGCCAGGGCCTGTTTGGACTGTTGCCGCAGTTCTTCGTGAGCCAGACAGTTGTCCAGAGCGGCCGCCACGGCCGCCGCGACTTGCTCGACCAACCCGCGCCGCACCTGCGTATAGGCGCCGCGCGCCGCTGCCATAAAGTACAGGACGCCGCGGACGCGATCGCCCGTCGCCAGAGGCATCGCAGCCAGCGATTCCATGCCTTCGTGGCTCATCACTTCAACCGTCAGGGGAAAGCGTTCGCGCAGTTCGTCGCGCGCGGCTGAGATGAGCCATTGCTTGTTCTCCAGCACCCAATTGCAGGCCGTGCCCTTCCGCGGGAGCACCTTGACGCGGGTCGGCTGCGCGCCGGCGCCACTGGGCGTGAGCAAGTGCCCTTGCAGGCGGTCGCCTTCGATGGGCAATTCAATGCCAAAACGGTCATGATGGATTACCCGGCGCAGGCAGTACGCCAGCGCGCCGAAGAGTTCGTCCCGGTCGAGGTGCTGACCGACGGCGCGGTTGACATTGAGGACTGCTTCCATTTCGGTCGTGAGCTGGCGCAGCTCCCCCTCGGCCTGCTGGCGTTCCAACTCGGCACCGGCACGGGCCGCGAACGTCTCCATGACGGAGAGCATCAGCGCGTCACGGGGCATGGGCTTGTCGTCGAAAACAACGAGGTGCCCGATGATCCGTTTCTCGGAATTGAGCAGAGGCACACCAAGGTAGCTGACCGTGCCCATTGCGATCATGCCTTTGTCTTCGGGAAAAAGCTCCGCCAGCCGGTCGGGGACGTGGCACGTCCTGCCTTTGGCGACTTCCATGCAGGGCGTGCCGGCTAGATCGTAATCGAAATCGACACCGAAAGCACCGTCCTCCCAAAAAGCGAGTGACCGGGCTCGGCGATTGGGGAGACACTCGGCCACGAAGGCCCAGCGGACGTGCAAACCACTCGCGAGATGTTGCACGAGCGACCTGAAGAAAGCGGTGCCGGTGACGCCGGAGGTGCCCTCTATGATGGCGCCGAGCAGCTCTTGCGACCGCTTCCACTCTGTAACATCGCGCAAGACCGCGAGCAACTTCTCCGGCTTGCCGTCGGCGCCAAGGATCGCGCTGACCACGACATCGAACCAGAGCGGTTTGCGGGTCTGCTTCGTCGGAAAGAAACCGACGAAGCGCCCTACGTCTCCACGCCGCGCCGTTACGAGGGCTGCTTCGCACGCTGCGTCATCTTCGCCGTGCCAAAAATCAGCCCATCGGGTGCCGCGCAGCGGTTCGAAATCGCAGATTTCCAGCAGCTTCATCCCCCCGGCGTTCATCGAAAGCAGGCGGCCATCCAGATCGAGCACCTTAATGCAATCCTGGCTGGCTTCAATAAGGCGCGTCTTGAAATCCTGATTCTGTCGCGGAAGCGGTTCGGTGATATCGAGCCCCGCTTTCCCGGAAGACTCCGGTCGTTCGACTTCGGCTTTTGGCTGGCGAGAGTTCATCAAAACGGCCTACGGGCTGCCATCCCTGCTTACCACCTTCACCCGCTCCAATCAAAGCTCAAAAACTCCGCCATTCCGTGAAATTCAACGCCGCATCCGTTTTGGAATCGCGGTCATGGCGCAGCGAAATCCCACGTCGTGACAAGTTGCGCCGAGCGCCTCGAATCCCTGATACGACGTTCGCGCCTGGAGCGGACTGTAATTGTAAGCGCCGCCGCGGAGGATTCCGCGGCCTTCGGTGGCTTGTTTGAAACCGAGAATGTTTCGGTCAAACCAAATGTCACTTACCCATTCCCAGACATTGCCCGCCATATCGTGGCAGCCATATGGGCTGACGCCCAATGGCAAACTCCCGGGCGGAAGCTTGCCGCTCGCACTGGCTGGCGGCTTGCGTTTGACGGCGTTGATCCCATCGCCCTGGGCCGCCCAGGAAATGTTCGCGCAGCGCGCTTGAAATTTATCGCCCCAGGGGTAGTGCTGGCCACCCGTGCCGCGTGCAGCTTTCTCCCACTCGGCGCTGGTCGGCAGTCGTTTGCCGGCCCAGCGGCAGAACTCTTCCGCTTCGTGTTTGAAGACGAAAGTAACCGGCAAATCATCTTCGCCCGGCGGATATTGATGGTTCCTCTTGAATTCTTTGTAGCGACGGTTGGTGACCTCGAACTTGTCGATGTAGAAAGCGGGCACGAAGACTCTTCGGAGCGGTCGTTCGTCCGGCTCGGCGCTCGCGTCGTCGCTGCCCATCCAGAACTCGCCGGCTGCCACGAATACCATGCCGGCGGGAGGTGGTTCGTATTCGGCGTTGCAGAGGCCGGCGCGATGCGACCTCGTCCACGCGCGCTCGCCGGCCCAGGCCATCCCAAGCAGGCAGGGCAGAGTTAACCACCACTGAGGATGGAATCTCATAATCTTACGACGTTGCATTTGCCGAATATAGTGTGTCCAGTATCGTGCGCCACGCCTTTTCCGATTCGGGATTCACGTTCGATCAACAGCGGCGGCGCGCGTTGCGCGAGCCGCTCGTCGTTTCCGATGATGAGATCGGCAGAATCACGCGGGCTGTCCCGATCGAAGTGGATTCGTTGAGCGGGGAAGTAGATCGTTTCGAAGGCGCGCGCCGTCTCAGCGGGCGGCAATCCCTCCTGGCCGCGCTGAATCGCCCGGTCCAACGCCGTTTCGAAGGAACAGTCCAGCCAACAGGACAGATCGAATTGGCGCCAATACCGGCGTTTGAACAGGAAAATGCCTTCGACGACGGCCACATCGAGGTCCTGCAGTTCGTAGCGGTGACGTCGATATTCGGTTGCCGTCTCCTCTGCATAGTCCATCTCCAGGCTGATCGACCGACGGTCTCGCAAGGGGAGCACGAGTCTGTCGAACATTTCATCCAACCGCAGCGCGTGTTCGTAGAAGTGCGCTGCCGGATTGTCGCGATTGAAGCGCACGTGGGGCAGGTTCAACCAGCCATCTACCCCGATCGCTGCTGCGTTCACGCCTTGCATTTGCAGGCGAGCGACCGTCTTTGCGGTCAGAAAGCCTTTGCCGCTGGCATCGATGCCACTGATGCCCACCAGCACGGCTCGCTGCGCCGGAACTTCCCGGCGCCTGGCAACGATGGTAGAGATGAGCTGGTTGACCTGGTCCACGAAAAAGTCCACGAGAGATGCTCACGGCAAGCGACGAGTCACCTGCTCGCGGTTTTCGCCGACCCGATTGCCGCCGCGCCGGCCTTCGCGATTTCCTCATCCTGCTGGGCGCTTTTCGCGCCGCTGACGCCGATGGCGCCCACGACGTGGCCATCATGCAAAATGGGCACGCCGCCCTGCAGCGGAGTGAAATCGGGCAACGCCGTCATGGTAAACCGGCCTTTGTTGACGATATTTTCAAAGTCGCTGGTCGGTTTTCGGAATGTGGCGCTCGTGCGCGCTTTCCCAATCGAGACATTCGCGCTGGCGGCAAATGTCCCCTCAAGCCGCACGAAATAGAGCAGGTGACCCGCATCATCGACCACCGCAATAGCCCCGCCGGGCGCGCCATTGGCTCGCGCGTAAGATGCGGCGGCTTCACCGGCGTTCTTCGCGCCTTCGGCGGTGAGGACGTGTTTGGCAGCAACGGTCTCACCGGCCAGACTGGCGGTCGTTGAGAGCAGAAGTGCGAGCAAAGCGTGTTTGGTGGATGTTTTCATAGAGCGTTCGAGGTTGTTTGTTATTGAGCGTTCGCCAGGACGGATTTTCCGAGAAGGCTGTCGATGGGGTTTTTCTTGCCGGCCTTCAGTTCGACAAGCCTCGGCCAATGGGCGTCGGCTTTGGCTTTATTACCATTGACATCCTTATTCCAAAGGTCCACGGCGCCGGTGGTGTGTTGCACGATGAGCTGTCCATCCACAATGGACCAGAGCAGCGGATTGGCCGGACGAACCTTGCCGATGCTGGCCGCGTAACCGCAGTAGCCACCGTAAGCCGGAGCGTATTTGGACGGGCTTTTCTCAAAAGTCTCGCGGTTCTCCTGGGAAATGAAATGATAGAGCGCACCGTTGTAGGTGGCTTCGATTTTCGGGTCGCCTTTGGCAGGCTGGCCGTTGGCGAAGTAGGTGACCGGGTCATAACCTTCGAGCGCCACGCCCCTCTTATTCGTGAACACAAGGGTTTTGCCGCCGGTACCATTTCGCACAACCAGCCCGGGCCAGTAGTGGTCTGCTTTCATGATGTTTCCTTTCAGGTCGGCGTTGAACTTGTCATAAGCCTTCTTGTTGTGTTGCAGGATCAGCCGGCCGTCGATGATCTGAAACCACTCGGGGCTGATCGGCGACAGCCGGTCAATGCTCGCGGCGTAGCCGCAGTAGCCGCCGTAAGCCGGAACGTATTTGGCAGGATTGGCGTCGAAGAAGGTTTTGTGCTCGGCGGAGACAAAGTAATAATTGGCGCCCTCGTATCGCGATTGGAATTTCGGATTACCCTTCACGGCTTTGTTATCAGTGAAGTAAGCGACCGCGTCGTAGCCGAGAATCGCCGCGCCTTGCTTATTTTTCAGCACGAGGACTCTATGCCCTGGCGCATGGTCGGCCAGAAGACTGCCGGCCAATGTCAGTGTGGTGAATATCAGTAGTGTTGTGGTTCTCATGGGTTGTTCATTTGTTTCGCTCTATCTTGAAGAAAGGGCTGTGTTCGTTGCTCGCACGCGCAACGCATGTCCATCCCGATCCCTGAGTATCGCGACGCGTCCGCCCAGGGTGTCCACGAGGCGTGGAGTCAACCGCTTCGCCTCGCGATACTCAGTCGAGTCCGCCAGCAATTCGGTTGTCCAGAAGAGGAGGTCGTTCGCCTGCGCATCGGAATGGAGCGGGCGTCCGCCGGGTGGGGCAATGTATTCCAGGAACTCGATCCCGGGACCACACTCGGCACGCAGCGCGGTGATGCGCAGGCGCGCGCCGAAAACCTGGTTGAGATGCTCTTGCTCGACACCGTAGTTCTCGCTGTGCCCGACAAGGCGCATTCCCAGTTCATCCCGGTAAAACCGCAGGCTCCGCTCCGTGTCGGACACGACGATGGCTGTATGGTCAATCCCCAGGAAAAGCCGGCGAGTTGGCTTCTGCCACTTCGGATCGCCTTTGCCCGGCGGGAACCAGATGACTTCCAAAACATGATCCTCCGGGTCGCGGAAGTAAAATGCCTTGATCCCGCCCGCGTTCGGGTTCCACTCCGGCAACGTCTGCGGGGCGGTGGAAACGTGCTTGATGTTGTGGCGGCGCAAGTGCGCATACGCCTCATCCATGTCGCGGACGACAATAGCGATGTGTTGAAACCAGTGGTCGTGGCTGCGTGAGTCGGGCGGGATTGGCCGGCCAATGCGCGAATGAGCTGTCAACGTAATGCGCTCGTTGCCGAGGCGTAATTCTGCGACTTTGGCGCGATTGCGCGGCACCTGGAACAAATCGGCGGAAGTGCCCGGATCGGTTTCGGTTTGCTTGACAAGTTCAAATCCAAGAACGTTCGTGTAAAACTCAATCTGTCGCGGCAAATCACCCACAGTTAGACCGACGCCGCCTACTTCGTGGACTGCCGCCTGCCCGGGCAACGACAGCCACAAGGCCAGCAAACATGCGGCGAGTCGCGCACCGAGCGTCCAAAGCATTCGAGCTTCGCCGCAGGGAGAAAACGGCTCGTTCGCGCAGTGCTCAGTCCAATCTTCCCTGGCAGAATCCCCTGCGGCGCGCTGGGGATAGCGCACCCCACCGAGTGCGTGAAACTCCGCCCCGCCTGCCGAAATGCGCGGTGTCGCCACGAACTGCTTCACCACCACATCCAGAAAGGCATTTGATTTGCGCATTGCGTCAGTCAGTCGGCGCTCGACCGAAGTCCTTACAACGAGTCGGAGGAGGGACTGAATGCCGCCCTGAAAACCGCTTCCTGCGTCAGCTACACTTTACCGATCCACTTCCGGTCTTCCCAAACGGCCTTTAACGACGTGAGATTACGCGAATCGAACACACGCCGGGCGGCGGAAATGATGCGGCCCCGTTTTAAGTCCTGCCACGCGTCGCTGGCGTTAACAGCCACGAACTGGAGAACGCTGGGATCGCGGTAGCAGTCGATCATACAGCGGGTACAGCCGTCGCGAATGAGCTTCGATTGGTCGAACTCATAGATGCTGCACATCGGGGTTTCCCAAAAATGGCACCGATAAAGATTCAAGTTCCAGTCAAGGTAGAAGTACTTGTGTCCGCCGAGGCACCCGAACTTCTCCGGTTCCTTGCGCAAGTGCCGTTGCATCTCGGAGAGCGACTCCGTCGGGTTCACGACCGGAAAGCCGCTCCGGCGTTTCATCTGCTTGATCTTCTCGAAAACCTGGATCAGTTCCTCGGTTTTGTAGCTGACGAGGCTTGAGTCGCTGAAGCTGAGATAGCTCGAAGCCAGGCTGGTCAGCGGATAGCTGAAAGTGCAACTGCGAAAACCCAACTCCGTGAGGAACGCGGGCAGTTTGTCATAATCGTCGATCAACTTGCTGGCGGTGACGCTGGCCGTCGTCTGGATCCCGAGTTCAGCAAAGACTTCGTTGGCGTGCTTGATCTTGCGGCATACGTCGGGAAGGCCGCGGTTCTTCTCATGGCGCGCCACATCGTGCGAGTCGATGGACATGATGACGCTGCTCAACCCGTCGCGCGCGAGATGGCGCATGTTCTGGTCCGTCCAGAGCGAGCCATTGGTGCAGATCATCGGGTGAATGCCCGATTCGGCGGCGTAGCGCACCATCGCGCGAAGGTCCTTGTGCACGAGCGGTTCGCCCCCGACAAAAAGCAAGTACCCGATGTGATTGCGCTTCGCGATGTCGATGACGTCCTTGGCTTCTTGCAGTGTGACGCTGCGGCGCTGTTTGGGATCAAACCGATCCACGGCAAACCCGCAAAAATCGCATTTCGCGTTGCAGATGTTTGTGATGGCGAACTGCAGATAGCCTGGTCCGCCGTGTTGCAGGACTTCGCGGATCAGTTGAAAGGCGCCTGTGTGCGGACGCCGAACGACGTCGGCGAACTCAGCCCCGTTGCCGTTAGGCTGCGGTGACTTTGCCGTTGCGGGAAGCGCGTCACTGTTCAACGCCACTGACATTTAGAGAAACATGGCGGAGCGTCGGTCGGAATAGCAAGCTTGGGTATGGCACGAGCTAAAAAGGCGCGCCTGAAGCCTTCTGGCAGCTTTCGTGCTTTGCCAAACGTGCTGCCGCGAGCTGCATTGAGACCGGGTCTATATGGCTTTCATTTTCATTCTTGCATTTGGCGTTGTGTGTTACGGCTGGGGCACGCTCCTGAGGCGGTATTGCTACGGTCGCACGCAGATACCGGCAGTGTTTGACATGATGTTGGGACTCGCGGTGCTCGCCTTTTTCGGAGGTATCTTAAACGCAGTTCAGGCGGCGACGCGACCTTCACTCTACAGTTTGGTTTTGGGTGGTTTGTTATTGGCAGCCATTTTCGGCCTAAAGTCGGTCCGTTCGGGATCTGTTTGCTTTTCTGCGTGGGTTGCGGGCTTCTCCTGGCGGCAGTTGGCCCCGGTTTTGACAGCCTTGCTGCTGACGGGCTGCTTGTGTTGGCTCACGATGCCCAGCGCCGCATTTAATATCGCCGACGATTTCATGACTTACCTGGTGCGTCCTGTGCGCATGCTCGGGACAGGAACGCTGGCTGGCAATCCGATGGATGGATTCGGTCCGGATGGATTTGGCGCGCAGTCGTATTTTCAAGGTTTTGTGTTGCTCCGGCTTCCCATTACGCATGTCAACGGATTCGATGCAGTCTTTTGCTTTGGTCTCACCACCTTGATGATTGTGGCCGCCGCGCGTCAATTAAATCTGGGGTGCGGCCTTGCCTTGCTGGCCGTGGCGACGTTCGTCTCGGTCAATCCGCAGTGTGTGAACGTCTCACCGCTCTATTCGGGAACGGCCATGATAGCCGGATTATTGTGGGCATCATCGTTCCTTGTAAAGGCCTTGCAGTCGGATGGCAGTCCGGATTTATGGAAATGCGCCGTTCCTTTGGGCTTGTTCGCGGCGAGCCTCATCGCGTTGAAAACGACGCTCGGTTTTTTTGCGAGCTTGTATGTGGCTGTTTTCCTGGCGGCGCTTTTGTCGATTGCTCGGCCCGCCCAAGTTATGCGGCTGGGTTGTTCGATTGCCGTGATCCTCTTAACGACGTTGCTGCCGTGGCTCGTTGTGTTGTTGACGACCTATGGCACCGGGCCGGAGTTGAACAATTCAACTAATCCGCTCGCGGCCCGCTATCCGTCGATTTGGGCCAGGGACATCGGAAGCCTATGGTCGACTCGAGAACTCCTTTATGGGGGGAATCAGATCAACTACACGTTCCTTGGTGCTTTGCTTGGCGCGACTGGCCTGGTGGGCTTAGGCTTGCTCTTTCGGAGACGGGCTTGTCTGGGTGATGCCTCATGGCTGCTCGCAACCTTGCCCGCCGCAGCGGCAGCGTTCCCAGCATTTCTAATTAACGTTCACCTGTTCGACGGCCCGACCGGAGTTCGTTACACATGTCCGATTTTTTTGGCGGTATTTCCGCTCGTAGTCACATCTGTGGCGGCGATCTTACAACGTCGGGTCGCGAAAGTGGCAGTAGACGCAGATGCCCCCTTGCCGCCGCAACGGCTGGACCTTCGGTTACGAGCCCGTCAATGGGCGCCGGCGGCGCTCCTCGTGACAGTGATCGTTGCGTTTGCACCTGTCACTCTCAGGCGAGTCGAACAATTGGTGCAGGCTCGCAATCAGCTCGCCTTCCCATTTGACCAGGGCTATCTGGATCACAATCATTATGTTTTCAGCCGCCCCGTTTCGGAACGATGGCGCGAGATACAGGCTCATACAGTTCGCGGGGAACCGCTTTTAGCGTGGGTCGTTGCTCCGTTTCAGTTGGACTTTTCTCGCAATCGTATCCTCACGGTCACAGAACCCGGTCTGGTCAACCCATTATTGCAGTTTCCTGCCGGCGCCCCGCCTCAGGAATTAGCGCACTTCCTTCGAGCTTGGGGTGTTCGTTACGTACTGAT
This sequence comes from Limisphaerales bacterium, assembly GCA_022616725.1. GTDB lineage: Bacteria > Verrucomicrobiota > Verrucomicrobiia > Limisphaerales > JAKEEH01 > JAKEEH01. The sequence continues at coordinate 31,249 of JAKEEH010000149.1, read as the reverse complement.
GAACAACAACCGGCATGTGAGCGCCGGCGTGAAAGATTTGCCCGCCGCGTGGAACGCACGATTTCCTCTTTATGGGAAAATCGACGCTTACAGCACCTATGCCCGCGAAGCGCTGGAAAGATTGTTACAGCAAAGCCCGATTTTACACCGGTCCGACACTCTAGTATTATTTGAGCTCACCGATCATGAAAAATCGCTGCCAAGGCTGATGACGCAGCGCCAGTAAGAGCTCCTGTGACGCTCGGACGTTCCGGGTCTGATTCTTCGCTTCCTGAGCCGCCGATAAATGCTGTTGATCTGCTGTTCAAAGCTTTTGTGGCGCTCGCTCCCACGATTCGCGATTTTGCGTTTTTCCAATTTCGGCGTAAATTCGGGCGATGCTCTATTTCGATCATAACGCGACGACTCCGCTCCTGCCCCAGGCGCGCGAGGCGTGGCTGGAGGCGGTGGAGAAGTATGTCGGCAATCCCTCCAGTCCGCACCGCATCGGGTCACGCGCCGATATGCTCCTGCAAACCGCGCGCGTAAAGTTGGCCAACTATCTTGGTTGCGATCCGCTGGACATCGTTTGGACTTCCGGCGCGACCGAATCGAACAACATGGTCCTGCACCACCTTGCCCGAGCGCTGCCCGGCGGGGCTGAAGTGTGGATCTCCGCGATTGAACATCCGTGTGTCCTCAACGCAACCGCGCATTATTTTGAGGACCGGTTCCGGCTCATCCCCGTGGATCGCAGTGGTGTCATTGATATCGACTGGTTGCACGAGGAACTTCCCAAAGAGCCGCCCGGCCTCGTGGCAGTGATGGCCGCGAACAACGAAACGGGCGTCCTCCAGCCGTGGCAGCACGTGCTCGATTTCTGCCGTGAATGGAATGTTCCTGTGTTCTGCGACGCCGCCCAATGGCTCGGCAAGATGCCGGCGCGCAGTCTCGGCGCCTGCGAATTCGTCAGCGGGTGCGCGCACAAGTTTGGTGGACCCAAAGGCATCGGCTTCCTGAAGGTCAATGGGAAATTTCATTCATTGCTCTTTGGGGGGCGTCAGGAAGAGGGACGCCGGCCCGGGACCGAGAATGTAGCCGGGGTCGCGGCGATGCTGGCCGCTCTCGAAGCCAGGGAACATAGCCTTGCTCTCAATGAGCAGCGTGTGCGCCTGGGCTGGCGCAAACAATTCGAGCGTCAACTCCTCTCCCATCTCTCCGGCGTAACAATTGTGGGCGAAAACCAGGAACGCCTCTGGAATACCGTTTCTGTGGTCATGCCTCAGGCCGATTGCCAGCAGCGATGGGTCGTCAAGATGGATCGCCATGGCTACGCCGTTTCAACCGGTTCCGCCTGCGCCAGTGGCAAAGAACAACCTTCACACGTCCTCGCTGCAATGGGCTATAGTCCCGCGGAAGCTGGCCGTGTCCTCCGGTTCAGCGCGGGTTGGGAAACCACTGAAGCCGATTGGAAGACCCTGCTGGAAGGCGTGCTCCAGGTCGCGTCGCAATTGGAGAAGGTGACGGGGCAAATCGTTGAATCGTCAAATCGTTGAATCGTTGAACGGGCAGCGGGACGCCGGCTGGGGCGGCAAATAAGGTCGCGCTCCGCGGTTTCCAGATCTGCGCTGGATGGGTTTGTACAGTGGCCCCTGATAAGGCATTTACAATTACGGCAACGGCCGCCGGATTGGGAGGGAACTCTCACAGAAGGCCGCAAGGGAAGCGAAGGAATGACGTAGTGAAGCGCCGAGGCCCTGCCCCGCCCGCTACACTTCTGTGATTCGGGCGATATCAGCGTCAACTGCCCTGGACTTCGAGGGAAAGGACTTCGCCTGGCTCGCATTGGATGGAGATTTCGAGCGGGCGGCAACAGATCTCGCAGTCGGCTGTGAAGCGTTGTGAGGGCAGGGTCGTGTCGAGGGGGATTTGAAAGGTCTGGCCGCAGAACGGGCAGGAGATCGCTTCAATGATTTCCATGGCGATTGAGAGTGTAGGGGCACGGTTCGGCGCGCGCAATTTCATTGCTCGCGGGAGCAGGCGGCACACTCCAGCGTTGAATCGTTCAAACGGGAGGGTTGAAGAGTTGAAGGGCTGAAGGGTTGAAGCGGAGCGCGAAGGTCGGTCGAGCGGCTGTCAGACGTGGTAAATCAAATGCAGCCAGTAGTCCCCCCAAGTCGAAAGCGTCCAGAACAGAGCGGGAATTGTCAACGCTAGCGCAATGAGCTTCCAAATCCGCGGGCGCGGAGGGCAAAGAAAGAAGCAGGCGATGCTGCAACACGCCATAACACTGAACATCAGAACTCCCCACCATGCCGGGCAGCCAATCTCCGTCGGCGCGTAAGAAGCGGCAGCAAAGGGAAAACCAATCGCGCTCACCGAAGCGCTCACGGCGACAAGCCGAATGCTGCGAGCGCGGCTTAGATTGCTATCGGTCAGTGGCTGCACAAGGTAGCGAATCTACTGTGGGTTCGCTTCACTCCTATCGTACAGCTCTGCGGTAAGATCGTCAAAGCACGAAAAGCATCTGGCTGATTTGACGCAAGGGGCGCTCGGCCGTAGGCTACGAAAGAACATCAAGCCCACGACCCGATGAAGACAGGATCCGTGATCGGTTTAAGGAGTCCGTGCGGTTGCGGTTCTGGGAGGCCGTACTCGGGTTGCTGTTTTCGTCTCGAAGCGACCTATGGTGCGATCGGCTTGGTTGCGGGCGGTTGTCTATTCGCTTTTCATCAGAATCTCGAAACAATTTGGTTGCCGGTGCTACTCCTGTCGGCAACGACGGTCTGTTTGCTCGATGGCGCTTGAACCGGAAACGTTGACGTGCCATAGGATGGCCGATCACCTGAGGGGCGCGTTCGGCGCAATGTGCGATGAAGTCGGTGGTAGAATTCATGAAGGAATACTTCGAACTGCGCGCGGAGTGGTCGCGCTCAGCGGAGAAGGCGTGGGATGTCGAGCGCTACGGAACTGGTTACCGAGTGGTGGCAGAAGGTGACGAGGAGGAGGTTGTTGTAATCGAGCCCGTGGAAAGCGGAGCTCAAGTCATTACCTCGAGTCGTCTGAAGAATCACGATCGCCGCTGGCGGACGCGATATCAACTTGCTCCAGCAGAAGAATCCTGGCAGATCGCCAGAGTTGAGAATGAGTGTTCCATTTGCGAAGGTACAGGAAAAATGAACGCGAGTGAGTGCGAAGTGTGCAAGGGCACCGGATGGAGACCGCTTTGACGATGAATGAACGCACGAGCCCTGCCATAACCGCAAATGGCGGAGAGATGTGCGAGCGAAGTTGGCGGCGCGGCAGCTCTGATCCGGACGGATCGGCGGATGCGGGCAGACGGCCGCAACAAAACGGCGCGAATAGTTCGACGGACTTAGAGGACGCTATCTAATGAATCAAGCGGGTTCCGATTAATGGGTGAGCAGGTATTCCGGTATTCCAGCAAGTCCGCCGCTTCCTGTGCCGTGAGGGGAAGGTCTGGCCGCAGAACGGGCAGGAGATTGCTTCAATGCTTCAACCTAGATTCGGCAGTTGAAATCCCTCCGGCGGCGCAACCCGCTGCCAGCAAGTGAGATCCAACTGCTCCGCAGTTCATTTTTTCGGTGACAAGTGGCGAATTCATAAGTACTTGCAACTCAAATGACATCCGGAGTTTTTAGGGGTTCAACTGCCGAATTTAGGTTCAATGATTTCCATGGCGAGTGAGAGTGTAGGGGCGCGGTTCGGCGCGCGCAATTTCATTGCTGTCGGGAGCAGGCGGCACACTCCAGCGTGAGTCGTTCAAGCTGGAGGGTTGAAGGGTTGAAGAGTTGAAGGAAGGACGCCCGCCGGGATGTTGATGGTAGAAGAAACTCTTGAAATGGCTCACCGCAACGCGGAGACGCAGAGGGCATTAACATCCTGCTTTAGCGGGATGGGTTGGAGGTAGCGTGGTGGTAGGAATTTCCTTGACCCCTTTGGCCTGCGGCCAAAGGGGTCAAGGAAACTGGTCGCTGGTCTGAAAGTGCGTGCCACCCCACTGAAGTGGGGTGTTAATGAAAGTTCCGGGAGGATTGGACTGCGTACGCAGAGAACCCTTGGATCGGCGAACGCGCGGCACGAGATCAGCCCGCTCCAGTTGGATTTTGTTTTGCACCGAGGCTTCGCCCGCAGGTCGGGGGTTACAGAGTCGCGATTCCACCGAACGCGATCTCTTTGCAAGTTCTTGGGATTCAAACACTTCCGCAACGAGTTTCTTAAGAGGGTTGAAGGGAGGACGCCCGCCGGGATGTTGATGGTAGAAGAAACTCCTGAAATGGCTCACCGCAACGCGGAGACGCAGAGGGCATTAACATCCTGCTTTAGCGGGATGGGTTGGAGGTGGCGTGGTGGTCGCTGGTCTGAAAGTGCGTGCCACCCCACTGAAGTGGGGTGTTAATGAAAGTTCCGGGAAGACACAAGACGCTAACATCCGAATTCCTAACCAATCAAGCGTCCGGCGCAATTAATGCAATTAATGGGTGATCAGGTATTCGAGCAAATCCGCCGCTTCCTGTGCCGTGAGGGGCGCGAGCAGTCCTTCGGGCATGGCGGACAGGGCAGCTTCGCGCGTTTCCTTTAGATCACCAAGCTTGAGTCGATGGTCGGTCAGGTTCTCATCGCGCAACGTTAGCTCAGCAGCATCTCGTTTGATGATGAAGCCGTTCAGCTCGGTACCGTCGCGCAGCGTGACCATGAGAGTTTTGAATTCCGGGGCGATTACCTTCGAGGGTTGGAGGATTTGATTCAGCACTTGCTCCCGGTCGTACTTCTTGCGGATGTCGGTGAGCTCGGGACCGAAGGCACGACCCGCTCCCTTGCAAATATGACAGCGGGAACATTGGGAGATGCCCGTGAACACCTGCTCACCGCGTTTGGGATCGCCTTTGAGCGTAAGCACTGTTTGCGGAGAGAACTCCAGACCCAGGGTCTGGCGACGCAGCTCAGGCGGCAGCAACCGTTGAAACAGATCACGCACCAGCGCATTCGTGTGGGCCCCGGCGACCATCCCTACATCCGCCCGCAACCTGCTTTCGGGCGGCTCGGCGCAGGCGAAATCCAGCAAAGCGAGCGCGCCGCTCATGCCTCCGAGCAGATTGGTTAGCGTTTGGCGGACTAACAAATCGTCCGAATTTAACTCGTTTAACTTTTTTAACTCGGCGTGATTTGTCTGCGCCGACAGCGACTCGATCCAACCACGCACTACGCGCACGCCGCGCTCATCGACCACCCGTGAGCCGACGTGCGGCATCCGGGCCGAACCCTCCGTGCTGATGCGATAGAAAAGTGTTGACCGATACGGATCGCCCGAGGCGATCACGCATGCGGCCTCAATTCCAAAATCTCCGCGGGCGGGTTTGGCGTCCACGGTCCGCATCCTGTCGATCCGCTGGTCATAATTGAACCACGATGGGACATCCCCGCCAGCGCCATTGCGGTGACACGTCGAGCAATTCACGTGCAGCCACGACCGGGCGCGGCCGGCCAAATCGTGTGATGCATCATATGGATCGGCGAGTTGCGGAAGCGGCCTCGGCGAGCCTTTCATTTTGAGCAAGCCCAGCCCTTCCAGGCGCTTCAGTTCGGACATTTCGCCGCGTCTGTTCAACTGCAACCAGTTGAACGACAAGGTTTCGCCTGCCCAAACGTTGTGGCAGCGGAGGCATTCAGCACGGCTATGAAACCGCCAGGGGATGTTGCGCCGGCCGCCCGGCGCGGCCGGGTCCGTGACGGTAAAGGTCTCATTTGCGCCGTCGGCCGGGACCAACTCGGCCTCATTCTGGGCCGTGTTCCAGCGGTACGTATAGGCGTTCCAGGTCTGGCCCTCGAAATGAAGCAATTGCGTTTCGATGTAACGCCGCGTCGCAGGCTTGCCGCGCTCCATCTCCAGCGCGAGCGTGCGCGCGAAGACGGTATTCGAAGGAAAATACCACATGCGCCCGGCAATGGTTTCGCGTCCGCCCGCGGTGGCGATTGCCTCTTCGCTCGGGATGCCGAAGATGTGTTGAGCGGTCGCGTAGTCATTCCACATTTCCGCATTGATGCGATACGATTCCACGCCCGGCGCGGGCGTGAGCGGAGCAAGTGAAGTGAACAAACCCGTTTCGCTCAGCTTGCGCGGGAACGCAAGGTTTGCCGGCTGGGCGCTGTTCGGGACGAAGGAATATATGCCGCCATTGTAATCGAGAATCAGCAACTCACCCGCATGATCCTCCACAAATGAGACGGGCTTCAGTGTGGTGTCACAAAGCTCGTCGTTCGACAGCAGTTTGTCGCCGTCATTACGCAAGGCCCAGAACTTCCCCGTCTCCCAATCCCCGTAAACGTAGGCGCCTCGCAATTTCGACAGCTTCTTCCCGTGATAAACAATCCCGCCCGTGATGCTCGCGGCTTCGCTATGCGGTAGCGCGACCATTGGTGGCAGGATCGGCCCGGAGCCGGGCCGCACGTCGGCACGCACCCGCGTGTTCGGCCCTTCGGTGATTGCCCAACCGTAGTTTGCGCCGGATTTCACCCGGTAAATCATCTCCCATTGCTCCCAGCCCACGTCCCCGACCCAAAGATCACCGGACGCGCCATCGAAACTCATTCGCCAGGGATTGCGCAGACCGAAGGCGTAGATTTCGGGCCGTGCGCCGGTCGTGCGTACAAATGGGTTGTCGGGCGGGACGGCGTAGTTGTTCGTCCCAGAGGTCTTATCGACATCGATGCGCAGGATCGCCGCGAGCAGGTCGCTGATGTCCTGCCCGGTGTTGAAAGGGGTGTCCGGCGGGTCGGGACTTGCCGCATCCCCTGTCGAGATGTAAAGAAAGCCGTCGTTCCCAAACGCGAGCGTGCATCCATTATGGCCGCCGCTCAACCAGCGAATAACCACCTGTTCAGTGGCGGGGTCGATGGTCGGCGGGTCCGATTGCCCAACTCTGAATCGCGACACGAACGAACCATTCGTCCTGCCGCCCGGCTCGACATAGCACACGTAAATAAATCTGTTTTCACTGAACTGCGGATGGAAAGCGATCGCATAAGAGCTGTCGAACGGCTGATGATGCTTGCGAAAATCGACCACGAGCTCTGCGCTTTCGATGGCCGCCCGGTTGATAGACGAGAAAAGCTTGCCGCCTTGTTCCAGCACGAAGAGACGATCTGATCCGGGCATCCGCGCCAGATCCACCGGATTCCTAAACGTCAGCTTGGGAAACTGTCGCTCAATCGCGTAGGGCGCCGGTGGACTTGGGGACCCGAACACGCGTGACGTCGTCCAGAGAGTTCGTGTCTCAGCGGCCCAGGCTTCAGGCTGCGGGTTGCCCAGCAACGCGGCGACGGTAAACGTCAGCGCCCACTTCCGTATGCGGAACTCAGTTGCGTTCACCACGTCAAGGCCGGGAGGCCCGTTCTCATTCCGGATATCATTCGGAGTTCAAAATATGCGGATTCCCTGCGTTTGGTAAGGGATTTCAGCAAATGTCGCTGGAACCCTTCGCTTGCGAGCGGCGGGATCGCCCGTTTTCCCCTTTTCGGCGCACGGCTTCTTTGACATAATTTGACGCGAACCAGTAGCGCGCATGAAACAGGTGACAACAAATCGTCGCCTTGGTATTAGTTTTTGACTACCGTGTGGACCGAATCTGATGAAGTCCAGCCGGCGGGCTCGTACGACACCCGTTCGGCTGTTGAATTGGCCCAGCCACCCGCTTCGCCCCCGGCCGCGGCTGAACCGGCATGCCGACCACCACTCGCGGACGTTCCCTACGTCCGCACCTGGGCAATCCCATCCACGATTTCGCCGGAAGCCGACGCCGCTCGCGCCCGAATGCGATTGCCGGAATTCGACCCTGCACTACTGGAGGACGCGCGCGCCATCTCCCGTCGCTTCCCTTCCGCCGAAGCGCAATATCGGCACTTGCGCGGAACCGACGGTGATGAGGCCGAAATTCCGCATTTTGAGAGGGTTTTTCGCATCGCCGCAGCCCTGGCAGGCATCCGCAATGTCCAGCAAAGCGGGCATTACGATAAACTTCTGATCCTCACGGCATGGTACTGCGTCAGGCCCGGTGTCGCGGGTTTTCTCGGCTCCTACCCGAAGTCGCTGCTCTGTCCGCTTTCACATGCCGCTTTGCCCGTCGCGCTGGATACTCTCTCCGCCGCCAAACGGCTTATCTTCGACCGGCGGGCCCCGATTTACCTACGTTACCTCCTCCTGGAAAAATTCGGTTTGCGCACCTGTGGCGACATCGAGAACGCCGATTTGCGGCACCTCCTCAAGAGCACGGGCTTTCGTCTCATCCGTCCGAGCGCCGTTGCTGAAGTCGCGTTTCCCGGCATCACCCAGGGCGAAGACCCGCCGGTGCGACCATGGAAACTCGCGATCCGGCAGGAACTCACCGATGAGCGCGCCGCCGAGATGCTGATCAATGCAGCGCTTTGGCAGATCAAGTATGGTCTGCGGCTTGTCGCCATCGACCAGGGCCAGCCCCGCTGGAACATCGGTGCGTTTGGGCGCACGGATTGGGAAGACGCATTCCTGTCACTCGGCGTCCGTGTTCCCCCGTCCCTGATGCGCGAAAGCGGTCTGCTCGACTGGCGGGCTGTGTTGGTGCGGTGTCTCAATCAGATTGGCGCTGGCAATCTCCCCCCCGAACTGGTTGGAAAAGTCTCGGCGACCCCACAGCGCGTCCGTCACGACAGTTACCAGGCTATCTGGGAGGTGCTCGACCGGGTTGCCCGTGCCGTTCTCGACCGAGTCCGGGCGTCCGAGCCCCAACTCTTCACTGAATCTGGTGAGCTCAATTACGAAGTGGCCCGGTCGTTCCGCCGCTGGGCCAGGCTTTTCGACGAGGTCTCTCCCAATATTTTGTCCCGGTTTGGCGTCTCCTCCTTTACCGCCCTCCACCGTGTCGCGCCAGAGTTCTTTGGCTGGGGTCCCGCCCATCTCAAGCCATGGGAGCTGGAGCAGGAACACGGGAAATGGAAGGGGCCGCGTGGGCGTGCGTTGCTGAAGAGCGCCTATGCGTTCGCGCTCCACGAAGCCGGCCTCGGCTCGATCCTCGCGCAGAAACATCAGGTTCTTTGGCAATGCACGCGCTCTCAATTTGCCTCGTGGTCGGCCACCAAGGCGCAACAACAGATTAGCGCTTACGACTTCCTCTACAGCCTTGCCAGCCGCCACGGGCTAACCCCTCTGCTGAACCGGGAGGTGACCCATACCAGCGCGATTTCCCTGCTCGCTGGAGTCAATCTGCACGAGAACCTTCCCTCGATTGAGGGGTCGTGGGACATGTGCATGCGAGCCGCGCTCGAACGCCACGAGGGGATGCTCGAAGTGCCGCTCGCCCTTCCCGACCTCGTGCCCCTGCCTTTGCGTCTGCGCAAAGCCGTCCTGGCTCCGCTCAATTACGGTTATCTCCACAGGGAAATACGCCTGGTCCGCGAATTCGATCTCCGCATGGCGCGCGAAAGCCATCGCAAGCTCGAAGAACTGCCGGGCTGGTGGGAAGACGAACGCATCGTGGGCACACCGATCCTCGCGCGCATTGCCAATCCCGCGGACCCGGCTCGCGCCCTTCTTGGCGTTTTGCGCCACGAACCGTGGCTGGAGCCTCGCAAAGCCCGATTTCGCGCGCTGCATCTCCTGCTCTCCCGGCGTGCCACGGATCGGACCCTGCCTGAGGAAGCCGCCCTGTCCTCCGCGGAAATGCGCCTCCTCCTGCGCCTGGCTTTTGAGATCATGAATCACGCAAATATCGCGCAGGTCTCTCTTCCGGCCATTCGTCGCGGGTTCGAGCGCATTCTGGCCCGCGATGACACCCGCGAAATGCTCAATTCACTGCTCCTTCACGTCGGCACCGCCTGTGAAACCGAACTGTGGGGGCAAGTGCGCCGGTTCGTCGTCCTCGATGTTATCAACGATTTAGTCGGGCTCGCCGTTCGCAGCTCTCTGCTGCACCTGATGAATCCCGACTAAACACGCCGTTTCGACTCCGTGGTGCTGCTCACCTGCTTTCCCAAGTGACAAGCCAGGATGGAAGGCTGGACAAGAGGACAGCAAGGACAGATGGAGAGCCAAGCTGGGCAGAAGCCCGGCGTCCGCCAAGTTCAGAGTGTCAATGAGAAGTTCTCTGAGGGACGCCGTTACTTCTCTTTTTCCAACTCGGCGAGGAGGGTATCGACGGCTTTGTCGAGAGCTTTTTCTCGCGGGCCTTTGTAGCGAATGACGCCCTTGTGATCGAGGACGTAGATCGTCGGCCAGCCGGAAACATTCCATGCCGTCGCGATCGGGCCATCGGTGTTGCCACCGTCCCACCACGAGCGCCAGGTGATGTTCTCTTTTTTGAGGACCTGCCTGAGCTTGTCTTTTGGGTCGCTGTTGATGCCGAGCAACGCAAAAGGCTTGCCTTCCAACCGCTTCACGAGCGACCGCTCGTGTGGGTACATGGCCCGGCAAGGTCCTCACCAATCACCCCAGAAGTCGAGGACGACGACTTTGCCACGGTAATCGCTGAGCTTGAATTTGTCGCCATCGACGTCCTGGCCCTCGATTTCCGGAGCAACTTTGCCGATGGCGAGGTGATGCAATTCAAATAGCTCGCCCCTGGCGGCTTTCTTTTGAGATTTGCTGCCGTGTTTGTCGATGACGAGATTGAAATATTTTTCTGCTTCCGCGCCATTCTTGCTGCTGTCCTGGAGGAGCCTTCTGCCGAGGGCGAGAGCGGCCGCGCCTTTGACGTCGTCATGCGGATTTTTCTCCAACGCAGTCTGGAGAAAGTCATGGCTTTCTTTCAGTGAGCCGTAAGCCAGCCGGCCGCAAACGTCCTTGAGCTTTTCGCTCTGGAGGTGGTGTTCCTTGAGCAACGCGAGAACTTTTGGACCCGTCTCGCGGTCGTAAACGCCGCCGTTCTGCACGATCCAGACCAGCGCATCCAGCGCGCCGGGATCAGCCGGGTTCTGTTCCGCCATGGCGAGTAGCTTTTTGGCGTACTCTCTTGAATCGGGATATTTAACAGGGAGATTTTCGCGTTCCTGATCGGTTTTCGCGTTTTCGTAGGCTTTGAAGTAAGCCTGACGTTTCTCGTCAAATTCCTTCGAGAGCTTTTCATAGTCGGCGGAGAGCTTTCCTTCCGAAGTGGCGGCCTGAAGAGTCGATGCACCAATGAAACCGGCGAGAAAGCAACTGAAGCAAAGCAGTCGTTTCATAATTGATCCTTTCCTTTGGCCGACACTACGCCTGCTCCCGTCTCGGTCAAGCATTCAATTGGCGCGCGCGTCTGTGTCGCGGCTGCGGCCCGGCCCGGCCCGGCACGGGGACCTCAATGTTTTTGGGTTAACACCCCAATTGAGAGGCGGGATCGGGCGGATATGGTGTAAGAAGGAATGAAACACTCGCTGAGCAAACCTACGGCGGGGCAGAGCACAAAGCGCTGCGGTTGCGCACCCAGTTTTTGGCGACCCGCTCTTATGGAGTGGACACAAGCCAAGGAAGGCTGCCACGGATTCCGTGGCAGCCGGTCTATGGGCAAGCGAAGATACGGGCCATATTAGATTTTGCGACTCAATCCGTAGCATCAATCCATCCCACCTTGTGGTCGGCCGTCAGCGCTATGGTGTAGAAGCGCGGCCCGTTGTCAGTCTCGATCCTATATGAGGAGTAGCGCGCAACCGGCACCCCGAGGCGCTCGGGTTGCCCTGGCTCTTCGCTGATGACGAAAGTGAAGGACTTCAAGCCTTTGATGTCGCTTTGGAGCGCGGCGAAACGGCGGCGGGAATTGCTGAAGTTCTTCCGAAATTCGGGGGTCAGTATCGCTGAATCTTTCTTTTCGGCCAGTTCCATCAGGCATTGTTTGAGCCGCTGACTGAACTCAGGGTTCGGATCTTTCTGCGGTGTGATTGAATGGAGAGTGAGCCCCGGGATGTAGTAACCGGCGACGCGCTCAACGATGCTGTAAGCGCTGCCGCGTCCATTCATCAGCACAATGACTGTGAGGCCGTCGTCGGGGAAGCGGGTTATTTGAGTAGTAGTGCCGGGCCGGCCTCCGCCGTGGCCGACGCTGTGATGGCCGCGCGCACCGCCCAAGCTCCAACCGAATGCGTAGCCGCTCTCTTGACCATTGTTCAGGCGCGTGGGCGTCCACATTTGCTGCAGAGTCGCCTTTTTGAGAACGTCTTCGGTGCAGAGTGCAGCATCCCATCGGGCGAGATCCAGCGCGGTCGAGAGCAAGCCCCCGTCGCCATTGTTCCACAGGGTGGGGTTGAGGAGGTCGATATTCTCGAATTTGTTTGTCTTCCACTCGTAGAGGCCGGCGCGATTCGGAATGATATCGAAAGGACTATCGCGACGCGTGGCCGTCATTTGGAGCGGTCTCCAAACGCGCTCGGAAAGGAATGTGTCGTAGGATTTTCCGGAGAGTTTCTGGATGAGTATCGCCAAGAGGACGTAATTGCTGTTGGAGTAGGTGTATTTTATCGCCGGCGGGGAAGTCCAACGGCGCGTCAGCCATGATCTGAAGGAGGCGCTCGTGGGTGAAATTGTTTCGCCATTCGGTGCGCGGCACGATGTTGAGGTAATCCTTGATGCCTGAGGTCATGGTAAGGAGGTGCCGCACGGTGATGTTGCTCCAGGCAGCGGGGAGCTCGGAAAAGAATGTGGTGATGCTGTCGGAGAGGCGGAGTTTTCCGTCCTGCACCAGGAGCATGATGGCCGTGGCGGTAAACTGTTTGCTCACCGAGGCGAGTTGGTAGGCGGTGTCGGCAGTGGCGGGGATGTTCCATTCCAGGTTGGCCAGGCCATAGCCTTTGGCCTTGAGGACCTTTCCATTCTTCACGACAGCAAGCGAGAGCCCTGGAACGTTTTGTCGCTTAAGTTGCGCGGCGATGTAATCATCGATGTCGTCAGCCGGGAGCGAGGGGGCGACGGACATCAAGAGAAGTAAAATGCGGGCAAAGCGTGAGAGGAGGCGTGCCCGATGATTCGAGATGCAGATCATAAGTGTAGTCATACGAAAGACACCGCAGAGGGCCTGATTTGTTTCAAAATTTGGCCGTTTGGCAAGCTTCTGGCGTGAAACACTTTTCAGAAGCGTTATGAACGCAACCGGCACGCGCCAACACAAGTCGTGGCTGGCGCGTTGGCTTCAGATTGATAAATTCGGCCCTTTCAGGTCTGATGGGGCCGTGACGACGGCAAACAAGATTACCATTCTGCGTATTCTGCTGGTGCCCTTTTTTATCCTGCAGGTGCTCTACTATGTGCAAGGGGGTAATGAGTGGTATCGGTTATTCGCGGTGCTGTCGTTTGCTGCCGCCGCCATCAGTGACGGCATCGACGGTTATATCGCCCGGCACTACCGGCAGGAGAGTGAGCTTGGCAGAATCCTTGATCCGCTCGCGGACAAGATGCTCCTGGTATCCGGCGTTGTCCTTTTGAGCATGAAAAACGACCCGCACCTGGGGCGTATTCCGATGTGGCTTACCACGACGATTTTGAGCCGTGACGCTCTGCTGATTGTTGGTTTGCTGATCATTCAGCATGTGTGCGGCAAGGTGACAGTGCGTCCAGTGATGATCGGCAAAGCTGCCACCGTGCTGCAAATGGCCTGCATCCTCTGGACGCTGCTGAAACTGCGCGCCGATTGGCTGTTTTTTGTTTCGTTGGCGGCGGCTCTTTGCACCGGAATATCAGGGATCATTTACGTGCTCGAGGGCATCCGCCAACTGAGTGCCAGCCCTTCCAGCTCAGCCACTGTGCGTGAAGGCTGAATGCGATGGGGAGGTAATCAACAGCGAAGACGCGAAGATGCGAAGATTGAGATTAAGAGCAAGATTAGATTGAGAAGGGGCTGATGCGTGCAGAGTTGAGAGTTGAGAGTGACACATTTAATCACTCAGTTTTTTGACGATCCTCGGCATCATGAGCGGGACCAGTCTCGACGGCGCGGACTACGCGCTTTGCGAGATTGGCCGCCGTGCGGTTGAGCTGCGGGAACACTGGCATGCCGCCTTTCCGGCCAGATTGCGGGAACGCTTGCGCGCCGCTGCGGCGAACGAATGTCACTCGTGGGAACTCGCCCAACTACACAACGATCTCGGCCAATTCTATGCGCGGAACGCACGCCGGAGACGTCGCAAGCCGCAGGGTGTCGGCTTGCATGGCCAAACCGTTTTCCATGACGCCCAGCGTTGCGCAACGCTGCAAATTGGCGAGCCGGCCTGGCTGGCAGAAGGGCTCCGAGTGCCCATCGTCAGTAATTTTCGGGCTGGCGATATCTCCGCCGGCGGCCAGGGCGCCCCTCTTGCAACCATTTTTCATGTTCGGGTTTTCGCTGAGAAAGGACGTCACGTGTGCGTTAATAATCTCGGCGGCATCAGCAACGTGACGTCGCTCGATTGGCGGCGCGGCCCCAAGCCGCGTGTGATCGCCTTCGATACCGGTCCCGCAAACATGTTGCTGGACCTCGCGATTGCCCGGCGCACGAGCAGCCGAAGGTTATTTGACCGAGACGGGGCGTGGGCGGCTCGCGGCAAAGCGAACGAGAAACTCGTGACTCGCTGGCTCAAACACCCGTTTCTATGGAAGGAGCCGCCCAAGAGCACAGGGCGGGAGATGTTCGGCGAAGCCTTTCTCAATCGCATTTCGCAACAGGCCGCCGGCCTCTCGAAATTCGATCTGCTGGCGACGCTCACCCAGTTCACCGCGCAATCCATTCAACTGAATTACTCACGCCACCTTCCATCCCCACCGGAGCGGATAATTTTGTGCGGCGGAGGCGTTGCCAACAAGACGCTTGTAGGGGCGATTCGGGGAGAACTGCGCTGCGAAGTATTTTCGTGCGAGGACCTCGGCTGGCCGGCGCAGGCCATCGAGCCGGCCGCTTTCGCATTTTTGGCCTGGCTGCGGCTCAATCGACTGCCAGGAAATATTCCGGGCACGACCGGCGCGCGTCGCGCTGCGCTCCTGGGCGAAATCGCCGAGCCATAACGACTATCGCGGATTCAGGAGCGGGCTGAGGCGAAAGTTGCGCTGCAAGGCGTAGGTGATGCTGAGAACAAGGAAGGAGATTGCGAGCAGGAAGATAGAAGTGCGGGCGGCAGCGGAGACCATTCCCGAATGTTTGACGCGAACCCACTCCAAGCCAATCGCATCGCGATATCTCGTCTAGAAAGCATCCAATGCCTGACTCGGCAAAGCGACTTTCGCGCGGAGCCCTGTCGTCGCTTGCTAATGTAGCAAGTTTTGCTACACTATGATCATGGCTTCAACGCCCATGTCAATCCGTCTCGACGACGACCTGGCCGACTTGCTCGCTCAGGGCGCTAAGCGCACACGCCAGAAGAAGCAAAATCTCGTGCGGCTCACTCTGCGCCGGTACCTGCCTGAGGTTATCGAACGCGAATCGGTCAAAATTTCGCCGGCCCAGATTACTACATTGGCGCCATGGCCACGCGGCGCGCTCTCTAAAGCCTACAAACGGGCTGGGAAGAGTGATGAGCGCCTGGAGGCTGCCGCGGCGGCCGCTCAAGGCAAGCCGTCCTGGGAGGACTGATGAAACCATGGGAAGTCTGGAACTGGAAGTTTCCCGACGCCGACGAGCACCCGGCAGTCATTCTCGCAACCGAGGATCGCGTCCAGCTCAAACCCCGGGTCAGCGTCATCTTGTGTTCCTCCCAGCGCGCTCTGCGCAAGCCCGAGATTCATGAAGTGATTCTGGATGAGGCCGATGGCCTGGATTGGCCAACTCTCTGCAAATGCGATCTGGTTTACGCTGCGGAGAAGAAAGATCTAAAACGCCATCGGGGTTCGGTGACCTCCGAACGCCGCCGGGCCATCGCTGAACGCGTGATTCGTGGCCTTGGATTGGCCGGACTGTAGGTTGGAGGAGATGCAGGACGCTCAGCGGGGATTCAAAAGGGGGCTGAGGCGAAAGTTGCGCTGCAAGGCGTAGGTGATGCTGAGAACAAGGAAGGAGATTGCGAGCAGGAAGATAGAAGTGCGGGCGGCAGCGGAGTAGTCGAGGGTTTGGACGTGGTCGTAAATGGCGACGGAGACAGTGCGGGTTTCGCCCGGAATGTTTCCGCCAACCATCAGTACGACGCCAAATTCGCCGAGGGTGTGGGCGAAACTGAGGACGATTCCGGCCAGAATCCCGTGCCACGCGAGAGGAAGGGTAACGCGCCAGAAGGTTTTTGACGGGGAAGCTCCTGCATTAAGTGAGGCTTCGATCAAGTGGGGATCAATGGCTCGGAATGCCGCTGTAAAAGGCTGGACGGCGAAGGGCAGGCTGTAAAGGACAGAGGCAATCAGCAGGCCTTCAAAGGAGAACGGGAGGAGCGCGCCCGTGATCGATTCATACCAGCGGCCCGCAAAACTGTTCGGACCCAAACCGACCAAAACGTAATAGCCCAGGACGGTTGGCGGTAGCACGAGGGGCAGGGCGACCACGGCTTCGACAAAGATACGGCCGCGCCACCGGGTGGTGGCCAACCACCAGGCACCCGGAACACCGATCACGAACAGGAGCAGAGAGGTGCAGGCGGACAAACGGGCGCTGAGCCAGAGGGCGTTCCAATCCATGTCATTTCGGCGTCAGTCCGTAACGCTCGAGGATAGATCGGGCTTCTGGAGAGCGGATGGCCTCTCGGAAAGCTCGCGCGGCGTTCGGGTTCGAGGAACGGCGCAAGAGGATAGCCGCCTGTTCGAGGCGGGAAGGGATTTTCCGGTGCCGGCCCTGATCCGACAGGGCAGGAGACCGTGCCAGCGAGAGTGCGATGATGCCGATATCCGCGCCGCCGCTCTGAATGAAATGGGCGGTTTGGGCGACGTTTTCGCCAAGCACGAATTTGCTGGAAACCCGTTCATACAATCCAGCGTCTTTCAGAGCCGCGACGGCGGCACGGCCGTACGGAGCGTGGGCGGGATTGGCAATGGCGATCTTGCGAATTGACGGGTCAAGCAGCGACTGAAGGCCGCGCTTTTCCACGTCGATGGGTGAGCGTTTCAATACCCAAACGGCCAAATGGCCTTCCGCGTAAATAAAGTAATTTGTCGCGTGACCGTTTTCGAGCAGGCGATGCGGGTAGTTGGTGTCGGCCGAGAAAAAAATGTCGAAAGGCGCCCCGTTCTGGATTTGCGCGAACAGGTTGCCGGAGGCGCCGTAGCTCGTCTTTACGGTGCAGCGGGGGTTTTGATTCGTGAAACGCACGATAATTTCGTCGAGAGCAAACTTGAGGTCGGAGGCGGCGGCGATGCGGAGTTGGCCCGTGGCTTGCGCAGCATGGAGCGGGGAAATGACGAATGACCGATGACCCATGGCAAAGGAAACAAGAAATGCCCAAAACCCGAAGATTAGAATGCGAGATTTGGTGAGGGATTTAGTCATTAGGAACTTAGAGCTTTTTACACCAGGATCTTGTATTTCTTGTCGGCCGCGAGTTTCGCCACGAGTTCTTTAACTTTCTGTGCCTGGGACTTGTGAGCCAGCAGCGTGGCGTCGTCGGTCTGGATAATGATCGAATCGCGCAGGCCGACTATGGCGATAGGTGTGCGGTGCTTCACGCGCGCGTCGTAAATGATATTGCGGGCGGCGTCCACGTGGACGAAGTCGCCGATGGCGCAGTTCCCCGCCGCGTCGGCGGTGATGTGCCGCGCCATCGCGGTCCAGGAGCCGAGGTCATCCCAGGTAAAAGCGCCATCGGCGACGACGACGTTTTGGGCGTGCTCCATCAAGGCGAAGTCAATAGAAATCTTGCGAATGTCTGGGTATTCGCGAGCCAGGATTTTGGCCAGCCTGGGCGTGTGGGCGACCTTAAACCAGCGCTGGCAGGCTTGGGCCATTTCGGGCTGATGTTTTTCAAGTCCCTGGGTGATGGTCACGAAGGACCAGATGAACATCCCGGCATTCCAGCGGTACTGGCCGCTGTTGAGGTATTCCAGCGCGGTGTCAAAGTTGGGCTTTTCGACAAAACGCTCCGCGCGAAAGAAGGTCGTTTTGTACGATTTCACACCGTGGGGCGGCGGGAGAGGTTCGCCGACGCGGATGTAGCCATAGCCGGTATTAGGTTCAGTGGGCTGGATGCCGATCGTGACGATCACCTGGCCGCGGGTGGCCAGATCGAATGAGTCGGCAAGGACTTGCTGAAACTTCTTCTCTTCAGGAATGACATGATCCGCCGGCAGCACGGCCATGACGCCGGTGGTGGAGCGCGCGCCGACGAGCGCGGCGCCGAGGGTAACCGCGGCGCACGTGTCCCGGCCAACCGGTTCGGCGATCACATTCTGCTTCGGAAGCTTTGGCACTTGCTTGCGGACTTCGGGGGCCTGGACTTCGTTGGTGATGATGAAAATATTTTTGACTGGCACAAGGGGCAGAACCCGATCGACGGCTTGCTGCAAAAAAGAGCGGCTGCCCAGCAGCCGCAACAGTTGCTTGGGAGTCTTCTCGCGGCTCAGCGGCCAGAAGCGTTCGCCACGTCCACCGGCCATAATGACGACAAAACGATCTCGTGGGTCCGCTTTAGTTTTCATGCCTTTCGAACCGCTTGAATCAAAGGCTGAACAAATTCCAGGACGCGCTCGACGAGTTTCGCATCCTCGCCGTGTCTAGCGATTTGATTCACGACGGCGCTGCCAACCACGACAGCATCGCAATTCGCCGCGACGAGCCGCGCCTGATCGGGATTGGAGATGCCGAAGCCGACGGCGATTGGCAAGGTTGCATGCGCACGGATTTTGGCGGTCATTTCGGCAATATTGGCGGAGACTTTTTCCTGCATGCCGGTGACGCCCTCGCGGGAGACATAATAAATAAATCCAGTGCCGCGCTTGACGATCAGAGCGATGCGATCGTCCGGAGTCGTCGGCGCGACCAGGTAAATGACGCGCAAACCTGCCGCCGCCATGGCCTTCTCATAGCCCGCGGATTCTTCCGGCGGCAAATCGAGCACCAACAGACCATCGACGCCGGATCTTGCGCAATCGGCCACAAAGCGTTCGAGCCCGTAATGATGGACCAGATTGTAGTAGATGTAGAGGACGATCGGGATCTGCGAATTACGGCGGATGTCGGCGACAGTGTCGAGGACCTTCGGCGGCGTGGCGCCGGACTCCAGTCCCCGTTGGGCGGCGAGTTGATTGACGAGACCGTCAGCCAGTGGGTCGCTGAAGGGAACACCCAATTCCAGGACATCGACCCCAATTCTGTCGAAGCCAAGCGCAAGTTGCCGCGTCGTCTGCAGATTTGGATCGCCCGCGCCGATATAAACGATGAATCCTTTGTCACGCTGCTGACGCAAGCGGAGAAAGCGTTCATCGATGCGGTTCATGCGGGCGGATTGTTTGTTTTCTCTTCCGCAACTTTCAATGCCAAAATGGGTGGCGCCGAGGCGCAACGCGGCAACCGGCTGCTTAAAGTTGAGCGCCCCCATGGGGGCGAACATTGGCGATGCAGCATCGGCTGAGAATCGGGTCCGCTCCCCAAGCGTGACGGAAAAAGCTAAATCTTAGGACTTGTTCCAACTGCCCTGCCGTGTAAGTTAATCCCGGATCAAATTCATTCGTGTAGAAAGGGATCCGACACCATGCTCAAGGTCACAGGAAATGGTTCGATTACCACGTGCGACGGGATAACGCGCCGCGATTTTCTCCAGGTCGGCGCGTTGGGGGCTATTGGGCTCAGCATGTCGCATCTGGCAACTCTTAAGGCTGCAGGCGCCGTCACTCAAGGGCACGACGAAAAAGCGGTAATCATGATCTTCAACCTGGGGGCTCCCAGCCAGCTTGACACCTGGGACATGAAGCCGGACGCCCCGCGCGAAATCCGGGGTCCATTCAAGCCGATCAAGACCAATAATCCTGACATCCAGATTTCGGAGATTTTCCCGCTACACGCGAAACTGGCCGACAAATTCTCGCTGGTGCGGACCTGTTATCACACGGCAGCCGCCGTGCACGACACTGGCCATCAAATGTTGCAGACCGGGCGGCTCTTCACCGGCGGCGTCAACACGCCGCATGCAGGATGCGCGTTGGAGTATTTGAAAGGCCGTAAGACCGACCTGCCCGCGCATATAATCCTGCCCGAACCAATGGGGCCGACCGGCGGCAATTTGCCCCACGGCCAGGATGGCGGCTTCCTCGGCAAGGCGTACGACCCGTTCGTGTTGAACGCGGACCCGGCAAAGAAGGATTTCAAAGTGCCGGACCTGCTGCCGCCATCAGAGATCGGCGAAGCGCGCTTGCAACGGCGGCGCGAGCTACGGCAGGTCGTCGATGACACGGTGAAGAGCTTTGAGGCGAGCCCCGACGCTCGCTTGATGGATGTGAATTTCCAATCGGCTTACCGGCTGATGACCAGCACTCAGGCGAGGGAGGCTTTTAACCTCACGAAAGAGCCGGAGAAAGTGCGTGAACGCTACGGGATGACCCGTTTCGGGCAGTGCTGTCTGCTGGCGCGCCGCCTAGTCGAGGCCGGTGTGCGCTTCGTGACGATTAACACCTTCATCACCGTCTTTGATGAGATCACGTGGGATATCCACGGGTCGAAGCCGTTTACGTCAATTGCGGGAATGAAGGACATCGTCGCTCCGATGTACGACAAGGGTTACAGCGCGCTGATCGAAGACCTGGTACAGCGCGGGATGCTGGACAACACACTCGTCTGCAATCTGGCTGAGTTTGGCCGAACGCCGAAAATCAATCCGGCCGGAGGACGTGATCACTGGCCGCAATGCTGGACCTCCTATTTTGCGGGTGGCGGCATCAAGGGGGGGCGGGTGGTCGGCAAGAGCGACGACATTGGCGCGTATCCTGTCGAGCGCCCAGTCAAGCCTTCCGAAGTCGTCGCCACAATTTTCCACTCGCTCGGCTTGGACCTGGAAGCGCACCTGCCCGGGCCAAACGCCCGGCCCTTCCCGCTGGTGGACTTCGGGACGCGTCCGATCATGGAGTTGTTTTAAGGTTATGAAGTGGCGTTTCAGCGGAGGTCTTCGAGGCCTAGCAACATTCTTATTTACGGCCGTGGTCGGAGTCGGATTCTCTTCCGAAGCCCCGACTAATACCGCTCCCAGTTTCCGCAATCAGGTTCAGCCAATCCTTGCCAAATTCGGTTGTAGCTCCGGCGCCTGCCACGGCGCCGCGGCGGGACAGAATGGATTCAAGTTGTCGCTGCGCGGCTACGACGACGAAGGGGATTATATTGCGTTGACGCGTCACGCCCTCGGCCGGCGCATCATTCCGAGTGATCCCGGCCGCAGCTTGATGCTGCTCAAGCCAACAGGCGCAGTGCCGCACAAAGGAGGGAAGAAGTTCGATACGGAGTCGCCTGAATATAAAATCCTTTCGGACTGGATCGCTTCCGGCGCTCCCGGCCCGCGAAAGGATGATCCACGCATTGAACGGATAGAAGTTACGCCGGCGCATGCGGTCCTAAAGCCGGGTGGCGCCCAGCAACTCACCGTGCGCGCCCTCTTCAATGATGGTCACACGGAAGACGTCACCCGCTGGGCTAAGTACACAGATGCAAACGCAGCCGTCACGCAGGTCGATGAAGCCGGGAGCGTGAACGTCATGGGGCAGGGGGAGGGGGCGGTAACAATTTGGTATCTCAGCCGGATCGGGTTGGCGACGATTACGGTGCCGTTCACAAACAGTGTGAGCGCGGAAGTGTTTGCCCAGGCGCCAAAGCGAAACTTTATCGATGAGTTTGTCAACCGAAAACTCCAGACTCTCAACTTGCCGCCGTCGCCGCGATCGTCTGATGAGGAGCTTTTCCGCCGCGTTTACATAGATACCATGGGCGTCCTGCCGACGGCAAAGGAGACGCGCGAGTTTCTGTCGGATTCGAGCCCCGACAAACGAGATCGCCTTATAGATTCGCTGCTGGAGCGCGATGAATTCGTCGATTACTGGACCTACAAATGGTCTGACCTTCTGTTGGTCCAGAGCAAGAGCCTTAAGCCCGCTGCCATGTGGTCTTACTATCGCTGGTTGCGCAACAATGTCGCGGCCAACACGCCTTGGGATGTGTTGGTCCGCAACATCATGACGGCTCAGGGCAGCACGCTCGAGAACGGCGGCGCGAACTTTTTCGTCTTGCACGAAGACCCGCGGCTAATGGCCGAGACCACGTCGCAGGCGTTCCTCGGCATGTCAATCAACTGCGCCAAATGCCACAACCATCCGATGGAGAAGTGGACGAATGACGAGTATTTCGGCTTCGCCAATCTGTTTGCCCGAGTGCGAAAGAAGTCCGGGTCAAGTGACGGTGAAAATGTGATCTTTGTGGCCAACCGGGGAGATGTTGTCCAGCCGCTGCGCGGCAAACCGCAGCCGCCCAGGCCGCTGGAAGGCCAGCCGCTGCCGATCGATGACGAAGGCGACCGCCGGCATGCCCTGTCGCAGTGGCTCACGTCGCCCGACAATCCGTATTTCACACGGGCCATTGTGAATCGCATTTGGGCGAACTTCTTTGGAGTAGGTTTGGTCGAAGCGGTCGATGATCTGCGGGTCACGAATCCAGCCAGCAATGAGCAGTTGCTCAGTGGGGCCGCCAGGTTTTTGACGGAGAGGCGATTCGACCTTAAGGCGTTAATGCGGGCGATCCTGCAATCTGAGGCCTACCAGCGCACGAGCCGCGCCTTGCCGGAAAATTCGGGCGACACGCGCTTTTACTCGCGTTACTACCCGCGACGCATGATGGCTGAAGTGTTGCTTGACACGCTGTCTCAGGTGACTGGCGCGCTCACGCAGTTCAAGGGCTACCCGGAAGGGTGGCGGGCACTTCAGTTGCCGGATTCGAACGTGGATTCCTACTTTCTGAAATCGTTCGGGCGCCCCGACCGCGAGAAAACGTGTGAGTGCGAGCGGGCGGACGAATCCAGCGTCACACAAGTGCTCCACATTACAAATGGCGACACGTTGAATAAAAAACTGACCGCCAAAGGCAATCGTGTTGAGAAGCTCCTGGCCGACAAAACACCTCCGGAGAAAGCAATTGAGGAGTTGTACCTTAGCGCGCTCGCGCGCTATCCAACCGAGGGCGAGAAGGAAAAGCTCACCCGAGCATTGAGCGAAGCACCCGAAAGGGAAAGGCGCCAGGCGCTGGAGGACATTTACTGGGCCGTGCTTAGCAGCCGCGAGTTTCTATTTAACCACTGATGCAATTTCCGGTTCAGACTATGCTCACAGGTGGCGCAGGTTGGAAACCTGCGCTCATAGCAGCATTGTTTCTGGCTTTCACGTGTTTACCTGCTCCAGCGCAAGCCGCCGCACCCACGAACGATTACGCCGCGGTCGCAGCGATTTTCACCGAGCATTGCCTTGATTGCCATGAATCCAAAGAACCCGAAGGAAAGCTCGTCCTCGAAACGTTCGAGTCTCTGATGAACGGTGGAGAAAGTGGCCCGTCCATCGTTCCTGGCAAGAGTTCCGACAGTCTCCTCGTCAAATTGATCGAAGGGAGCATTGAGGAAGATGGCAAAAGGAAAATCATGCCTCCGGGCAAGCGCGCGAAACTTAAGCCCGCTGAAATCGCTCTCATCCGCGTCTGGATTGACGCCGGCGCTCCCGCGCCGACAAACACCGGGCGCAAAGAGCTCACGGTCCCCAAGATCGCCCCTAAAGTGCCTCCGCGGCGGTCCATTCGGGCGCTGGCGTTCGAGCCGAAATCAAAGCTAATCGCGCTGGCGTTGCCGGGCGAAGTCGAATTACGCTCGATCGAATCCCGCGCCATGGTCCGGACGCTTTCCGGCCACCGCAGCCATGTTAACGCGGTCGCGTTCTCAGCCGACGGTAAACACCTCTTTGCTGCCGCCGGCGAGCCCGGCCTTTCCGGCGAAGTCCGCCAGTGGGCCGTGGCCGACGGCAACCTCGTGCGCGTATTTGAAGGACACACGGACGCGCTGTACGCAGTTACGGTCTCGCCCGATGCGAAAACGCTTGCCACCGGTGGCTACGACCAAAAGATCAAGTTGTGGAGTGTCGAATCGGGCGCGGAAATCAAAATCCTCACCGGTCACAATGGATGCGTGTATGGCCTGGACTTTCGACCCGATGGGAAAATCCTCGCCAGCGCGAGCGCCGACCGCACTGTGAAGCTATGGGACGTCTCTACTGGCGAGCGGCGTGACACTTTGTCGCAACCGCTCAAGGAGCTTTACGCCGTCGCGTTTTCGCCCGATGGCAAACGCCTCGCCGCGGGGGGCGTGGATAACCGGATTCGCATCTGGGAGATCAGTGAGAAAGCGGCCGAAACAACTAATCCGCTCCTGCACTCGAAGTTTGCGCACGAAGGGGGGATCCTGCGCATCGTGTTTTCGAGTGACGGCAAGACCATAGCTTCCGCAGCCGACGACCGCACGGTCAAGCTCTTCGAAGCCCAGGATATGAAGCAGCGGCTGGTTTATGAGACGCAGCCTGATTGGGCCCCAGGTCTGGCTTTCGTTTCGGAGAACAAGGGCTTGGGTGTCGGGCGACTGGATGGAAGTCTTGAGTATTACGACACAACCAGCGGAAAACCCCTGCCGCCGCCAAAGCCGGAACTTGCGCGCGCCGAACCCCGAGGGATTCAGCGCGGGAAAGAAGTAAAGCTTAAGCTAATTGGATCGAATCTTCTAGGTGTTACCGAACTGAAGGTTCATGACGCAAAGCTGAAAGGCGTCTTGGTGAGCGATACCGCTGCAAAATCGGAAGAGCTCTGGGCTCAATTAGGCGCAGCCGCCGATCTCGCGCGTGGGTCGTATGAAATCTCGGTCAAAGGCTCTGGTGGCGAGAGTGGCCGGCTGAAAGTCCACGTCGATGATCTTCCCCAAATTCATGAGCAAGCCGGTGTGTCGGTTTCCCTGGTCACGAACACTCCGGCAAGCTGCTGGGGCACGCTTGATAAGCCTGGCGACACTGACGAATGGGAGGTCCGAGGGGAGAAAGGCCAAAGTCTTGTCTTTGACCTCGCGGCGAAGAGCCTTGGGTCGAAGGCCAACGCGGTTCTCACTCTCTCTGACTCGCACGGCAAGGTGATGGCGAGCAATAACGACTACGACGGTACGGACCCGCTGATTGTCTTCAACGTGCCGGAAGACGGCCCATACCGCTTGCGTATCAGCGATTTAATGCTGGGAGCATCCGTGGATCATTTTTACCGCTTATCGGTCGGCCCGTTGCCGTTGGTCACGGGTTGCTTCCCGATTGGCGCGCCAACCAATACTGAAACGGAGGTCGAGTTGATCGGCTTTAACCTTCCCGCCGAGCGGAAGGTCAGGGTAAAACCCGCTCAAGCCGAGGAAATTGATCTGCCGATCGACGCCGAACGATTTCGCCCCCGCCGTGCCTTCAGAATCGCGGTAGGAAGTGTGCCAGAGGTCACCGAGACGGAACCTAACGACACTCCTGAACACGCCACGAGAATCCCGAGCCCGGGCACTGCCAATGGCAGGATCTGGGCCGCTGCCACTGTTCAGCCGGACACGGACCTGTTTAGTTTCGAAGGCAGAGTTGGCCAGCACCTTGTGATCACAACTTCAGCGGCCATGCGCGGCTCGCCAGTGGACACAGCGCTCGAAATCCTCCACCCCGACGGCGAGCCGGTGGAGCGGCTACTGCTCCAGGCGGTCCGCGATTCAGCAATCACGTTTCGTGGGATAGACTCGGTGCAGGTCGAGGCACGACTGGAGAATTGGGAGGAAATGGATCTCAATCAGTTTCTGTATATGCAGGGAGAGGTCGTGAAGCTTTTCCGCGCGCCACAGGGTCCGGATTCGGCGTTCGTATTCTATAACACTGGCGGAAAGCGGCGCACCTGGTTCGACACGAGCAGCGCCGCGCACGCGCTCGAGGAACCCTGCTATATCGTGCAACCGCATCCGCCAGGCACGAAGCTCGTTGCAAACGGGCTGCCCGCATTTCCCGTGTACTACGCCAATGACGATGATGGCGAGCGCAAGCTGGGCAGCGATTCGAAGGTGTATTTCTCGCCGCCCACGAACGGCGTGTACCTGATTAAAGTCAGGGATACCCGTGGTCAGGCTGGCGAGCGCTTTGCGTATCGAGTTTTGGTCCGGGAAGCGCAGCCGGATTTCAAAGTAACTTTGGACGGCACGAAGCCGACGGTGCCAGCGGGCAGCGGTCAGTCGTTCGCCGTTCGCGTTGACCGCATCGACGGTTTCGAGGGCGAGGTCAAAGTGGAAATCTCAGGGCTGCCGCCCGGTTTCATCGCTTCGACACCGCTGGTAATCGAGGCGGGCCATACCGACGCCAAAGGGACAATTTTCGCCCTGCCGGACACTGCGAAAACGGACAAAACCAATGCGGCTATGACCCAAGTGATTGCGACGGCGATCCTGAATGGCAAGCCGGTTTCCAAGGAGGTCAACAACTTCGGCCCAATTGAGCTCGGCGATAAACCCAAACTGTTTGTGGCGATGGAACCACACGCTGACGAAACAAGCGCCCGCGTCAGCCGGGGACTGTCGCCTGGCGATATCCAGGAAATCACGATTGCGCCGGGACAAAGCGTCCCGGCATGGCTAAAGATTTCGCGCAACGGCCACGATGACCTGGTCACCTTCCAAGTGGATAACCTGCCTCACGGCGTGATTGTCGATAACATCGGGCTTAATGGAGTTTTGATCCCGAAGGACCAAAACGAACGCGAGATATTTCTCACGGCCGCAAAGTGGGTCCAGGAAACCGACCGCCTTTGTTATGCTATCGAGCAACAAGCTGGCAAACAAACGTCTCGCCCGGTGTTGCTCAAAGTGCGTAAGTCCTCCCCCAAGATGACCGCCACGCGGTAAATGGCTCGACAATTTTCTTTGCGCGATTCCGCCAGGAAAGCTATTTTTCGTGCGCGTTGTCCGATGGTGTAACGGTAGCACAAGGCCCTTTGGAGGCTTTTGTCTTGGTTCGAATCCAAGTCGGACAGCCAACTTCGCCCAGCGGGCAATCGGTCAATCCTCCGAAAACAGATACTCCAGGTCAGTTTGCGACAGGCTGCGCGCAAATCCTTCTTCGCCAAGCACATCGGCGATGGTCTGCGCCTTGCGCTGTTGCAACTCCCAAATCTTCTCCTCAACCGTGCCAGGGGCGATTAACCGGTAGGCATTGACCGTCCGGGTCTGGCCAATCCGATGCGAGCGGTCAATGGCCTGGGCTTCCACCGCTGGATTCCACCACGGGTCGTAAAGCACCACGTAACTTGCAGTCGTGAGGTTCAAGCCGGTACCGGCGGCTCTTAAGCTCAACAGGAATACCGCGGCATTGGGGTCGTCCTGGAACGCCTGAACCACGCTTTGACGCTCTTTGGTTTCCCCGGTGAGCACGTGGGTGGGGATCTGGCGCGGTTTGCATTCCGCTTCCAGCAACCGCAGCATTTGCACAAACTGACTGAAAATCAGGACCTTCTGCCCTTCCTGCAACAACGGCTCCAAAAGCTCAAACAACGTATCCGTCTTGCCGGATACGGAATCATTGCCGACAAGCTGTGGATGACAGCAAATCTGCCGCAGCCGCGTCAACGCCGCCAGGACGTGGATTTTACTCTTGTTCAGCCCCTTTTGCGCAACGGCTTGCATGACCTGTTCGCGGCTCCTGCGAAGTTCAGCGAGATAAAGCTTCCGTTGCTCCTCGCCCAACTCGCAATCGCGCCGCACCTCAATACGGTCGGGCAGATCCTGGGCGACTTGCCGTTTGAGGCGGCGCAACATGAGCGGACGCAATTTGGCTGAAAGGCGCCGTCGCGCGATCCGTTGGGCCGAGACTCCGGCGTCGCCTTCACCTTTCGGCTCGTAGGTATCGCTGAAGTGCTCTTGCGTGCCGAGATAGCCTGGCTGAACAAAGTCCGTGATGCTCCAAAGATCCAGCAGCCGATTCTCCAGCGGTGTCCCCGTAAGCGCCAATCGCTGTGCCGCCTTCAATTGCTTCACAGATTGCGTTACCTGCGCTGCCGGGTTTTTGATGAACTGCGCCTCGTCGAGGATGACGACGCTAAACGAGAATTTCTGCAGCGCCCCGAGATCTCGCCGCAACAGCGCGTAGTTTGTGACGATAAGGTCATATTGCGGAATCTGTTTACGCAGGTTATGGCGGGCCGCCCCGCTTTCCAGTACAAGCACCTTTAGATGCGGCGTGAAACGCTCGGCTTCGCGGCGCCAGTTGTGGAGCACGGATGCGGGGCAGATCACCAGCGCCGGCTTGTGATGTTTTCCGTTGCGCTCGTGCAGCCAGGCGAGCCAGGTGAGGGTCTGAAGCGTTTTCCCCAGCCCCATGTCGTCCGCCAGAATCCCGCCGAGACGGATCTCTGTGAGATGACACAGGAAGTCTATGCCGTCGCGCTGGTAAGGACGCAGCTCGGCGCGGACATTCGCCGGAACTGCGATTTCCGGGATTCCTTCGAAGTTCGCCAGTTTTTCGCGTAATCGCTTGACCTCCGGGCTATCGGCAAATCGCTTGAACGCAGTCTCATTCAAAGCCGCTGCCTGTTCGAGTCCGACACGCTGCGGCATGACGTTAAGGCCTTCCAAACCTAAATCGGCCATCGACTCGTGGGCCTGCTCGACCGCCTTTGTATCCAGCTCCAGCCAGCCGGCATCCGGGAGCTTCACGAATCGGCTGGTCGCAGCCGCGAGGCGTTCGAGATCCGCGGCAGTCAATTTCAGTCCTTCCTGCTCCCATTCGGCGGATACCGCGAGCCAATCGATCCCACTACCCTTAACGATCAATTTTGGCCGCAACTGCCTTGGCGCCAGGAACAGCCGGTGAAAAGTGGGGTTGCCCAGGTATTCGGCCTCCCCCGGCTTGTCAGGCCATGCCGTAGCCAGCGTGTTGAGAAAATTCTCGTTAGCATCGCCAATCCAAACCCCTGGTTCGGGGGTAAAACAGTCCAGCCGTCGCAACCATTGCACGGCTGCAGTCAGCCGAGGATCTTCGAGGATTTCTGGTTTTTCGCTCCGCACCGCGCCGGGCTTGTCGATTTGCCACTCCTGCCCGGTCCAGTGCCAGAGGCTTTGATCACGATCACTTTTCGCCATTAGACGCAACCGCACGGTGTCGTCGCTGAGTTCAAACGCAAACTGCGGCACCGCTGTGTGCGTCACACATAACTCTTCCCAATCGATCCCGCTGACTGCTTGCGCCTTCCGCAACTGCGTGCGAAAGCGATGGCTGAGCTTTCGCACCGGAATCGGCGGCGTTTTCGAAAAATACTCCAGCAACTCCGGTGGCGGCGCGTTGCGCACCAGATAGAAGGTGTGCCGGAGGCGGGCAATCGACGGCCGCCCCGCAAAAAACTGCGCTTCGGACAAATGATGGGACGTGCCATTAGGCAGTGTGAGACGTTGTGTGAAGCCCAGTTCATGGCTGCCGTTTTCAAGGTGTGCCCCGACATGTGCTATCTCGCCTGCAAACTCGGCATGCTTGCCTTCGAGTTGGAGCCTTGGCGAATGCCCCCATCGGGCGAGCCATTGCAGAAGCTCCACCCCAGTGAGCCGTAGTGTCTCATTGTTCGTCTTGCTTTCGCCGTACGCTTCGGCCAGCCACTGTATTGTTTCCCAGTCCTCGGGCGAAAAGATCTCCTGCTCGTGGGCGGCGCGAGTTGTCAGGTCAATGATCTCCGAAACGGGACGGATCTTCTCGCCGGTACGCGGACGATTCAGGTTTAACCGCACTGCTAGGCAATGGAGCACCGGGTGATCATGCGCCGGCTGGACCTCGCAAAGCACGCGCAGGGATGCCCGCGGCGCATCCAGGTGAGTTGGCCCCGGGGGAAAAAGCCAGTTCTCCAGCTTAGATACAATTTGCTGCTCGTGCTCCGCTTGTTCGATTTCGGCGAAGCGAGCCACACTGGCGTGGGGCATCAACTCGGTGGGCAGGGGCCGATTCGCGCGCAGGAAAAGAATCGCAACCTCCTCGAGCCGGGAAACACCCGTGACGGCCATCAACCGGGGCCACCATTCCCGGCCAGCGAAGTCCTTGCGCGAAAGCGAGAGTTTTTCAAAATAATCCTCCAGAAGCAGCCACGCGCGCTGCGAATCGGCGCACGAGGAGAACTGCCTCAAGACCTCTTCCCGTTCGGCCACCCGCGTCTTGGAATCCGACAATTCGCGCCGCAGATCGGCCAGCGCACCGTACGTCTTCGACAACACTGTATGATGCGCGTCATATTTGGTTGCGCCCGCAAAGCGCGCAGAACGTCCGTTCCTGGTGGCAGCGAGTCTTGACATGTTAGTGCATTGAAAGCGGCAACTCATCACGACATAGAACGCCCCTCCCGGTCAATCAGAATTATGGGAATTTTTCAGTCCCCCGGAGACCCCATCCTTAGCCAGCCTGATGAAACCCCAATGGCTTCACTGCGGCACACAGCGGCTCATAGTCAGCCAAGCGGGCTAACTTCAGGATCGCCCGCTTTGCCACGCCAACTCCTCTAGCGGGGTTACGAGCTCCCGCCAGCGTTGCGCTTAGCCAGGACGAATGGAACCTTGGGCGCGATCAGACAGACTTCAATGCACTCGAATTGAAATTTCGGCAGTTCAGAGAAAAACCAGTCCACCGGATAGAACAAAGCCCGCATCATCGGGCGAAAGACGCCCTTTCGAAGCAGCATCCGATTCAATCTGGCCTTCAAGTCACTGCATGCCTTCCGGGCGGAATGCAGGGTGCCGTGGAGTCGTCCATTGGGCCATGCATAGATGGGCAGATGAATCATTGTTGTTCCACCGGGAGCTAAAACCCTGGCAATCTCTTTAAAATACTCACTCGCGACCGACAGGGTGTCGAAGTGCTGGAATACATGGCAGGAGAACACAGCGCTGGCAGAGTAATCCGCCAACGGGATGTTCACACCCTCCGTGAGGTAAAAACGCACATGGGCAGCCTTTACGTTCTGCTGCGCATACGCGAGCATATCCGGAGAAATATCAAGCGCGTGCACCGCTTGAAAGTGCTGCGCGAGTTGATTTGTTATCCTGCCTGCACCACAGCCGATCTCGACACAGGCTCTTCGGTCCAGGCCGTACTGCTGCCATTTTCGCTGGAAAACGCTCCAGTCCGCGCGCCCGGTTTCGTAGAATTCCTCATCCGTCCACGGACTCGGGCCGTCTTTGCTTTTACCGGGCCAGGTGCTAACTCCGTACAAGGGATCACGTTTCCCCCAGGCTCTCCATTCGGCGTTTGACGCAATTTGTCGCATACGGTTCATGACACATGGCCATGAATTGGGTAGTGCCATAGGAACATGGGTCTGCGGAATTGTAAAGCAAATAGCCCGACGTCTGG
>JAKEEH010000148.1 GCA_022616725.1 Limisphaerales bacterium | reverse complement strand
TGGGATGACCTTCCTCATCACATTTGTGCTGGGTGAAAACGCACCCCAAGTACGGCATGCGGGTTTTAGCCCCTCCGTCTTCCTGCCGACCAGCGCGCCCGGCCAGTTCCTCTTTGCGCATGGGCACACCGGTGGCATCGGCACTGACGTACAGGATTGGCACGGCTTTTCCGCCCGGTTGGGCTTTGCGCTCCTGCCAGCCTTGGGCGGCGGCGCCCACCGGCTGCACGGCCCGCTGAATCTGGCGCGCGGAGATCTTGATCCCGCCAGTTTCCAGGAGATGGTTTTCGGCTTTCTGATAACTGGACTCATCGGCTCCTTCCAGGCAAATCAACCGAGCCAATGCGGGCGTGCGGCCTCCTTCCAAACCCAGGGCCGCATCGGCCGGGTAATGGCCCTGCTTCTTGCCTTCATGGTAATAGTAGTCACGCGTCAGTTCGAAGGAGCCAAAGGTGCAATCAATTTGGATGGTGTGGCGTCCTTTGCGTTGCTGGCCGGCTTTGGGTTGGTAGGCGGCATCGACTCGATCGGCGGCGACTTGGAGCAACGTTCCCACCAGCACATTAGCGGGCTTGAACAGGGCGGTGCGCACCAATACTTCGAGCTGCTGAACGGCCAAGCCGTTTGGCTCCTCGGCTTGGAAACGGCCCATTATTTGGCGGATTTCCTGGTCTTGGGCGAGGAGGAGCTCGGGGCTGGAGTGTTTTTTTTAAAGCCGCAAACCCGTTCGGCCCGCGTCTTGTCGATCACCATCTGTGCGTATTGCTGGGTGAGGTTTTGAAACTGCTCATATCCAGCAATCGCTTGCTGGAAGGCCGGGACTTGGTCGCGCGGCACATACCGCGAAACATTTTTACCGTTTTCCCAGGTCTGATGGTTGTAGTAAGGACCTTCGAGTCCTTGTCGAATGACACAGAGTTTGCCCCGTTCCATCTGTTGGATTTGGGCGATCTGCTGGAGCAGAGCTTGAGGAGTGATTTTAGATTTCATCGCACGGAGTATATAGAATACTACATATTACGCCTACAAAAAAACGCCACAATCTCAAAATCGGCAAAATCCTGTCTTACGCCCGTTGAGCGACGACGGCCAGAGCGGTGTTTCTGCGAATTTCGAATGTCGCTCGCAAATCCGAATCTTTTTGGAAACCTCTGATCTCCGACGCTCAGATCAAGCGCCCTGGGTAGCGCGGTCCATGTGGCGGGCGAGGTCAAGCCGCTCGACGGCCAACTGGACGAGGTGGTGTTTGAGGCCGGCGGCGAGCAAGCCGCTCTGCAGGTTGTAATGTGCGCGAAAGGCGCGTTTGAGAATCTGCGCGAGGACCCATTTGAGAAGACCCCGATTGTCACGGCGAAAGCGCTCGAGGGCGCGCGTGCTGGGAAAATGTCCGGCGCAAATCTCACGCATGATCTTATCGGCGACGCACAGGCGGGAGATCTCCTCCGACTCGTAAACCCCGGTCGCATAAGCGTATCCCAACAAGGTGAGCACTTCGCGAGGCCGGTAATTCGGGTTGGCACGGAGGAATTCGATGAGCTCCGGGTTCGACCAATCCATGGAGCCGACCTCCTCATCGACCCACGCGCGCAGCACGGTCCGTTCGATCCATTCCGAGAGGTCCCAGGGAATCAAAAGTTTCCGTTCGCCGGCAGTCTGCAACTCAATTTCCATTCCCATAGATAGTAATTTCACAGATTACGGCAGGGCACAATGGCTGAACCAAGGGGTTTCAAAATTGTAACGCGCCTGTCGTCCATTCGTCATCTGGCCGCGGCAAGATGAGGCGTGATTTGCGGATGGTTCAGGGCTTGCACGCATCAAGCCACTGCGCTCCGGCTTCCGACGTGGTGGCCGACCAGCAAATCATGCCCGGGCGCGAGTGACAAGCACGCACGTCCGGCTCTTCACTGACTTGTTGGGACAGTTCAAGGAGGCCTCAGTGCTGAGGACACGGGGCCGGTGTGGAACGCCGGGCCCGTGCGCCTCGACACGAGACGGGTTTATTCCAGTCTTGACCGGGGATGAATCTCGCCGTATTACGGGTTTAACTAAGTCGGAGTCCCAACCCTATGACCAAGCGAGACATCGTCAGCCGAATCAGTAACGAAACCGGCATGATCCAGATGGACGTGCAAAAGGTCGTGCAGATGACCCTCGATTACATCAGTGATGCCGTCGCCCACGGCAAAAAAGTCGAGCTGCGAAATTTTGGCGTCTTCGAAGTGCGCACACGCAAGCCGCGGATCGGGCGCAACCCTAACGAACCGAACACCAACGTGACGATTCCGCAGCGGACGGTAGTGCGCTTCAAGCCTGGCAAGGAAATGCGCGAATCCGTTATGAGGCTGAGCGCGGGCGGCGCGGGGGCCTCGAAAACAGCTTCTCCGGCCTGATAATCTCCGTTAGCTTGGCTTGGGCAGTGCGGTGTCACGGCCCGCGAAATCTCTTGTATGGAACGACTGCCCGGCTTTCGTGATTTTTACCCGGAACCGTTGCCCCATCCCGATGTGTGGAGCGCGGATGCCCGGCAATACATCGTCGAACGCTGGCGGGCCACCGCAAGGCGTTATGGGTTTCGCGAGTACGACGGTCCGCCGCTGGAACCGCTGGAGCTGTTCACGACCAAAAGCGGCGAAGAAATCGTCGGGCAACTTTATAACTTCATCGATAAAGGAGAGCGACCGGTCGCGTTGCGCCCGGAAATGACGCCGACGCTGGCGCGCATGATCGCCGCGCACGAGCGGAATTATAAGAAGCCCATAAAGTGGTTCGCTGTTCCGCAGCTTTTTCGCTACGAACGCCAGCAAAAAGGGAGGTTGCGCGAGCATTTCCAATTTAACGCCGATATTATCGGCGAAACTTCGACAGCGGCGGATGCCGAATTAATCGCGCTGCTGGTGGATTCTTTGCGGTCGCTCGGACTGAGCGAGGCCGACTTCGTGGTTCGCCTTAGCAGCCGCAATGCGTGGCAGCAATTTTACGCCGAGCGCAACCACGACTCCGCAAAGGCTTATGACTTTTTCCAAACAATCGATAAGCTGGAGCGCGAAAAGCCTGAAGTGACGCAGGAGAAGCTTCGCTCATTTGGGTTTTCCATCGATGAAATCACGGCTTTCATTCAACGGGCCGAGCCAACGGCGGAGCTTCAGCAGATTGTCGATAATCTCGCCGCCCGAGGGCTGAGTTCATTCGTCAAAGTCGATTATCAGGTAATCCGCGGCCTGGCTTACTACACAGGCGTCGTGTTCGAGGCGTTCGATCGGAAGGGTGAATTGCGCGCCATTGCCGGTGGTGGGCGTTACGACAACCTGATCAACCTCATCAGCGGCGGCCGTGTCGATTTGGCGGCCCTTGGGTTCGGGATAGGGGACATCGTTCTGCTGGAACTCCTTAAAGCTCGAAAATTACTGCCCTCCTTTGAAGCTGGTATCGATGTATTCGTGTTGATTGAAGACGAGTCGCTCCGCAATCGGTCGCTCGCCCTCATTCAGCAACTGCGCGACGCTGGGTTCTCCGTAGAATATAGCCTCACGGCTGCCAAACCTGATAAGCAATTCAAGCGCGCCCTCGAGCTGAAGTCCGCGTTCACCGGCCGACTGGAGGCCGATCAAGTTCGGCTTAAAAACCTGCGCACGCGCGAAGAGCGACTCGTTCCATCCTCGGACGTGGTCTCGTTTCTGAAGAATGAGTCTCGCCCGGCGTAGAGTTAACCCTGTATTCGTCACAGCAGCCGGATCCGGAAAAACCGCACCGTGGCGCCGCCAAGATTATGTGTGAAGGACGTCAAAGTCGATACGGCCGTAATATCCGGCGACAGAGGAATCCATCCGCCTGGGTTCAAGCTGGCACCATTATACTCGACGCGATAGACACGTCCCGGGTCCGAAGTCCAAGTGATTATGACGCTTCCGCCAATTGGCGTGATGGATGTAATCACCGGTCCTTCGACCAATCGAAACACCGTTCCGCCACCGGTCGGCCCACCCTCAAAGGTGGTGCCATAAAATTGGCCCTCGGCAGTCAACGTTAAACCAGCCACTGGCGTGGAGCCGTTCATGCCATTGAATATTATCAGGTTGGACAGCGCGCCCGCCGGAGTGATTCGGAACACGGTTCCAAACGTGTTCGTGCCTCCAAAGGTCCGATCGCCCGAAGTCGTGCCGTAGAAATTGCCGTCCGTGCCGCGGACGAGTGGCGCGCGGGGAAAATTGCCATTGGCTCCGGTAAACGAGAAGAGGGAAGCCACGGCCCCGGCCGTGGTGCTCCTGAAGACCGTGCCGTTGTCAGTTAGACCTCCCGTTTCGGTTGTTCCGTACAGGTTGCCGTCCGTGGATTGAATCATCCCCGCGGCGGGCCCACTACCATTGGCGCCATTAAACGAGGCCAGCGAGTTAAATTGGCCTGCGATAGTGATCCTGAATATGGTGCCATTCTCGGTCGTGGCCCCACCCGCGGCGGTGGTGCCATAGAAATGCCCGTCGCTGGCTTGCACAAGGCGTCCCGCGGGAAAGCGCCCCATGCGGCCATTCGCGGGAAATGAATACAGCGTTGTAAACGCGCCCGCGGGAGTGATCCGAAAAATAGTGCCGTTGGCTCCGGTGCCGCCCGTTCGCGTGGTGCCATAAAAATTCCCATCCGTTCCCTGCGTGAGTGTCGCCTGCGGTGAACTCCCATCTGTGCCGCTAAAAGCGCGTAGTGACATGAATTGCCCGCTCGTTGAAATCCGATAGATTGTGCCGAAGTCACCTAGTCCGCCGAATTGAGTCGTTCCGTACAACAGTCCGTCGGTTCCCTGGACAAGCCCTGCGGCGGGGATAGATCCGTCATCTCCGCCAAAGGAATACAGGACAGTCACGACGCCCGCAGGCGTAATTCGGTACACCGTCCCGTTGTCACCTTTTGTCCCCCCGCCGACGGTAGTTCCGTAGAAATTTCCGTCAGTCGCCCGACTCAACTCCGCCGCCGGGTGCGCATTTACGCCGAAGGCGTGCAGCGTCTGCAGCGTCAGAGGCGCTCCAGACGCCTGAGCGGCAACAAACAAGCCAGCCAAGGCTGACAACAACATGGGACAGCCGCGTTGATCGGCTGACCGAAGTTGACAGCGGTTAGTTCGCCGCGTTACTGCCTGCGGCTCCATGTAAACTAAACTAAAGCGTTTCACAATGGTGTCAAATGCTGTGCATTAAATGCTCGCGAGTGCCTCGCATTGAGACAGGCGAACTTGGATGCTCACTTGCCACGGGCGTCCAAAAGCCTATGGTATGCCAAGTGGACGTGCCGAAGAAATTCCGTGTGGTCGTTGGCTTGAGCGGTGGAGTCGATTCCTCCGCCGCCGCGAGCCTTTTGCTGCAGCAGGGCTATGACGTGATCGGCATCACGCTCAAGCTCTGGCCGCAGGATTGCATCTCGCGCGCCGAGGACAAGTGTTGCGGTCCCCAGGCAGTGATGGACGCGCGCGCGGTCGCGCACAAACTCGGTATCCCGTATTATTTAATTGACGAAGCGGCGGATTTTCAAAAGCAAGTGATCACTTACTTTGCTGAGGAATACAAGGCAGGGCGAACCCCGAACCCGTGCGTCGTCTGCAACGAGCGCCTGAAGTTCGGCAACCTGATCAATCGCGCCCGGCAGCTTGGCGCCGAATACATCGCGACAGGCCACTTCGCGCGCATCGAGAAGTGCGGAGACCGTCACGTTCTCAGGCGAGGCCGCGATCCAAAAAAGGACCAGAGCTATTTTCTCTTTTCGCTGCGCCAGGAGCAGTTGGCCCGAGCCATTTTTCCGCTGGGGGAGTTGACGAAGAGCGACACGCGCGACATCGCCCGCGAGTCCCAGCTCAAGACGGCTGACAAGGAAGAGAGCATGGAAATCTGTTTCGTGCCGGACAAGGATTATGGCCGGTTCCTGCAACAGGCCAATCTGGTGCAGAAGCATCGCGGGGAAATCGTAGATGCGCACGGGTGCGTGCTGGGCCATCATGACGGCATTGAGTTTTATACGATCGGGCAGCGAAAACGGTTGGGCATCTCCTCACCGAGGCCACTCTATGTCGTCGATCTCGACGCGGCCAACAACCGCGTGATGGTTGGTGACGAATCTGCGCTCGAGCGCAGCGAATTCCGAGTCCAGCGCTGCAACTGGATTCCTTTTGACACGCCGCCGGCCTCGATCGAAGCCACGGTCAAAATCCGCTACAATCATCCCGGCACACCGGCGACTGTTATCCCGGACGATGCTGGCGATGGCGCGACGGTGCGCCTGCGCACGCCCCAGCGTGCTGTCACACCGGGGCAGGCCTGTGTCTTCTACGAGGATGATCTGGTCGTTGGTGGCGGTTGGATTGCGAGATGACGCAAGGAAGAATTTGTCCGCGACGAGCACAGTCTCGCCGGCATGAAATCCAACGAGATTAGAGCCGTCACACTGGATGCTGCGGGAACGCTTCTAGAGCCATGGCCGTCGGTCGGCGATGTTTATGCTCGGGTCGCGGAAGAGTGCGGCATCGGGCCAGTATCGCCCGTGCTGCTGAATCGCCAGTTTGGCGACGCCTGGAAAACTAAAAATCAGTTCGATTACTCGAAGCTTGCCTGGCGCAAATTGGTTCAAAAAGCGTTTGCCGGGCTGGCTTCCCTCAAGCCGGCATTCTTCGATCAACTCTACGATGAATTCGCTCAACCACGCTGCTGGCGCGTTTTCAGCGACGTCCCTCCGGCCCTGGAGCGCTTTCGCGGCAGGGGCCTGAAACTCGCCGTGATCTCAAATTGGGATGAACGGCTAAGACCGCTCCTCGAGCACATTGGGCTTGCGCCTTACTTCGATGCCATTGTTGTTTCCTGCGAAGTCGGTTTTCTCAAGCCGTCACAACAAATATTCGCTCATGCCGCGGCAGCCTTGAAAGTTCCGGCGAATCAGATCCTCCACGTGGGCGATTCCATGACCGAAGATGCGCAGGGCGCTCAAGCCGCGGCCTTCCACGCAGTGCTCCTGGATCGCACTGGGATTGCCGAGAAGTCGGTCAAGAACCTCGCCCGGATATTAGAATAACCGATATTTCGGCTGCATTTGCATCACAAAATCTAATTGGCGTGGGTTCCGACCCTTATACTTTTCTCCCTCGGTTGACTCTCGAT
The DNA here is from genome assembly GCA_022616725.1 of Limisphaerales bacterium. Lineage (GTDB taxonomy): Bacteria > Verrucomicrobiota > Verrucomicrobiia > Limisphaerales > JAKEEH01 > JAKEEH01. The sequence goes on along the minus strand of JAKEEH010000148.1, from coordinate 3,623 downwards.
TCCACGCTCTATTAGATTCATTTCACTGGCGCTCAAACCGCCTGACATGAACCTGATCCGTCGAACCTGGCACTCTTCGCTCGGCAAGAAGTACATCATGGCCATCACTGGCTGTGCGCTCGTTGCCTTTGTGATCGGCCATCTGCTCGGCAACCTGCAGATTTTCATCGGGCCGGAGCCGCTGAACCGATATGGTCACTTTTTGCAGACGACGCCCGAGTTGCTCTGGCCCGTGCGGTTTGCCTTGATCGTGCTGGCGACGCTCCATATCGCTGCGGCAGTGGCGTTAACGCGAGAAAACCGTGTTGCGCGCCCGGTCGCGTACGCGAAGCTCGAAGTCGTGGCGGCCAGCTATGCGTCGAGAACGATGTTTATGAGCGGTTTGATTGTCTTCGCCTTTGTGATCTATCATTTACTTCACTTCACGATCCAGGTACCCGGCATCAATTTCACGAATGGAGACTTCAGCACCTTGAAGGACCTGAAGCAGCGCCATGATGTTTATCGGATGATGATTTTGGGTTTCAAACAGCCGCTGGTTTCGCTGTTTTACGCCTTCGGAGTCGGGTTGCTCTGCCTTCATCTGAGTCATGGCGTCAGCAGCATGTTCCAGTCTATGGGGTGGAAGAATAAACTCTACGGACCGTTCCTGGACAAACTTGCGGTCGGGGCGTCAATCGCAATTTTCGTCGGCTACATTTCGATTCCGAGCGCGGTTCTGCTTGGCTTTTTTGATAAGCGATGAATCTCGACGCGCGCATTCCTGCTGGTCCGCTCGCCCTAAAATGGGACCGCCACCGTTTCGAGTTGAAGCTGGTCAATCCCGCCAACAAGCGGAAGTTCGACGTGATCGTCGTGGGCAGCGGATTGGCAGGTGCATCGGCCGCGGCCACATTGGGTGAATTGGGATACCGCGTGAAATGCTTTTGCTTTCAGGACAGTCCGCGGCGCGCGCACAGTATTGCGGCGCAAGGCGGAATCAATGCCGCCAAGAATTATCAAAACGACGGCGACAGCGTTTACCGGCTGTTTTACGACACGATCAAAGGTGGAGATTTCCGGGCCCGCGAGGCCAATGTCTATCGGCTGGCACAGGTGAGTGTGAACATCATCGACCAATGCGTCGCGCAGGGTGTCCCGTTCGCGCGCGAATACGGCGGCCTGCTCGCCAACCGCTCCTTCGGTGGCGCACAGGTTTCGCGGACTTTTTACGCCCGCGGGCAGACTGGCCAGCAGCTTCTGCTCGGGGCGTACCAGGCGCTTTCGCGCCAGATCGGACTCGGCACGGTGCAGATGTTTCCGCGCACGGAGATGCTCGATCTCGTGGTGATTGACGGCCATGCGAAGGGCATTGTCGTGCGCGATCTGGTCAACGGCGGGATCACGTCCCATGCTGCCGACGCGGTGGTTCTGGCGACCGGCGGCTACAGTAACGTCTTTTTCCTTTCGACGAATGCCCGGGGTTGCAACGTAACCGCTACCTGGCGGGCGTATAAAGAGGGCGCCGCGTTTGCGAACCCTTGCTACACACAAATTCACCCCACGTGCATTCCAGTCAGCGGCGAACACCAATCAAAACTGACACTCATGTCTGAGTCGCTGCGCAACGACGGCCGCGTCTGGGTTCCAAAACAGAAGGGCGACAAACGCGCCGCCGGCGAGATCCCCGACAGTGAGCGCGATTATTTTTTGGAACGCAAATACCCCAGCTTCGGAAACCTCGCGCCGCGCGACGTTTCATCGCGAGCGGCGAAGGAAGTCTGTGACGAGGGGCGCGGCGTCGGACCGGGCGGGCTCGGCGTCTATCTGGATTTCGCCGACGCCATCAAACGGCTGGGCGAGAACGTCATCCGGGAACGTTACGACAATCTCTTCGACATGTACGAACAAATCACGGGTGACAATGCTTACCAAATGCCGATGCGCATCTATCCGGCGGTCCATTACACGATGGGGGGCACCTGGGTTGACTACAATCTGATGAGCACCGTGCCGGGGCTGTTCGTCATTGGCGAGGCGAATTTCTCGGATCACGGCGCGAACCGGTTGGGGGCGAGCGCATTAATGCAGGGCCTTGCCGACGGCTATTTCATTCTTCCGTACACGATTGGCAATTATTTTGCAGGCACGAAACAGGCCAAACCTTCGACGGCCCATCCAGAGTTTAAACGAGCGGAGGAGGACATTGCGGCCCGTGTGCGAAAACTCCTTTCGGTCAACGGCAAGCGCAGCGTCACCTCGTTTCATCGCGAACTGGGCAAGCTCTTGTGGGAAAAATGCGGCATGGCACGCGATGAGGCAGGACTGAAGGAGTTGCTCAAAAGAATCCCCGAATTGCGGAACGAGTATTGGACCGACCTCAAAGTGACCGGCCAAAGCGACAATCTAAACCAGGACCTGGAAGCTGCCGGGCGAGTAGCTGACTTCATGGAATTCGCCGAACTGATGGTTCTGGACGCGCTGACGCGGCGCGAGTCGTGCGGCGGTCACTTTCGAACGGAATTCCAGACCGATGGCGAAGCCCAACGCGATGACGCCCACTTTTCCCATGTTGCCGTGTGGGAATACCAAGGCCCCGACAAACCACCGGCGTGCCATCAGGAGCCGCTGGTATACGAGGAGGTTCACATGACACAGAGGAGCTACAAGTGAGCGTCGAGAGCCGAGGAAAATGGAGAAAGTGGGACAGTGAGAAAGTGTGCACAACTCATTTTCCCACCTGCTCACTTTCACACTTTCACACTTTCTCCATTTCGTCCCTCGACTCCCAACCGTCCGACGCATGAAATTGACCCTCAAAATCTGGCGCCAGAAGGATGCGAAATCGCAGGGTGGTTTCGTTGAATACGATGCTTCGGACGTGAATCCCGAGATGTCTTTTCTCGAGATGCTCGATGTGGTGAACGAAAGACTCATCGCGCACGGCGAGGAACCGATTGCGTTTGATTCGGATTGCCGCGAAGGCATCTGCGGCATGTGCGGGATGGTCATCAATGGCGTCGCTCACGGCGGCATCCGCGGCACCACGGTCTGCCAGTTACATATGCGCCACTTCCGCGATGGGCAAACGATCATCATCGAACCGTGGCGGGCGAGGCCGTTTCCCGTTATCAAGGACCTCGTCGTGGACCGTGGCGCGTTTGACAGGATCGTTCAAGCGGGCGGTTTCATTTCCGTAAACACCGGGGGCGCACCCGACGCGAACTGCATTCCCGTGCCGAAGACCAGCGCCGAGGAAGCGATGGACGCCGCCGCATGCATCGGGTGCGGCGCGTGCGTTGCCGCCTGCAAGAACGCCTCGGCGATGCTGTTCGTCGCCGCCAAAGTCTCGCATCTGGCCATTCTCCCGCAGGGCAAGCCAGAGCGCGAGCGCCGCGCCTTGAACATGGTGGCGAAGATGGATCAAGAGGGCTTTGGCAACTGCACCGTTACCGGCTCCTGCGAAGCCGTTTGCCCTAAAGAAATCAGCCTCGACTTCATCGCCCGCATGAACCGCGAGTTCGGCCGTGCGCTGTTTAGAGACAAAGCAGCATCGTCACGCGGATTTAAGGTGCTCGACTCCAAAGGGACCGCTGATGGAAGCGCGGAGGTTCGACCGAAGCCTCTAAACTAAGAGACAGGAC
>JAKEEH010000147.1 GCA_022616725.1 Limisphaerales bacterium | reverse complement strand
CAATCTCTTTCCATGGCATCCTCACCTCTAGCCCATCCAGGGCCAAAAGTGTTACCCATGTCTTGAACCATCGGTGTTACCCATGTCCTGAACCCAGACCGTTTGACTCACCACTCGCTAATCACTCCGCACTCTCTACTCAAAGACGATGCGCGCTACGCCACCAGACCGGGAGCAGATATACGGCTGTGAGCAGCGCCAGGCCGATCCCGAGCGCGCAAACTTTCCCCAGGCTGGACATGCCGGCATTGGTCGAGAAACTGAGGGAACCAAACCCAACCACTGTAGTGGTCCCGGCGAGCAGGAGGGCGCGCCCGACTGATTTGCGAGCTGCCGCGAGATCGCCGCCGTAGCGCCGCAGCGCGAGCTGAATGTGGATGCTGTAATCGACACCGATCCCGAGCAGCAGCGGAATTCCCATCAGGTTCAGCAGGTTCCAGCGCCACCCGGCCAGGTCCATGATCGCCTGCATTGCCAGGCCGCTAAAGGCCAGTGTTGCCAGGCTGAGGAGCACTGCTTTGAAGTCCCGGAACGCGAGCCACAATGAAATGAGGACCAGCGCCGCAATCGGGATGGTCACGCGTGGCAACTCCCTGACCACCAACTCGAAGATCGTTGGACCAATGAATTCCCAGCCCGAGATAATGACGTTTTCCCGGCGCAGCTCAGGCGGCAAGGACTCGATAAAGCGCCTGGTGACTTGACGCGATTCTGCCGGCTGAATCAAGCCCAGGGCGAGAATTCCATCCGAGGTTTTTCCGAAAATCCGGTCAACAGCCCAACGGCTGGCAGCGTTGCTCGGCCAATAAACACCGTCGTGTGCCAGTGCAGTGCGCCACGCGGCGAAGAGGTTTTCGGTTAATGCAACTGAGTTTGTCGTAAAACCGTGCGAGAGAATCGCGCGGCGCAATTCATCGGCTCGGCCTGCAAGACTCCCGAGCGCGGCGCGGTTGGCGCGCTGATTTTCGGGATGTGGCCAGAGCTGATTGGGCAACGTAAAACTGGCAATTGCTCTGTTGGTGACGCCACGGCTCAGCCATGGCTCCACAAGCCGGAGCCGCCGCGCCACTTCCTCCTCGTTAGCGCCGTGAACCATGACCCAAACCGGATCGTCGATGTGTCCGAGCCGCTGTTTGATCTCTTCGACCGCCGCGTAGGCGCCGCTGTTGCGAGGTTTCAGCGCCTCAGGCGAACGGTCGAAACGCGCTCGCGGTTGCCACAAAATGAACGCTGCGGCGAGCAACAGCACCGTTGTGATGGTCCAAATCCATTTTGCCGGCAACAGCCGCACAGGCGCAAAGAGCAGCAAGCGTTCGCTGAATCCGCTTGGGTCGCTTTTCCGGTGCCAGCGCATCAATGGCGGCACGTAGGCGTAGATCATCACGACAGCGGCCAGCAGGATTCCTATCGCCACCAGGGAACCGAGTTGCCCGAGACCCGGCAGACCGCTGAGATTTAACAGCAGAAACGCTCCCGCCGTAGTGACCGCAGACCACCAGATTCCCGGCGCCGCGTGACGGCGTACTTCGGCCGTCGAAAGTTCAGGATGCGAGCGCGATTCCTGGTAAAGGACAATCCCGAAATCCTCCGCCAGGCCGAGCAGGATTGCTGCGAAGCCCAGGCTGACGACGTTGAGCGTGCCAAAGAAGAACGCGCCGATGGCGGTCGTGGCCGCGAGCAACGACAGCAGCAGAGCGAGCAGCCAGAGCAGGGGACGCAGCCGCCGATGCGTCAAATAAAAAAGGACGCCGATCGTCAATAATGTCCCTCCTGCTGACCCCGTCATGTCCCGTTCCATGCCGCCGGCAATCTCGGTTACAAACGCCGGACGGCCTGTGTATCCGATGGTGATCCCGGTTGGAAGGCTTTGCCGTGCGACCACGTCCTTGACATTGTCGAGCCAGGCCCGGCACTGCTTGTAATTGGCTAGCGGGGAGTTGGCTTCCACGAACAGCACTCGAAACGTTCCATCCTCCGAGACGAACAACTGTTCACCCGTGTCACCGGGGTTTGTAGCGCCGGGCAGGCGGGTCAACTCGAGCGGGTCGTATGCCAGTAGCGCCAGGTCTGCCGGCGAAAACGTGGTCGCGAGCCGCTCTCGCGCGCTGAGCAGCACGTTCGTCAGATTGGCCCGGTCGAGACGATTCGCCAGCCCCGCGAATGACTCCGGGGGTTGATTGTACCAAAGATATGCGATCAGTTCCGCGGATTGACCCGGGTATTCCAGCCAGAGCGGTTGCCAGATTACTTTGCTGGCGAGGTTCGTTTGTCTGCGCAGCGCTTGCGCCAGGGTGCGCGCCGCGGTTTCGACGTCTTCGGCGTCCCCTTTGACAGCGATAATCAATTCCCGAGCATTGGAAAAATTCTCCTGATATGTTTTGAGGCCCTGCACCGCCGGGAGGCTCTGTGGCAACAGATTGAGCACCTCGACATCCAGGCGCAGACGGGTAAGGCCAATGCCGATTAGTATCAGCAGCAGTATCCACCACCAGCGTCGAAAGCCCGTCATTGGCGGAGAGGTTGTAGTTGAGAGCTGAGAGACTCTCAACTCTCGAGTGGCAAAGCGGTCACGGGAGCAAAGCAAAAACAGCAAATCTCAAAACCCAAAACCCAGAGAAATTCCAATTCGCAAATCGCAATACGCTACCGACGCTGAGCTGGCGTTTGGGGTTTCTTTGATATTTTTTGGTGTTTCAGTTCTGTTCCTCTAACGGCGTGACGGGGTCCGTCGCCAGCCAGCAGGCGGCGCCCACAACATAAATCGCGGCCGTGACGTAAAAGGTCAAGTCCCAGTTGTTCGTCAGATGGATGATGTAACCAATGACGATGGGGGAAACGAACCCGCCAAGATTGCCCATCATGTTCATGGTGCCGGAAAGGGTTCCGACGTATTTGCCGCCGACATCCATGCACGCAGCCCACGCGCCGGGCATCATCAGATCATTGCAGAAGCTCACCAGGGCTATGGCAATTACAGCCGTGTAAGGATTTTTCAAATGAGTCGAGATGATGAGCAACACCGCCGCCGCCGTAAATCCGACTGCTCCAAAGCCCTTGCGCACAGTTCGCACGTTGCCAAACCAACGGCTGAGATAAGGGGAAATCCAGCCGGCGGTGAGCGATCCAAACCCGCCGAGGAACAGAGGCAACCCGGCGAGGAGAGCGCTTTCGGCGGTCAATTTAAAGCCGCGCGCCTCGGACAGATATTTGGGAAACCAGGTAATAAAGAAATACCAGGAGTAGCTTGCGGCAAAATATTGCGCGCACAAAAACCAGACCGTCCGCGAAGTGTAAAGTTTCTTCCACGGCACGTTTAGATGATCGGAGTGCTCCTGACCGGTCGGAAGCAGCGCGGCTTCAGCGGAATTGACTGCCGGATGTTGTCGCGGATCATCGCGGTACCACATAAAAAAGATGACCGCCCACACGACGCCGAGCATGCCAAATACTAAAAAAGACGTGCGCCAGTGCATGTATTGCAGGCACCAATAGACCAGCAGCGGCGTCAACGCGCCGCCCCAACGCGCGCTCATCCACATGATGCCCTGCGCGCGGGTGCGTTCGTGCAGCGGAAGCCAGCGATTGAACGCTTTGGTGAGATTGGGAAAACAGCCCGCTTCGCCCGCGCCGAACAGGAACCGCGTGATCACAAGGGACATCCAGTTCCAAACCCATCCAGTCGCCGCGGTGAAGAGAGACCACCAGATCACAATCCGCATGAGCACTTTGCGCGGGCCAATTCGATCACCCAGATAGCCGCACGGAATCTCAAAAAGCGCGTAGGAAAGCGTGAAGGCCGAGAAAACCCATCCCATTTGCCACTTCGCCAAGCCAAGGTCCTTTGTGATGAAAGGCTCGGCTTTCGAGATGCAGATCCGGTCAATGTATTGAATCACTGCCAGCGTAATCGCGAACACAACTACCCAATAACGCGCCCCGCTTGGCCTTCCGAAGTGTGTCGCTGTCGGCGGATGGATCGCGTCTGGCGATGTGGGATTCGGCATGCAGTCAGCGTACCAACGCGGGGCCTGCAGGCAAGCCATCCGTTGGGAATTCCGAAGGAAGCCCCAATTCCGAAGCCCGAAATTCGTCATTCGGCTTCGGATTTCTTTCGTGGTTCGAAATTCGTGCTTCGGATTTTCCCCAGCTCCCCCCTTTATACAACAGCTCCTACGCCCATCCTTCCACATGAGCCAATCGACGGAAGTTGCCATAACGAGCAGCGTTCTGTATTGTTCATTGCAACGAATGTGAAGCAGGAAGTGATCGCTGGCGCGGCGCGGAGTTTCATGAAACGCAACCGATTATTTTTGTTGGCCATCGCGGCGGTCCTCATGCTTTGCGCGGGCGCCACCGCCGCGACGCCACCCGCGCAAGACGAAGTGATCCCGGTGCTGGAAATGGAGAACGTCCCCCTCACCGAGGCTATCCGAAAGCTTGCCAGCAAGGCGCGCCTTAACATCTTGCTTGACCCGGGATTGTCGGCACCCCCCTTCGATCGCGTGACTGTTTCGTTTCGCTGGCACCACGTGACCGCGAGAGAGGCGTTGGACGCGCTGCTCGATAATCATGATCTTGTGCTGGTGGAATCGCCTCGCTGATCTCTGGCTCGATGCAGTGAAGTTGAACGGGAGTTTCAGTCAAGAAGGGCGAATCTGTTTGCAGCTCGCGCCACTGTGCGTTACCTCACACGCGCTCAATGAGTTGGAAACGAAAAGTCCATGGCGGCGCGCTCGGGTTTATCGGTTTCATGCTCTCGCCGCTCTCGTGGTGGAACGATTTGTTCGTCAATGTCCCGTTGGCCCTCGCCTTTGCCTGGATCGTCAGTCTTATCTACAAACCGGCTTTTGAGGTGGCGTGGATCGCCGGGTATTGGCTGACCAACCTGCTTGGCTTCGTGCTGATGCACAAAGGCGCCGCTACCATGCTCGCGCGCGAAGCGCCCAAAAGGTATTCCCGGCGCGATTTAGCCAAAGATCTCGGCGTCTCGTTGCTTTACACTTTGCTCATTATCGTTTTAATAAAGTGTAAACTCATTGGACCGAGCAGCGAAAACACCAAAGAGCAAACACCAAATGCCGTTGGGAAATCCGAAGCCCGAATTCCGAATTCCGAAGGAAGCCCCAATTCCGAAGCCCGAAATTCGTCGTTCGAGCTTCGGAATTCGTGCTTCGGATTTTCCCCACTCCATGGTGTTTCTTATCTGGATCGCAAGCATTCTCTCCCTCTTTGCGCAGTCGTCCGCCCTCGTGCCCGTTGACGATTTGGGGCTGCGCATCGCGCGCAGCTTTCGCGTGACTCTGTATGCCGATTCAGATCTTGCCAATGACATCTACGCCATGACTCTGGATTCCCGAGGTGATGTCGTAGTCACCAGCCGTGGCTATATTCGCACGCTCCTTGACAGCGATAACGATGGCGTCGCCGATACGGCGCGGGAGTTCGCTTCCACTGTGAGCGGAGGCATGGGCCTGTGCTTCGACGGGACTGATCTCTATTTCACCGGCGACGGTCATTGGTCGCGCTTCACTGACGCCAATGGCGACGGCGTTGCCGATGGGCCTCCGCAACAACTGACGCCGCTGGCCTTCGGCGAGCACGGCGGGCACGCGCCGCGCAAGGGACCCGACGGTTGGTGGTACGTCATCGGGGGAAATGACGCCCGATTCAATGAGCGTCACGTCACGATCGGGGCTTCTCCGGTGCAAAAGCCTCAAGCCGGCGCGCTCATTCGCCTCTGGCCCGATGGCGGCCAATGCGAGGTCGTCGCCCACGGCTTTCGGAATCCGTATGACCTCGATTTCAATTGGATGGGTGATCTCTTTACTTACGACAGCGATGTCGAGAGCGATTTCTTCCTGCCGTGGTACACGCCCACGCGCATCTATCATATCGCCCACGGCGCCCATCACGGCTGGCAATTGACCGGCTGGAAACGGAGTTGGAATCGCCCCGATTATTACCTCGATACGGTTCGAATCCTCGCCAGTGTTGGCCGCGGCTCTCCGACGGGAGTGACCTGTTACCGCCATCAGCAGTTCCCGCAATATTATCGCGGTGGTTTGTTTGCGCTTGACTGGACCTTTGGCAGGATCTATTTCCTGCCGCTGGAACCCGACGGCGCGACTTACTCCGCAGCGCCCGAAGTTTTCCTCGAGCCGATCGGTAACCAGGGGTTTGCGCCGACTGACATCGTTGTCGCGCCGGATGGATCGTTGTTCGTCTCCATCGGGGGCCGCAAGACCCGCGGCGGCGTCTTTCGGATCGATCACGTTGCGGGCAGCCGCTCGTTTTCCAGGACCAATTGGATGAATGACTCGCGCAACCTTCCCCTGGCCGTTCTCGCCGCGCCGCAGCCGCTCGACGCGTGGTCGCGCGCCTGGTGGGTCCCGCGCGCGCTGCAAGCCGGTGCCGGGGCGTTCAATGATGCGGCGCTCAACCAGCGCCTTGCTCCCGGCTCGCGCGTGCGCGCCATTGAAATCCTCACCGAGCTATTCAATGGTTTGTCCGTTGAAACCGCCCGCGCCGCGGCGCGAGCGGACTCGGCGCCAGTGCGGGCGCGCGTCGCATGGTCGCTGGGGCGCCTGGCCAATCGCCAGTTCAGTCCCATCATTTCCTCGTTGGCGGTGGACGCTGATCCGCTCGTTCGCCGCTGCGCATTGGAGGCCATCCTGGACCGTGCCGACGACCTGACGCCGGAACGAGTGCTTGCAGCGGCCACGGCCAATTTGGCCGATTCTGAGCCGCGCATACGGCAGCTTGCGGCGAATCTCGCCCAGCGTATTCCAAATCCCGCGTGGGACGCATTTTGGAAGCAAGCCAGCCAGGGACCGCCCCAGGCGCGCCTAAGTGCCGCACTGGCCCTGGCATGGCGCGGGCCGTTGCCGAACACGGCTGTAATCGAAACAGCGGTTGGCGTTCTGTCACCCTCAGCCGCGGCGGATCACCGCTTGCAAGCGCTTCGCCTGATCGCCCTCGGTCTCGGCGATTGGAACCTCGACAACCCGTCGGTCGAGGTTTATACCGCATACGAAAACCCGCCGCCTGTCGCAATCTCGAATGATCTGATCGCCAGGACTGTGGCTGCTGTCGCGCCGGTCATTCCCTCTGGCGATGTTAACGTGGATGCGGAAGCGGGGCGCATCCTGGCGATCCTCCGGGCTGGCAGCCCAAAGGCCCGGCAAGCCGTTTTGTCGCTTATCACCGGCCAGAGTTCTCCCACGAGCGATTTCCATTATCTCACCGTCTTGTCCCGAATGAGCCCCGACCGGACGGCCGGTGCGGATGTCACGAGCAAAATTGCTAACGCGATTCTGTCGCTGGACCGCAAACTTTCCGGCCGCCAACAGCGAACGAAGCAGAATTGGACGCTGCGCCTCACCGAAACAGTGGAGCAACTCGCCGCAAAAGAACCCGGGCTGGCGGCTACACTTTTGCGCCATCCGCAGTTCGCCCGACCCGCGCACGTCTCCCTTGTCAAAGCGCTCGGCCCCGAGCGCCAACCCGCCGGCGCACGCTTGTTCGCGGAGGCGGTGCGGAAAGATCCCACGTTCGAATGGTCCGCGCCCTTGCTTGAATTACTCTCGGCTCTGCCCGTCGAGGAGGTGCGTTCCCTCTTTCGCAGCCAATGGGCTAATCTCGCTTTGCGGGAGGATCTGGTTCTGAAACTCGCCGAAGCGCCCGACCCCGCCGACCGGGAAAAGTTCCTGGTTGGCATGGCCTCAGCCCGAACCAACGTTGTGCACGCCAGCGTTCGCGCACTGTTGCAACTGCCCGAAGACGCCTCGGGCCGCGTGACCCTGGCCGCGCTTCGACTACTGCGTCGGCTGTTCCTCGAGCCAAAGGAATCGGAGTTGCGTCACGACGCTCTCGCCCTGATTAATCATCAGTCCGGCAATGAGTTTAGCGTTGCCGAACGCGGCACGGACCCGGAGACCCTGCGCCGAGATTACCAGCCGATTTTTGACTGGTTCGCCAAGAAGTATCCGACCCTGATGCCTTACGTCGTTGGCGAAGACCATGATGAGAATCCCGCCCATTGGGCCTCGATCTTGCGGTCTGTTGCGTGGAATGACGGCAGTCCGATGCGCGGGCAAGAAATTTATCGCCAGCGCGGCTGCCAGATTTGCCACTCCGGAACGTCGCCCCTTGGCCCGGATCTCGGGGGCGCGGCGGCACGTTTCTCACCCATCGATCTGTTCAACGCGATCATTTTTCCGAATCGCGACGTGGCGCCCCCGTATCGTTCCACGGTGATTGAGACGCGCTCCGGACAGACACACACTGGCCTGGTAGTCTTTGAATCGGCCGATGGCGTCATCCTTCAAACCGGCGCCACCACCACCGTGCGCCTAAGCACGGACGAGATCGCCTCGCGCAAGCTGAGCACCCTGTCCCTCATGCCGGGCGGCCTCCTGGCGGGCCTGCACCCGTTGGACCTTGCAGACCTCTATCAATATTTGAAATCGCTGCCAGGCAAGTGAGAAGAGAGTCACTAGCGTGAGGTGGTGATTAGTGAGTAGTGGCTATGCACTAGGATTTTGGCATTTGGACTTCGAGCTTTGGGCTCATTTCGGTATTCGGATCATTCGGATTTCGGATTTCGTCAGCAGTTCCTAAGTTTCTGCTTTCCTTATGGAATTGAAGAGCATTTCAGAATTCGGAATTCGCGCTTCAGATTTCTTTCAGCCTTCGTCATTCGGGTTTCGGATTTCTCTGGGCTACGATCTGTTTTGGCTTTAATCGCCCCTTTTCCTTCCGCATCATCGCCCCTTATGGAAGTCAAGAGCCTCGACACCGCGCCGCCGTTCATCACCAAGGACGGTTCGGAGATTCGCGAGTTGCTGGCGCATCGCAATTCGGCTATTCGCAACCAGAGTCTGGCTGAGGCGCGGTTGCCGGCCGGCGCGAGCACGCAGGAGCATTACCACGCGCGCACGGAAGAGATTTATTTCATCACCGCCGGGTCCGGGCGCATGCGCATCGAAGGGGAAATGGCGGATGTCAAGAGCGGGGATGCGATCGCCATCCCGCCCGGCAAGCGTCACAAGCTCTGGAATACCGGCGCGGAAACACTCAAATTGCTGTGCTGTTGCTCGCCAGCTTACGAGCATAGTGATACCATTATCACCGAGGACAAATAGTTGTGCTGTGATGAAACCGGAGAGGATTCGATTGTTTATCAAGCCGTATTGCGGCTGGTGTGATGAGGCAGTGGAATGGCTGGACCGCCGAGGGGTCCATTACGAGGTGCTCGATGTCATTGCCGACGCGAAGGCGCGCAAAGAAATGTTCCAACTGTCAGGCCAGACTCTTACGCCGACCATCGACGTCGATGGCGAAATCCTCGCCGATTTTGACACGGACGAATTGGAACGGTTCTGGCGCGAACTGGGCATCAAAGCTGAACAGGCTTAAGTGAGCACTCTGAAACCCCTGGCCAAGCAGCGGCCAAGAATACCCGAATGGCTGCGGCTTAAGTTGCCCACGCAAAGCACGTTTGCGCAGACGCGCAATCTGCTGGCCGATCTGCGCCTGCACACCGTCTGCGAGAGCGCCAGGTGCCCGAACCATTGGGAATGCTGGAGCAAGGGAACCGCGACATTCATGATCGCGGGGGACCGCTGTACGCGCGCGTGCGGATTTTGCGCCGTGACGACCGCCAGGCCGCTGGCGTTGGAAGCGGACGAACCACTCCGGGTCGCCGAAGCCACTCGCCGCATGGGCTTGAAACACGTCGTGATCACGGCGGTTGCCCGCGATGATCTTCCCGACGGCGGCGCCGAACATTTCCGGCGGACCATCGAGGTGGTGCGCGCGATGAATCCAGCCATTGTCGTCGAAGTCCTGGTCCCGGATTTCCTTGACCGCGATGAATCCATTGACACAGTGCTTTCGGCCAGCCCGGAAATATTCAATCATAATTTGGAAACCGTGCGCCGCTTGACTCCCTCCATCCGGTCGCGAGCCACCTACGACCGGTCGCTAAGCGTCTTGCGCAAAGTGAAAGGGAAAAGAGGCGAGTCGATTTACACGAAATCGGGCTTAATGCTGGGGCTCGGGGAGACCGAAGACGAGCTATTCGCCGCGATGGAGGACCTGCGGCAGGCAAGCTGCGACATCTTGACGCTCGGACAATATCTCCAACCTACCTTGCGGCATTTGCCGGTCGTGGAGTTCGTCGCCCCGGACCGGTTCGCGGAGTATGGCGAGCGCGCCCGGCAAATGGGATTCAAACATGTTGCCAGCGGCCCGATGGTTCGCAGTTCCTACCATGCTGATGAGATTTCGAAATTATCAGATTATCAGATTTTCAGATCCGAGAATCTGATAATCTGAAATCAGAACCCGGGAAACAAGCCTTGCTCGAATTTCGGCCGGCGGCTCCTGGATTCAGACTCTACTTCCGCACCCCGGCCCAAAGACAAGAAATGCAGCCACAGCGCCGTCACTGGCCGGCGATAGATGCGCCCCAGGGCCGAGCCGTACAACCTTAGCTGCGGGGCATATTCAGTGACGGCTTGAGCAATCTCGGCTTCGCTCAGCCGGTCGGTCTTGAAATCAACGATCCATATTTCTTCCGGCACGATAAGTGCCAGATCGATCGTCCCCTGCACGACGATAAATTCATTCTCCGGCACGGACGGCTTCATTCCCGCCTGGATCAGGTCCTCTCGCGTAAACCGAGACGTGAATGGAACTTCCCGGTGCAGATTGCTTCGGCGCGCCAGCAGGCGTCGGCCGAGGTCGGAATTCCAAAACGCCGCGATTGCCTTGAGGTCGAGCGCCCCGGCCTGTTCCGCTGTCAGCACCCCTTGTTCACGCATCCGCTGCAATTCCGCTCTCAAATCCTCCACACGCTCGGCATGGTGAAGATCCAGCATTTGCAGGAACACATGGTGTGCCGTCCCAACCTCCAGGGCAGAAACTGTAGATTGACCACCACTTACCAGTGTAGAGTGTAGAGTTGAGAGTTGAGAGACTCTCAACTCTGGACTCTCAACTCTCAACTCGCCATCGGCCTCATCGGCGTCCTGACGCAAGGCAGTGACCGAGAGCTTGGCGGTTTCGCGCGTAGCCCCTTCCCAGGGATACTTCCATTGGAGCCTCCGGGCCAGGTCGGCAAGCCGGACGGAATCAACCGGGGCATCATCCGATTTCGCGGCTGGAGCTGACGGAGGTAGCGTGTCCACTTTGTCATAGTGTCTCCAGGAAAACAGGCTCGTGGCGCCGATCCCCGTGTCCCAGCCGTCTGACGTCGCTTGCTGCGCCAGCCAGGGACCCAGCCAGTCGAGAGGGCAACGCGCCTTCTGAAGTTGCCGCGTGCTGAACTCCATCTCAGGCCATTTTTTCTTGACGGCTTTCAGGTTGGCCGTTCCAAACAACAGCAAAGTGTCTCGCGCGCGCGTCATCGCGACGTAGAGGAGGCGCATCTCTTCGCCGAGCTTTTCGGCCTTTTGCTGGTGGGCGGCGAGCCAATGGGGCAGGCTTGGGTAAGAGGAACCGTACCCGGGCGGCTTGACGTGAGGACACAACCCGTACCGTTCGTCCAACAGAATACTCTCACTGATGTCGGTGAAATTGAAGCGCGTGTTCAACCCGGCAAGCGCCACAATTGGAAACTCCAATCCCTTGCTCTTGTGAATGCTCATCAGCCGTACGGCATCGACGTCTTCAAGCGCCTCTGGTTCGCTGTCGGTTTCTGCGTCGCGCTGGGCATCGACGAACCGCAGGAACCGCTGCAAGCCCTGGCGCTGCATGGGATCGAATTGCCCGGCCAACGAGATAAACCGCCGGACATTCGCCTGCCGCTGCACCGGGCGCGACTGCGTCAGCAGCCATTCGAGATAATGCGTCTCCTGGAGGGCGCACTCGATCTGCTCGGAGAGGTCGCAGTGCCGTGCCATCCTGCGCCAGCGCGCAAACCTTTCCAAAAAGAGCTGCACTTTGCGCGCGGTCTCGGTCGCGGTCCCGGCATTCAGATCGCGCCAGCGCTGCAGCGCGGCCCAGAACAGAACGTTCGAGTCCACGGCGCGAATGTGCGACAGCTCGTCCAGCGACAGCCCGCCCAGTGGCGAGCGCAGCACCGCCAGCAACGGCACGTCTTGCAACGGATTATCGAGTATTTGCAAAAGCGAAAGCAGGTCGCTGACTTCGGCGCTATCGAAAAGACCGCCGCGCTCCGCCTGCAACGGGATCCCTGCCCGGGCGAACTCTTTAAGATAGTGCTCCGCCTTCGGTTTGGGCGAACGTAACAGCACCACCATGTCGCGCCACTCCGCGAGACGCCATTCTTTCTTCTCAGAATCCCATCTTCTGTGCCCGCCGTCGCGCAACTCCCGCAATCGACTCGCGACCAGCCGCGCTTCCAACTCCACATCCGTCGCATTCTCTCCAGCT
>JAKEEH010000146.1 GCA_022616725.1 Limisphaerales bacterium | reverse complement strand
TGGTGGGCCCAGAGGGATTTGAACCCCCGACCAAGCGATTATGAGTCGCCTGCTCTGACCGCTGAGCTATGGGCCCCGAAGTGAAGCCAAGTTACTCTGCGGAATTGAAATTGACAATTCGCTTCAGCAGTTGCCGCAGGTGCTCGGTGCTCCTCAAGTTTGAAGCCCAAAGAAGCAGAGGGCCGGGGAACCCAATAAACCCGGCCCTCCACCCCTTCTCATCATGCGTCCCAAACCAAGACTCAGCCCAAATCCCCTTTAATCCGGCCCGGCGCCAGGTGGCGGGGCGCCGAACCGGAATCACGCGGGTATCGCCACGTGAGCACCTCCTCCAAAACCGCTCTTTGCTATATCGTGTGTTCTCATGTCGGACTCGGTCTTTCTTCTACAATACTGAGATTTAGCAACGGGTGTTCCGTTCTCAGGAATGAGAGATGCCAGCAATAGCCGGCGAACTTGAAGGATTATCGAGAAAGCCGCAGGGTTTCTGGCGAACGGCTCCGTACACGCCTACCAGGCCGAATCCAGCGGATCTATTCGATCCGGCCTATTGCGAACCGGATTGCCCGGGGCGGTTGAGGTTGCGCAGCCAACTGCCTTTGGCGAAGTAGGCGTCCCCGGCCGTACTGCCGAGCACGCTGTTTACTGCGTTGCGCGTTTCAGTTTGGATGGCGTCGAGCGCGGCCTGGCGCTGTTCCGGGGTAAGAGATTGGTCTTTCCGGACAGCATTGGCCTGTTCCTGAGCCACAGACTTAAGCTCGAAAACTTTATAAGCCTGTTGCTTTGGGACATTATGTTCCTTCGCAATGTCGTTCAGGCTGCTGCTAGCCAATTCCTGGTCGTATCGGTACTCCCGGAAGCGGTCTTCACCCAAGACAGCCTTCAAATTCACGTCGAGCTCCTTTTGCGCCGCCGCGCGCCGGTCCCGGTCCCCCTGTGTGTTTGACGGCACGCCCATGACACTAAACTCATCGTCAAAAGCCTTGCGCAGTTTGAAAGCGTCGCGAAATTCGTTTTCAGTCATTTCGAAATCGCCCATCTGCATGCGCATGATCATCGCCGTCTGCGACATGCGCAGGTCGTATTCCTCCTTCTCTTGCGGAGAAAGCAGTTTCGCCATCTCGGCCTCCTTCTCCCTTTGGATTTCCCGCGCCAGGCTCGGGTTGCGCGTTAAATCTTTCATGCTTTTCATCAATTTGGCGGCGTATTTCTGCTCCAGATCCATCAGCCCGGAGTGCTTGTCCGCAGGAAGGAAATCCAGCAGCGTCTCGTATGGGTTCATGCCTCCGAGCGGGTCCGGTTTCTCGGCTACCTCAATGCCCAACAACTCCTTGAGCAGCGCCTGCTTTTCTTTTGCCAGCTCCTTGTACTTGGCCAACTTCTCTTCGTTGAACAGGTCTGTGAAGAAGTTGCCGCCTCTCCAGTACTGAAATCGGTTGGTCGAGCTGCCGCCGATTTCTTTCTTTCTCGCCTCGAAGAGCTTGTTTACGTCCGCAATAATAATGTCGCGGATCGTTTCCTCCGGGCAGCCGATGGCGCGCAGGTTGGCGATATATTTTTTGTAGTCTTCCGATTCGACGATCCGCCAGTCAAAGGCAGTTCCTGCCGGAATCGTTACGGTCAGCGTTTTGCTGTCGGCGACTTTCGGCACCGGGCGTGTTGCCGCCGGGCTGGCAACGGTCCCCTGACCGGGCGGCCTGGATTTTGTCTGACTTTTGAAGACAAGATACCCGCCCAGGGCGGCATTGATACAGATCGAAAGAATAAGAAGAACGCGCGCGCTCATAGAATCAGGACACAATAGCAATTGTTGCCATAGATACAACACAACTCGATGCCGATCTGTTGCAGGTCAAACACCCGATTACAACACCTTTGCCTCCGCGCGCGCATAGAGCTCCGGAGGCGCCTTTGGGAAGTAGTTGAACAGCGCCGGGCAGAGCCATCCTTCCATATCAAATTGTGGGCTGTAATACCAATTCCCGCCGTACTCTTCCCGCCGCCATTCCAGCTTGACCGTATAACCAGGAAAAGGGGTTGACGAAAAGAGCAGGCGAAATCCCTTCTCCGCCATGGGAATATTGGCCACAAGCTTGCCGATCATTACGTCAATCCCGGCGACGAAGGGCTCGCGCACGAGGCCCACACGCGGATCATCGAAAACCCACATTCCTTCGTACCGGTACGGAACGATCACTGAGATGGCGTTCATCCCTCTCACACTAAAAGAGCACACGCAATTTGAACGTGCAACCTGCTTGATGGATCAAACACCCCATTCAAGGGGCGGCGCAAGACGGGATATGCTAAAATATCCTTGTCGCATGGACGTGATTGCTGGTGGTGAAGAAAGAGATTCGTATCCTGATGCTGGAAGACAACGCCGCTGACGCGGAGTTGGTCAAGTTTGCCTTGCGCGAAGGAGGAGTGAGTTTTGTGATCAAACGCGTGGACTCGCGAGCGGACTACCTGCAGGAGCTGGAAATAAACCCCCCGGACATCATTCTGCTGGATTACGCTCTGCCCGATTTCGATGGGTTCACCGCGCTGACTCTGGCGCAGCAGAAGTATCCGGATATTCCATTCATCTTCGTCACCGGGACGCTGGGGGAGGAGGTCGTCATCGAGATGCTCAAAAGTGGCGCCACCGATTACGTGTTGAAGACGCGGCTTTCGCGGCTGGTTCCCGCGGTGCAACGGGCATTACGCGAACACCGCGAGCGGGCCGAACGACGCCGCGCCGAGGAGCGGCTGAAGAAGTCTCACGAGCAGTTGCGGGCGTTGTCAATGTATTTACAGCACGTTCGCGAGGACGAGCGGATTCGCATCTCGCGCCAGGTCCACGATGAACTGGGCCAGGCGCTCACCGGGCTGAAAATGGATTTGTATTGGCTGTCAAATCGCCTGCCCAAGCAGATGCGGGCGGTGCGCGAAAAGACGAAGACCATGTCCTCGCACATCGATTCGACGATTCAAACTGTGCGGCGGATTTCGACGGAGTTGCGGCCCGGGATCCTCGATGACCTCGGCCTGCTCGCCGCCATCGAATGGCACGCCCAGGAATTTCAGAAGCGCACCCGGATTAAATGCGAGATCGTGTCTGAGCTCAAAGAGACAATACTGGATGAAGATCTCAACACCGCCTTCTTCCGGATTTTTCAGGAAAGCTTGACGAACGTGGCGCGGCACGCAAACGCGTCGCGAGTGGATGTGAGGCTCTGGGAAGAGCAGGACAATCTTTACATGGAGATCAAAGACGATGGCCGCGGCATTTCCGAAGGCGAGTTGTCTAATACGCGGTCCATTGGATTGCTTGGGATGCGCGAACGGGCAGCTCTCCTCAAGGGCGAGGTGACGATCACGGGCGCGCCGGATCACGGGACAACCGTGCGGGTGCGCATTCCGCGGGAGCAACCAGTACGAACTAATGAGAATTCTTATCGCAGACGACCACGCAGTCGTACGCCATGGGCTGAAGCAAATACTGGCCGATGAGTTTAAGAAAGCCGAATTCGGCGAAGCGCGTAATGGCCAGGAGGCGCTCAACCGCATCTGGAACGAGAAATGGGATATCGTGATTCTCGACGTGACGATGCCCGGACGGGGCGGGCTTGACGTCTTAAAGGAGATCAAGGCTGCCCGGCCCAAGCTGCCCGTGCTGGTGCTGAGTATGCATCCGGAGGACCAGTTTGCGGTGCGCGTCCTGAAAGCCGGTGCCTCGGGCTACATGACCAAAGAGAGCGCGCCGGAGGAGTTGGTGGGCGCCGTTAAGAAGATTCTCGCTGGTGGCCGGCACATCAGCGCGTCGCTCGCCGAAATCATGGCTGCGCATTTGACCCTGGATACGAACCGGCCGGCGCATGAGCTTCTGTCGAACCGCGAATTTCAGGTGATGCGCCAAATCGCTTCTGGAAAGACTGTCAGTGAGATCGCGCGGGAACTCTCGTTGAGTGTGCGCACCGTTAGCACCTACCGCACCCGCATCCTGGAAAAGACCGGGATGAAAAGTAACGCCGAGTTGACCCACTACGCGTTTCAGCATCAACTCGTCCATTGACTCAACCCTTTGGAGTGCGCCGACGCGTCGCCTCCCTGCTGAGATTTTGGCCCTAATAATAACGCGGCACCCATGGGTACAAAATTCACCCCCGGATTGCTTCCGAGGGTGAATTGCCAACCCGTTAAACCGAGGCGAGAACGGCTTTAGTCGTCCGCAACGCTGCTCAGCGCGATCAGGATGCGCAAGACGTACCAGAACAGCAGTGCGACAGAGGCAAACAACGACAGTGCAGCCGCGACGTGCTGCTCCGTATTGTAGTTATGAATGATTCGCGAGGTCGTGTAGAGAATCGCGGTGCCGGCGAATGCCACCATGATCGACGAAAAAATCAATCCGAGGCTGAAACCGAAAACGATGCTGCAGACGATCACGCCGAGCGCGATGCAGCCGCCAATCTTCAGGATACCGCCCAGAAACGAAAAGTCCTTGCGGGTCGTAAATGCCGTTACCGTTAAACCAAGGAACAATAAGCCGGTGATAACCGCGGCGATGGGGATGGTGTCGGGCGACGCAAAGTTGGCCGCGATGTACAATAATGGGACAAAAATAATAGCTTCGGCCAGGACATAGACACCCAAACCGATATACTGCGTGCTGCGGGACGTGGCGGATTGGGCCCATT
Source organism: Limisphaerales bacterium (assembly GCA_022616725.1). GTDB lineage: Bacteria > Verrucomicrobiota > Verrucomicrobiia > Limisphaerales > JAKEEH01 > JAKEEH01. The sequence goes on along the minus strand of JAKEEH010000146.1, from coordinate 11,831 downwards.
TGTCGGCAATGAATGAGACGACCATGAAGGCGCCCAGAACGATGAGCCACGCCCAGCGCCCGCCCAGCATCGTGCGCGTCATCGCTTCGGCGACCCCGCTCTTGAAGAGGACGAACTCAATCGCCATGAACGCCAGGATGGCGTAGGCGAGGTGTTGATAGGTCCGGCGAATAAACGCGGCGCGCACGTCATCCGGCGCTTGCGCGGCGATATAGGCCCCGGTCAATTGCTGTGTTTCTGTATGCATAGATTCTATTTGCCTCAGGGAAGGCAAGTTAGCAGAACTTTTGCCAGAACGCCATAGCTTTTGCCTGCCTCAAAATCAGACACCTCTGGGCATAGCCCAGTGGCCCTCGCGATACGCCCGCCGCAACATGCCGTTGGCCTCGCTGTCGTCCTTAACTCGTTCCGTTTCCGGGTCGAACTGAAGTGTCCGGCCCAGGCGTGTGGCAATATTCCCCAGGTGACACAACGCGGCGGAGAGATGGCCGATCTCAACGTCGGCATTCGGACGCGTGCCGCTTTTGATGCATTCCAGGAAGTTGCGATGGTGCGCGGGGCCGTCGGGCCGGCCGGTCATTTTCTCGCGCGCCTCGTTGCGCGGACCATAAAGCTGCCAGCCGCCGCCCTTGCCCAGAATGAGCATGCCGCGCGTGCCGTAGAACGCGTTTCCGTTTTCATGCCCCTCTTGCACATACGGCGACCAGATCCGCTGCTCGAAGATCAGTTGCTTCGGCCGACGGCCAATGCCCGCCCCAGGGTATTCGAAGCAAACCGTCTGCGTGTCAGGAAACTGCTGGTCGTCGTCAAAGAAATACTTGCCGCCGATTGCGGTGATGCGTGAAGGGTGTGTCATCACGCCGAGTCCCCAGCGTGCGATGTCGATGTCGTGCACGCCGTCATTACCCATATCGCCCGCGCCAAAGGCGAAAAACCAGCGCCAGCTTGCGTGCAGCAGGTTCGATTGATACGGAACCATGGGGGCAGGGCCGACCCAAAGATCAAAGTCCAAGGTTTGAGGCGGCTCCGATGGTTTGACTTTGCCGATGTTTCCTCGGAGTTGGCTGTTCCATGCTTTGGCCACAAGCACGTCGCCAATCGCCCCACTGCGCAGCAACTCCATCGCTTTCATGACATGCTCGGTACTGCGGCTTTGTGTGCCGGTTTGCACGACCCGATTGTAACGGCGCGCCGTCTCGACCATCAGCCGGCCTTCGCGCACATTGTGGCAGCACGGTTTCTCCACGTACACGTGCTTGCCGGCTTCACAGGCGAGGATCGTTGCCGGCGCGTGCCAATGATCCGGAGTCGCAATCACGACGGCATCAACCGACTTGTCCTCGAAGATGCGACGCATGTCCTTCTCCTGTTTTGCCGCTTTGCCCCCGATCCTCTCGACCGCCTGCGCGGCATTACCCATCCGTTTCGCGTCCGGATCGCATACATAAGCGATCTCCACGTCCTTTTGTGCGGCAAAGGAATTCAGGAGATTTGTGCCCATGCCGCCGGGGCCGATGACGGCGATGATTAGCCGTTCGTTTGCGCCCACGGCGTGGGTGGGGCCGGGAATTCCGATCGCGCTGGTTGCGGCAACGGCTGTGGCGGTTTGTTGGAGGAATTTTCGCCGGGTTTTCATAGGCGGCCTTGCTTTGGTTACTCTTCGAGCCTGCGCCCGTGCGCCATTCCCCGCAATCAAAAAGTGCGCATGGATTGGCGTCGTTCCCGCGATATGTCGCTATCGACTTTCAACGGACCACTGGCGTGGCGTTACGGCCTCGGCCTCACAGTCAATCTCGTCTGCCAGAACTTCTGGGCGTCGCGCCAGGGCGCAATGACTTCTTCCCTCTGCTCGCCCGTAAGGTTCGACGCCTGCTCGAGAATCGCGATCCGTTCCCGGCACCAGTCGAGAAAGTACTGTGCGGACTCGCGTTGTCCCGCTCGCGGGCGGCCATCTATTTCCACATACCATGGCGCGGTGGACGCGAAGCGAAAAGTATTCGTCACGTCCCCAATCGCGCGAACCAGGAACCACCCAGTTTCAGCAATTGTGAACGGCCTCGTGCTATCCAGGGGTTCGGCCTGGCCGTTCCGAACAATCTCGATCGAGGCAATCGGATTGCGTGAGTCCAGTTTCACATCAAATTTCACCTCCAACGGACCATCTGCGCGGAACACGTGCCCGGGAAGCTCGCCATTAGCGCGACAGCGCAGCAACGGACCATTCGAGACAAAGCTGCGCCCGGCCCGCAGATTACGGTGCCATCCCTCCCACGTGAGCTCGTTGGCGCAATGGACGTAAACCCGGTTATAACCGACCGGATTCGGCAACACGCCGCTGGCACTGCCCGCGCTCGGCGCGACTCGCAAACCGCAGTTCAACGCGTGGTAATAGATGTCTTGAGTGTAACGGCCATTACCCTGCGGGCCTGAATACTTGTGCCGGTCACGCGCTCGTCCCCAGGCCTCGTTGTCGAGGACGCCGCTGCGGTGCATATGATTGTGCGCGATGCCCACCGTATTGACCATCCCGCTCGCCAACCAAAGCGGGGTGTCCCACCAGAACGGCTTCTCAATATCGACGTGCGCCCCAGGTCGCACGCGCGCTTCACGAAGGAATTTCATCGACGACGGGACCTCGCGCCTCGATCCAGTGATATCGAGAGGCAGGGGAAGGTTGAGATAAAGCAAAGCGCCGCCGCCACGCTCGTCTTCACCAGACAATACATGCAAGAATCGATTACGGTCGAAGCGCGTCAGGGGATTCGTCGTAATCGAACGGTCTTTCCAGAGGTTTGACTCGTTCCACCAGGTGATATTGTGTGCGACGTGCAAATCTTCGGCCTGCATGAGCAGTGGGGTCTCTTCGGCGGCGCGATGGACGTGCAGTTCCCCTGACCACCAACCCTCGCGCTTCAGATCGGTCAACCGCGCGAGCATCACCGAAATATTCGTGCCTCCCGTGCCTGCGGTAAAACTTTCGGAGGCGGCCCGGAACTCTGGTCCGCGCTCAATCTCATAACTGAAACTCCCCGCCGCCAACTCAAGGTCAACCCGCCCGTCGCAAACGAAATGGTCCCGCCAGAATGGCAGCTTATCGGCGCGCTGCGGCTTGCCCGACGAATCCTTCAGGTGTACTCGCGCCGGCATAGGATGTCCCGCTTCGTCCACGACAGTGATATGCACAGGGACGGCCATGGCCAAAACCGTGGTCGCGCTGAACAGCGAAATAGCAACCCAACTTCTCGACATAGGAAATTTGCTCAGCGCAGAAACAATTCAGCGGCGGCGTCGGCGAAGCGCAGGCCTTCGGCTGTCAAGTGAAAACGATCTGAATGCACCTTGCCCCAACCTCGTCCGACAAGATCGGCCATTTCGGAGCTCCACTCGGTATGCAACTCAAAGCCCGTGACCCGCTGAAAGTCCGCGAACGGCCAGCCCGAATTCATGCGCAGTCCGAAAGCGGCAGTCTCGCCCGCTCGCTTCAGCGGAGGAAGTTCCTCGATGCTTTCGACGGCACGTTCACCTCGTTCGAGCCGTTCGCAATACAGCGCCGTGTTCGACCAGTTCCTGGTGCGCACGCCGCGTACGTAGCCGCACGCGCTCGGTCCGAGACCGTGATAATTGCCGCCGCGCCAGTAGTTGATGTTGTGGCGGCAGACCTGCCCAGGGATCGTTGAATCGTGTTTGGCGAAATTGGCGATTTCGTACTGCTGAAAACCTGCCGCCGCGGCCTGTTCCAGGAGTGCGTCATACATCGCGCAGGCCAGGTCCTCGTCCGGGGTGATTTGGCCGGCGGCCAGTTGTGCGAAGAGCGGTGTATCTTCTTCGTAGATGACCTCGTAACAGGAAAGGTGTTCGGTATCGAGTTGAACGATCTCGTTCAGCGTGGACCGCCATACGTCAAGGCTCTGGCCCGGGATCGCGAACATCAAGTCGAGGTTAATATTTTCAAAGCGAGCATTGCGCAGGATGTCGTAAGACTTAAAAACCATCTCTCGGGTGTGAATTCGTCCGAGGCGGTCCAGCAGCGCATTGTCCAGCGACTGGACCCCCATCGATATGCGGTTCACACCATGCTCGCGCCAGAGACGGGCTTTCTCCAGCGAGACGGTTGCGGGGTTGCACTCAATGGTCCATTCGTCAGCGCCCAGGAGGTTGTGGCGGCCCATCGCGCCGAAGATCGTTTTCCATTGGCGCAAGTTGAGGAGCGAGGGCGTGCCACCCCCGAAGAAGACAGTGGTTGGCTTCAAGTCGCCGGCGACGAGACCAAGTTCGCGCACCAGGGCAGCGGTATAGCGCTCGATCAGTTCGCCATTGGAAGCCTCGGAAAAAAAAGCGCAATAAGCGCATTTCCGCGCACAAAAAGGCACATGAACGTATAGGCTTGAGATGGGCTGCGGCCTGACCGGCATCAAGGTCAAAGATAGGCGCGGTTGGGCGGGCGGTCTAACGGAAAATTATTGCGGACGAGCGCGCTGAACGTTGACAGCTTTGGGGCCCTTCTCCCCATCTACGAGCTCGAAGTTGACTTGTTCGCCTTCATGGAGTGTTTTGTAGCCTTTGCCCTGAATACAGGTGTGATGGACAAAAATGTCCTTTCCGGTCTCTTGGGCAATGAAGCCAAAACCCCGTTTGTTATCAAACCACTTGACTCTGCCACTCGCCATAGCTTACTCCTTCCGTGTTTAAGCCCCTGGGGGGTGAAAGCAAGCCGACCTCTGTGTTACTACTTATGGGCTTCCCGCCCCCGCACACAACTAACCCGGAGTGAGATTAGAAAGCTGGTTGGTAAAGTCAAGCGTTAGTTATCGACCGGTAATGTTTTTGCGGCGTGGGGTCACGCGAGAGGACGCTCATTAAGTATGCCAACCTTCCGAACTATCCGCCAATACGGCATTTGCGTGCCCGTCATCACTGGCTGGCTGCGGCTTCTCGCGCCGGTTTCGCCCTTTCCACGCGCTCAATCAATTCAAGCATTCGGCGGACGTTCGATGCGTAATCGCGCAAGATCAACAGCCCTTCGGCGTCACTTGCCACGATGCTGTTGGGCATCTTGGCGAATGGTTGCAGAAGCGGCGCCAGGTCGCGCGGTAGCCGGTCTTTGACTTCCACGACGTAGCAAATATAGGTGCCTGAATCAGGAAGTTGATCGCGAGGCAAATCGCAGAATGGGACCGCTTCCTGCGGAGCTATGCCGGCGGGGACGGCCTTCACGAATTCATCGCCCTGGGGAATCATAACTACGCCGTTCTGCGATAACACAGTGTCCAGCGCTTGCAACGCTTTAATCAGGGTCAACGGCACTCCGCCGGTTTGGAGATTGATCTTGGCCGCGGGTAATGCCGTTGGACGCACGACGATTCGACCCGAGAGTTCCCCGTAAACCTTGAGCACCTGGAGCAGGTCGGCACCCTCGAAGTTGATTAAACCCGGGGCGATGGCTTTGGCGTTTTTGGCCATGGGCTTATCAAGGCTGCTGTAGGTCTCCGGGCTTTGTGCGGCGAGGTCCGAGAGGGCCACGGCGACTCCAAGGCAAATTGAGGAAACTGTTTTCATGATTTCTCAAACTTTAAGTTAAACGCGATTCCGATGAGCCAAACACTGTGCCTCCGGTTTTGTTTCGCAAGTAAAATTGAGGAGGTGAACTGGCGCGCCGGCTTTGTTGAATGGAAACACCGCTGGTTAGAATGTGACCGGGGAACAAACCGGCCTTCTGAGTGGCTTAAGCTCCTGTACGAGATGCACGAGAAGGGCGGATCAGAGACATTAAAGTGATTTTCAGAGCCCAACGGCGAGCTTAAGCTTAAGCTTGTTCTGACCGACGGCAGATTTGGAAAGTGCGATGGCACAGTTAGGCAACTGGATTGGTTCTTTGGCCCGGCGCGCGGTAAGGCGGCTGGTACGCCTGTATTACTCTCGTATCGAGATTTCAGGCACGACGAGGATTCCCAGTAATGGTCCCGTTCTATTCGTGGCCAACCACGCCAACTCATTGATAGACCCAGTGGTGATTGGGATCGTGGCGGGGCGTCCTGTGCATTTCCTCGCCAAGGCGCCGCTCTTTCAGATTCCCGTGTTTGGGCGAGTGTTGTTTGCGCTCGGGATGGTCCCCGCGTTTCGTGCCATAGATGATGCGTCGCAGGTTGGGCGAAACGCCCAGTCGCTCTCAAAAGCCGCCGGATTCCTGACCAAAGGCGAGGCGGTCGGCATTTTTCCGGAAGGTAAGAGCCATGACTTGCTCAAACTGGAGCAGGTTCGCACCGGCGCGGCGCGGATGGCCCTGCAGGGAATGGACGCTGGCGCGAGTGAGCTCGTCATTGTTCCGCTTGGGATTAATTATGAGCGAAAGGAGCGTTTTCGGTCCGCAATTTGGGTCAAGGTGGGCGAGCCGATTGCAGTGCGCAAGTGGCGGGAACAGAATCCGGCGGAAGCGCGTCAGCAAGTCAGGCTACTTACGTCGGAAATCGACCAACGGCTGAAAGCCGCAGTCATCCACTTGAGCGAGCCGGATTGGGAACCGTTGCTCGATACACTTGAAGCATTTCACCCGCCGGCGCGTGCGACCCCGGTTGCTCGAGTCATGCAGCGCAAGCGCATCGCCGATGCGATGAACCATTTTTGGACCGTCGATCGCCCGCGCGCCCAAGCGCTCGCGAAACGCGCGGGAGATTTTCGCGCCAGGCTCGCCGAATTGAAGCTCGCGCCCCGCGCGAACGTGCTTCATTTTCAGGGCTGGAGATTGTCGCTTCGGCTAGGGTGGGAAGCAGTGCTGATGGATATCGGCTTTCTTTTCGTCCTCGTCGGGACACTCCACCATCTGATTCCGTTCCTGGTCGTGCGTGGGATTGCGCGTTTGATGCAATCGGGGCGCTCAATCATCGCGCTGTCGCGCCTGGCGATCGGGTTGCCGATTTATTTCGCGTGGTACGGGCTCGTGTGGTGGTGCATGGCCCGTTATTTCCTTCCCTGGGTCGCGTGGGCGTGGTTGATCCCGATGCCGGTGGCGGGCTTGCTGGCGCTTAAATACTGGTGGCGCGTGCGTGACACGAGTGGCGTGTGGTGGCGAGAGATTTTCCTCCTCTTCAGTCCTGTATCCCTGGAGACGCTTCGCTCCGAGCGGCGCGCGCTGGGCGAACAGTTGCGCGACGCCGGGGACGAATATGCTGCCCTTCGCCCGCATGACTCTGTTCCGGTGAGTTCTTTCTCGTGGCGGCGATTTGCGTGGAAATCGCTGCGGTTCGGTACGGCGGCCGCTCTCATTGTCGGGGCAGTGCTGTGGGGCCGTTGGCTGTTTCAACCCAACCCCATTCCCGAACTGGCGCGCGCCGCGCCGGCGCTTGGCCGGCTTTCAGCACCAGCGCTTGAGTCGATGCTCGATCAGGACGAGCGGCTGTTGGGAGAGAATCTCAAGGGGCTGATCGAACTCGAAGTGCGCGCAGCGCGAATCCAAACTGAATTCGATTCTGGCGCACGCAGCTTTTATACGCAGGCGGACGACGACGCAATTCGCCAGTTGCTCTTGAAATACCTGACCCATCGGACCGCGCTGCTGAGTTTAATCTGGAAGTATCAAAAACATGATCAGATTCGCGATGAGCGCATGCGCTTGCGCTCATTTCTGATCGCGTTCGCCAGCGCTTGCGGGTTGCACGATGCATCGGTGAAGTTGGTGACACGATTTCGGGATGCGCCGAACGCCCAGCGGAAATTGAACGAACCGGAACCGCTTTGGGATGTGCCCGCCGGCGTCTATAATACCGTTAAGGCAAATATCATTCACGCCCAGACCCGCGAGTTCATGGACAATTCGTTAAAAAAGTACCGCGAACTGGAACTGGCCTTCGGGCGCCACGGCCTTGTTCAGCCAACCGCATACGCCCAGCCCCACGCCGCGGTGCGCCGGCATGTCACGTCGAAAGATGCCGTGCCAAAAGTCGCGCTGGAAGCGGGGCTGGTTGATCCTATGAAAGGCGCGTCCAGCGCGAGCAAAGACTTGACCTATCGCGGGCAGGCGTTCGTTTCCACATGGCTGGGTGGGACGCGCATCCGCTTGCCGCGGCAAGGCAAGCCGATGATCGGCCAGGAGCAGCTCGCTGACTTTCGGTCACGCCTCAAGCCCGGCGACATTTTGGTCGAGCGCCAAAACTGGTATCTCTCACGGGCGTTTATGCCGGGCTTTTGGGCACATGCGGCGATATATGTCGGCACGACAAACGACCTGGTGCGCCTGGGACTGGCCGATGATTTACGAGTTCGCAAGCACTGGACGGAGTTTGCATCGCGCGACCCTCGTGGCCACGAGAACGTGATCCTGGAGGCGGTGCCGGAGGGCGTCCGCATTACGACGCTGGAGCGCTGCATCGGCGTTGCGGATTCGGCGGCGGCTTTGCGGCCTCGCGTCTCCGAAGCGGAAGTTCGCGAAGCGATCGCACGGGCCTTCAGTCATTTGGGCAAGCCCTATGACTTTGACTTCGATTTCTTCAGCACGGATAAACTCGTTTGCACCGAACTGGTCTGCCGGGCGTTCGATGCGAACATCCAGTTTCCTCTCGTGACGGTGATGGGACGAAAGACGATGCCCCCGACAGAGCTGGTTCGGAAATTCGTCGCGGAACGCGGCAGCGCCACGGCACAGTTCGAGTGCGTCTGCTTTCTTGATGGTGATGAAAAGACAGGCCGGGCTTCGTTCAAAGGCGTCGAAGTTTTTGCGACTACAGTAAATCGGCCAGGGTTGACGTGGTTTCAATCACATTAACCATAAGCGCAGGAGGGCCGCGCTTATCCTCTTTCGAAGCGACCACCTTGGTGTGTTGCCAACCAATCGCGCGCTACGGCAGCGAGTTGCTGGCGTTCGTCCGATGACAGGCCGCACGGGTCAAACCGATACTTGTAGTGGAGAAGCACCAGGGGGCTGAGACCGTCTCGAACGGAGCGCTCTTTCATAACCCGACGCACCCATGCTGCGGCAGTTTCTTCCGCGTGACGGCCCAGCCCACGGCCGGCAAGGAACCGTTCGACGTCAAAGAAATCCGAATCGAGTCCTGGCCAGGCATAGGAGTTCACGAGTGAAAGGCGCGGCATTTGTCGGCGAAAGCTGTACCTGCGCCTCAGAACGATCCAGAGCAGCGCGGCCGCAGCCGCAGGGATGAGAACACCCAACACAACTCGTTGATCGATGTGAGGCATCCACTGCTGCGTTGCCAAGCGGAAACGGAGATCCGCCCAGCGATCGGCCAGAGGCCGTAGAGCAGATGTGCTTCTCAATTCGACGAGGCTCCACCGATGCGGCGTAGGATCGAAGTCTTGCCACCGTCCGTTCACATACGCGAGCACCCAGGAGTGGGCATGCCGCTCGCGCACTTGAAATTTGCCGGGACCTGCCGGCTCGACCACGGCGTAGCCAAGCGCATAGCGCGCAGGGATGCGCGCCTTGCGCAGGAGCAAAGCCGCGGCCGTCGCGAAGTATTCGCAATGGCCAGCCCGGGTCTTAAGGAGAAATTCCGTAATAACACTGCTTTGGGACTTTGAATCCGTGGCGGGAATACTCGCGCAGGGCAGATAACGAAACTCCTCATTAAAGAATGCTGCGAGTCGTTCGAGTGCCGCCGAGGGCGAGAGGCTTTGCAACTGAAGCTCGCGAACCAATTCTTCCAGCGCTGCGTCATCGCCGGAAATCAACTGGAGGTCCTTTCGGTCCGGACCTGGTTCGTACGACATATTGGAGTCAAAATCGATCATGCACTCGATGGGATCGGGTGCATCCCACGCCCGCACGTTGCCGAAGCGGTTTCGTTCCAGGCGCGCCGCAGGCAGATCGCGCGCCCGCCAGGCGCCGTTGGGCAGCGGAAGCAAGATGTTGCGTTCGGGTACTACGGCAACGAGCTTTGTCGAGTTCGTTGCGCCGTTCGTTGGAGCAAGCGTCCATGATCCGGCCGAGACTTCACGCACTGGAGCATACTGGCGCCGTGTGCTCAGCCAAATGCCACGTCGATACTGATCGAAGCTGACTTGCCGGAGCAATCGGGGGGTATTTGGACCGGCCACCCGTATCACGACGCGCGCGGACTGCTTCAATTTGCCGATTTCTCCCAGATTTGTGTAAGTCTCCTGATCTTCAAATTGACGCGGGAAAAAACCGGAAATCCATGCCATCGTTCTGTTCTCAAACTCGCTCTGGAAATCGCGCCAGCGTGACTGCAGCAAATACCCAAGACCGGCCACGAGAACCAGCAACGGCATGGCCAGTGCTGGCCTGACGCGGCGCGGCTTATTGGCCCAGATTGCCGCAACAATCACAACGGTCGCAGACGGGTAAAACCATCGATCCCAAGTACTGGCGGCGCTTGCGGACAAAAGACACAGGCTCAGATACGGATAGGTCACGTCGAGGCCACGCTCGGTATGCGGCGGGTTCTTGCGCCACCAGAACAGGAACGTGCCCCGGGGCAGGCGGGGATGAGTACTGTAGAAGAAGGCCCCCACAAACGGATAGAACAGAATGGGCAGCCACTGCAAGAAGCCCAGCACCCCGGCTGAGACCGATGACGTTTGACGCTGATAAATGCCCGCCGCGACTATCAGCACTATCGTCAAGTCCCACAGCCGCGCAAATTCTCGTGGCCCGAAGACCAGCCGCCACGGCGCTAATGCGGAAAAAAGCACCACAACGGCCATTGGACCTGCGAGCGGAAGCAGCCGAACACGCCAGCCCCATAAAAGCAGAGCCGCGGCCACAATGCAGCGATGCGCGATCACTTGCATGCAAACTCCTGCGCGATTTTGCCGGCCACCAGTGAGTGCAGGCAGTCTGGGCGGTCGGCCATCGGTTCGGCATTAAGTGGCTTGCGGCCAGGTTCACCGGCTTCAACGATATAGACCTGTACAGGAACATTGAGGAAACGAAGCTGGCGGATCAACGCCTGGCGCGGTTCGTCCCATGCGATAAAAACACAAACGCAGCTTGTCACCGCGTCAATATGACGCAGCACCAGCGCTGCAAGAGCTTCAACAGCCTGCTCCGTGCAAGGCGAGACGGCCGCGAGGATCTCAAGCATTCGTTCCGGAGGCGCCACGCCGCGGCCCGAAGTGAAGCAATAAGCCTCGGGTCCCACAAACATAAGGTCAAGCAGCGACTCCTGATCCGGGATTGTGCATGCGAAAGAAGCGGCGACGGAAACAGCTTCCTCAAACAGGTCCTCCTGCCCCGCGGCGCAAAATGTATCGAGGACAAGAGCATGGCGAACGAAGAATTCATCCAAAAACTCCTTGACGATTGGGCGCTCCGTCTTTGCCCAGCTCCGCCAGTGGATGTGCCGCAGCGGGTCCCCCGGACGATATTCGCGCAGGGAAACAAACTCCTCCGATTGGCCTACGGATGACGCGAGCGCCACGCCGCCAGGCTGGTATTTGACGGTGCCGGGCAGCTTCGGCGGGGCGATTGGAAATCGTTTGGGCAGGATGAGAATTGACTGAGCGCAATCGACTCGCCTGTTGGCGCGGAACAGCCCGAACGGGTCGGTCCAGGAAACAGCGACCTGCGACAGGCGAAGCATCCCCCGCCGCCGCGGCATGAGTTGCTGGGCGATGGTGCGCCTCCCTCCAGATGGAATTGCATCAACCAGCGTGGGGGAATTGTCGAAAGCGCGGTTCTTGTTCAGCAGCCAGCGCCAGCGGTAATGTCCGCCTGCGCGATCAAACCAATTGCGGCGGTGTTCCCCTGGCTCGGGGGAAGCCAGGAATTGTGCCAGAGTCGGGCGCGGATCAGGAGCCAGCTCACTCACCGACAGGTCACGCTGTTCTCGCCGGGTTTCGTTGTCGAGGGTCACAGAATA
>JAKEEH010000145.1 GCA_022616725.1 Limisphaerales bacterium | reverse complement strand
TTTCTCATTGACGATATCCAGTTTCTCGCCGGCAAAGAGCGCATCCAGGAGGAGTTCTTCCATACGTTTAACAGCCTGCACGAGGCGCACAAGCAGATCGTCCTCACCTGCGACCGGCCGGCGAGCGAGATCGAAGGTCTGGAGCAGCGCCTCGTTTCCCGCTTCGAGTGGGGGCTCGTCACGGACATGCAGCCGCCGGATGTGGAGACGCGGGTGGCGATTCTGCGCAAGAAAGAGAAGTTCATGAACGTCTCGCTGCCGCAGGAAATCCACGAATTCATCGCCGCGCGAATTCGCAGCAACGTTCGCCGGCTCGAGGGCGCGCTCGTGCGCGTCGCCTCTTACCAATCGTTGACCGGGCAACAACTGAATATTGAGACGGTTGAGAAACTTTTAGGGGAGGTGCTGAAGGAAGAGGGCCGGGTGCAGATTACGATCGATGGCATTCAAAAGAGAGTGGCCGAGCACTTCGATATGCGGCTCTCGGACATGACGAGCAAACGCCGTCCTTACCACATTGCCTTTCCCCGCCAGATCGCGATGTATCTGTCCCGTCAAATGACCGAAAGTTCCCTCAATACGATCGGCGAAGCCTTCGGCAACCGCGATCATGGCACCGTGCTGCACGCCTGCCGGCTGGTCAAGGACCGGATGCAGATCGATGCCCAAGTGCGGCAGACTGTCAATTACCTGGAGAAACAGCTCCTGCGCTAGCGCGGCGGCCCTGAAGCGGCCCGACGTATGTTCGCCATCGAAGTTCAGGGCCTGACCAAAACGTTCCGTACCTATAAAAAGCAACCTGGATTCGCGGGAGCCCTGAAAGGCCTGGTGCGCCGCCGCTACGAAACCGTCGACGCCGTCAAGGACGTCAGCTTTCAAATCGCCGAGGGCGAACTGGTCGGTTTCCTCGGCCCAAACGGCGCGGGCAAGACCACGACACTGAAAATGTTGTCCGGCCTGCTCTACCCGACCCATGGCTCAGCGCGCGTCCTTGGGTTTGTCCCGTGGGAGCGCGCCGATGGTTACCGGAGGCAGTTTGCGCTTCTGCTCGGGCAAAAAAATCAACTTTGGTGGGACCTGCCGGCCAGTGAATCGCTCACCCTCAACGCCCGCATCTACGGCCTCGACGATTCCTCGTTCAAAAAGACAGTCGATGAACTCACCGCCTTGCTCAACGTGCGCGACAAACTGGACGTCATGGTGCGCGAGCTGTCGCTCGGCGAACGGATGAAGATGGAGCTGATCGCATCCCTGTTGCACAAGCCAAAAGTGCTTTTCCTGGACGAACCAACCATCGGCCTGGACGTGGTCTCTCAGCAGACCGTCCGCGAATTCCTTCGCAGCTACAATTCCTCCAACAAGACGACGATATTGTTGACCAGCCATTACATGGCGGACATCCAGGCGCTCTGCCGCCGCGTGATCATCATTGATCGCGGCAGCATTTTCTTCGACGGGCGCCTCGCCGAAGTGCTCGACCGTTTCGCCGATTTCAAAATGGTCACCATTCAGTGTGAAGAACGCGGCGCGAATAGCGTGGACGTTGAAAAGTTTGGGACGGTAGTCGAGCGCACCGCCAGCACGATCAAACTGAAAGTGAAACGCGAACGCGTCATCCCGGTCTGCAAGGCTCTTCTCGACGAATTGCAGGTCACCGACATCGACATCCAGGAAGTCCCTATCGAAGACATCATCCGCCAGCTATTCGCCAGATAAGGTATTCAGTCATCTTCCGATGGCGTCCACGGCGTCCATTTCGTCCATCGACCTCCAGACGCCTTCCGCATCTCCCGCCGCACCGTTCATTGGTAGCGCTTCAACGATTTAACGCTTTAACGTTTTAACGGGGCACGACCGCTTCCCCGTTTTAACGATTTAACTTTCTTAACCTTTTTAACGATTTAACGATCCCCATCCCAGTTCACCGATCACTGCCGTACTGATTACTGCCCTACTGATCACTCGCGCCCCACTCCGCACACAACAGTTCCGCTTGCTGGAGAACCGTCTGCGTAGCCTTCTCCTGCTTGTCTGGCGGATATCCGTACTTGCGCAAAATCCGCTTCACCATCACCCGCAGCTTGGCTCTCACTGATTCTTTGGCCGTCCAGTCGATGGTCACATTCTCCCGGATCGTCTTGAGGAGTTCGCGTGCGATGAAGCGCAGATTTTCGTCGCCCAATACCTTCACCGCGCTATCGTTCACTTCCAGCGCGTCATAAAATGCCAACTCGTCTTCCGCCAGGCCAAGCTCTTCTCCGCGCCGGGCCGCTTCGCGCATTTGCTTCGCCAGCGCAATCAATTCCTCAATGACCGCGGCGGTCTCAATCGCGCGGTTCTGGTACTTGCGGATCGACGCTTCGAGCATTTCGGAAAAGGAGCGGGACTGGATCAGAAACTTGCGCGAGCGAATCCTGATCTCGTTCTGGAGCAGCTTGCGCAACGTCTCGACCGCCAGATTCTTGTGCGGCAACTCGCGAACATCGGCAAGAAACTCATCGGACAGGATTGAAATGTCCGGCCTCTTAAGCCCCGCCGCCGCGAAGATGTCCACCACCTCGTCCGACGCGACCGCCCGCGAAATGATCTGCCGGATCGCATGATCAATGTCGTCTGCTGATTTTCTCCTATCTCCATCACCTTTCGCCAGCACCGCGCGCACCGCCTGGAAAAACCCGACATCATCTCGGATTTCGATTGCTTTCTCGTGCGGCACAGCCAGCGCAAAGGCTTTCGACAAATCAGTGACCGCCTGCATGAACTTCTGTTTGTGCTCTTCCGGCTTCTTTTCCTTCGCGGCCTTGGCCAGCAAATGCTCCTGCGCAGCGGGAAGCAGGCTCAGCTTCTGTGCGGCGTTGCCGCTCGTCCATTTCGACCAGTCAAACCCGTGGAAGAAGTCGCAGCAGACCTCGTATTTCTCCAGCATCACGGCGACAGCTTCTTCCTGGTCCATCGCGGTTTCACCATGCCCGCCGCTCTCCGTATAAACCGCCAGCGCTTCCTTCAACTCCTGCGCGAGACCGAGATAATCCACCACCAACCCGCCCGGCTTATCCTTGAAAACCCGGTTTACGCGCGCAATCGCCTGCATGAGACCGTGACTGCGCATCGGTTTGTCCACGTACATCGTGTGCAGACTCGGCGCGTCAAAACCCGTCAGCCACATGTCGCGCACGAGAACGATCTTCAACGGGTCTTGCGGATTCTTGAACCGCTTCGCCAGCGCTTCGCGCCGAGGCTTGTTGCGAATATGATCTTGCCACTCCAGGGGATCGGACGCGGAGCCAGTCATGACGATCTTCATCGCCCCCTTGTCATCATCCTTGTGATGCCACTCGGGCCGCAACTTGCGGATAGCTTCATAAAGCTCGTAACAGATGCGGCGGCTCATGCACACAATCATTGCCTTCCCGTCAATCACCTCGAGGCGAGCTTCCCAGTGCTTCACAAAATCTTTCGCGACAAGCCCAATACGTTTCTCCGATCCAACAACGGCCTCTAGTGCCGCCCACTTCGTCTTGAGCTTTTCCTTATGGTCGAGTTCCTCGCCTTCGGTGGCTTCCTCGAAGTTCGGATCGATCTTTGGCCGTTCTTCCGGCTTCAATTCCAACTTTGCGAGCCGGCCCTCATAGTAAATCGGCACCGTGGCCTTGTCCTCCACGGCCCGCTGGAT
Organism: Limisphaerales bacterium; assembly: GCA_022616725.1. GTDB lineage: Bacteria > Verrucomicrobiota > Verrucomicrobiia > Limisphaerales > JAKEEH01 > JAKEEH01. The sequence goes on along the minus strand of JAKEEH010000145.1, from coordinate 6,116 downwards.
GTCATAAATGCTGATGTAATCGCCGAAGACCGACCGCGTATTCGCGTCACTCTTCTCGATGGGCGTGCCGGTGAAACCGATGAACGAGGCGTTCGGCAGCGCGTCGCGCATGTGCCGGGCGAAACCGTCAATGAAATCGTACTGGCTGCGGTGCGCCTCGTCGGCAATCACCACGATGTTTCGTCGCTCGGAAAGCGTCGGATGCCTTCCACCTTTCTCCTCGGGAAAAAACTTGTGAATGGTGGTGAAGATCACGCCGCCGCTCGCCACCTTCAGCAATTCGCGCAAATGTTCACGGCTATTCGCTTGCTGCGGTTTCTGTCGCAGCAATTCGTGACAACGAGAGAACGTGCCGAACAACTGGTCATCAAGGTCGTTCCGGTCTGTGAGCACAACGAGAGTCGGGTTTTCCATTGCCGGATGCACCACCAAGCGTCCCGCGTAGAAAGCCATTGTGAGCGACTTGCCCGACCCTTGCGTGTGCCACACCACGCCCACGCGCTTGTCACCGGGCGCACCGCCGGCTTGCGGCTTCGCGAAGTAACCTCGGCCGAGTTCCCTCAGCGCCATCTCACCACCCGTCGCCCGAACCGTCTCCGCAATCGCCGTGTTGACCGCGTGAAACTGGTGGTACCCGGCCATCTTCTTGATCACGGAAGTGCCCCCATCATCTTCAAAGACTATGAAATGCCGGACCAAATCAAGGAAACGCTGCTTCTCGAATACACCGCGCAGCAGCACCTCGACCTGCGAAAGCGCCGCGGGCGCGATGGTCTCACCGGCTATCGTTCGCCACGGCATAAAACGCTCCCGGTCTGAACTGATCGTGCCGATGCGCGCTTCGACCCCGTCGGAAATCACAATTAGCGCATTGTGGTGAAAGATCGATGGCGTGTGATGCTTGTAAGTTTGGACCTGATTAAATGCGGCCCAGATGTCCGCGTTTTCATCCGCCGCATTCTTCAGCTCTAGCAGACCCAAAGGCAGGCCGTTGACGAACACGACCACGTCCGGTCTTCGATTGTGCTGCCCCTCGATCACGGTGAACTGGTTCACCGCCAGCCAATCGTTGGCCTCCGGGTCGTTGAAATCCACCAGCCGGACAATCTCCGCACCAATGCTCTCGTCTTCGCGCCGGCACTCGACGGCAATGCCATCAACAAGCATCCGGTGAAATGCCCGGTTGTTGGCCACGAGTCCAGTTTGCTGTGGCACAATCACTTTGCGGAACGCTTCGTCCAATGCTTCGGCTGGCAGTGTGGGATTCAGCTTGCGCAGGGCAGCGCGGAACCGGCCAGCCAATAAGACTTCAGAGAAACTTGTTCGCTCGGCACTGGCTTCGCCTACACCCAAATGAGGCCCGAAGATTGTCGCATAGCCCAACTGCTGCAACCAATCGAGTGAAGCCAGTTCGACATCATTCTCGACCAGGTTCGTAGCCACTTGTTGCTCCCCGGCTATACAGCACAACGTTCTGGCAACCCTTTTGGAATAGGTTGAAACTCTTCACCACTGCAGGGCTGAAAGCCTTCAGGCCAGCAAGCGTGCATCCGGCAGAGCAATCGCTGCTGCAACGGGGCATCGGGGTTCACGCGTTGAACAAAAATGTTGATGAACTCCGGCTCGCAGTGCTGGAAAAGCGTCAATGCATCCTGCGCCAGATATCGTGGAACGTAGCCAATCATCATTCGGTCGCTGGTCGCAGTCCGTAATGCCACGGCAGAATAATCTGCCGGGTTGCAGCCGTCCCACATTGGGTAAAGACGTTCTCCTTCTTTCAGGTTTAAGACGCGAGCTTTGGCTGCTTCGGGCATGTATCGCAGACCGTGCATAAAAAACTTGCTCAGGTAGCAACTCTTTTCATCCGGCACGGGACATGGAAAGACCTCAATCAAGTCTGTCCGCCGGATGCCTTCAGTGACTCCGAGAATAGCAATCGGATCGGGCGGGTTTGCAGGATCAAAACCACTCCATTGCAGATACGCTTCGTATTCCGGACGCGATTTGGGCAGGAGGCGGTTGGCGAAGACCGGAAACAACTCGTCGGACTCGTAGATTTCCTCAAGATTCTCCATACCGCTGAATGGGGTGAATCCCACCGCCGTTCGCGCGCCCTTTGTATAGACAAACCGATATGTCCCGTGATCGAACTCCAATCTTCCGATCGGACTCCAACCGCCCTTGTTGGGATCGGCAGAACGTGAAGCAACAAGCAGAGCGTTCATAACAAAACACCTTCCAGCAATCGTCGTTGATTGATCATTAACAATTCTAAAGTAAATTCTGTCGTCACGGGTGACATTCGTTGTGGCGGAACCTCCGCCAGAACCGCTTTCACTGCATTTTGCCTTATCTCACCCAGTTTGCCCAGCCAGATTCTTGCCGCGCTTGGGTCACGTTGAGCAAAATTGCCGAAAACATCCAGCGCAAGCATGGTTTTGCCGTCTCTGGGGCTGGCGTAAAAACCAGAACGGGCCCTTCCCGCAAAATACTCCACAGTTCGATTCCTGTCTCGTGTCTCAAGACGGGATTTTCGTTCTTCATCTGTTAAATTTCGCGCCAGCGAAGCGCCATGGTCATACGTTGGCGACAGCCGCAACACACCTGCTTCTTGAATTGCTCCCCAGTTTTGATGATGCCGATCCTGGTTCGCCACCCACGCATCCAACATCATATAGCCGATGAAAACTCCCAGCGCGGTGTTTACTCCAGCGGGAATGCAGCGCATCCATTCCGGCGAAGGAGGGTTCAAATTCATCACCACCTCTGCAACCGCATCGACCGTGTATTCCCGGATACCATATTTCTTTTCCGCTTCTGCCGGATAAGCGGGGTCGCGTCGGAGCAAAAGTTGGTTGCCCAAAACTAATGCCAGCGGCCGTGGCGCGAAGCTGGGACAGATCACCCCCGGCTGTATTGGTGTTTGACCCTCAAATTCGTGGGCCAACTCGTATTCGACATGAGGAATGCCAAGGAGACGCGCCACTTCACAGACTACTTTTTCAGCCCAATCTTCACCCGTACCCCGTTCCTCCGCTTTGAACAGATACCGCTGGCTATCAGCCGTGAACCAAAACTTCCGCTTTGTTCCGAGGTATTCAATGTCTTCTGCCTGAAGTTGATCAACTTTGTGAATCGGAAACATCGTCAAGCGGCGGGCACGCACAACTCGCCCGACAGCAGCTTCGGCATCAGTGCGTCGTGCAATGTGGCGAGGGTGGGGCTTCGTCTCCCGGTGACGCTCATCGAAGTTTCGCGCATACAGCCCTAATAAGTTGTCGAAGTGCCCGGTCGGCACTGCGGCTCGCGAACTGGCAGGCTTGAGCAGCAGAAAGCAGGTCGCTAAGAGCCTTCAAGTGATCTGGAGACGGCACATTGACCTTCAACTCCAGGAACTTCTCGACCGGCGCTCTTCGTCGCCGCTGGACCGTGCCGAATGAGATTCCGTCGTAGCGTCTAATCATCTCGGGCGAGGTCACAAGCTGTCCGACAATGGTCTTGTCAAAACCGTCGCGAACTCGCAAGACCTCGTATGCTGGCGACGTGATTCCGATCTTCACAATCCAGCATTGGTCTATCGAGCCTTTCCAGAGGAGGTAGGGATTGTACACAATGTCGCCCATCCTCACGATTTTGTAGTCGCTTGCATCGTCGGTCGCCACTCGCTTCGCGAAGCGTTCCTTCTGCAAAATGAGCCCCCCCGTTCGGTGCAAGTGAGGACTTCAGGTTCTTCCCCATCGCCGAGCCTTTCGTCAGAAGGCTCAAGAAGTTCGCCGAGCGAACGCGTCTCGAAGACAATTCGTTTCTCGAGGGCCTTTACGTCTGCTTCGACGCGCCCGATCGACTGCTCGAACGAATCCCTCAATTCTGCGATCTGTTTCAAACTGCCAGATGCTTTGCCCCGCTCCGGACTTTCAAGCACGATCAGAAGTTCTGGGGCTCGGGACGCTTTGATGTGGCCGGCATTGACGTATGCCGCAGGCAGCAAATTGTAGCCATTGATGGCAATTGTTCGCACTGGGACACTCCGGCAAAATCCAGTCTTGTCCGCGTAACGCTCAGAACATTCCACCCAACGCCGATATGTTTGACTCACCGCGGCTATGTCGTCGCCGGTCAGTTCTCGGTGCGTGCGCGTGATGTGCCTCCCGAGCTTACTCGCATCAATGAAAAGAATCTTCTGCTTCGGTCCTGTCTTTGTCGCGTCCATACTTTGCCCTCTGCGGATTATCCAGATACCAACTGGAATGGGAGTCGAGTAAAAGAGTCTTTCAGGAAGCGTGACGATACAATCAACGAGATCGGCGTCCACGATTCCTTTGCGGATCGTGTCTTCGCCACCCGTTTCCGAAGTAAGCGAAATATTTCCCAGAATGAATCCCGCCACTCCATTTGGCGCGAGATGATGAATGAAGTGCTGCACCCAGGCAAAGTTAGCGTTGCCTACTGGCGGCAGGCCGTATTTCCAGCGCACGTCATCGCGCAATCTTCCGCCACCCCAGTCGCTGTCATTGAAGTGAGGATTGGCCAAGATGTAGTCGGCCTTTAGATCTTTATGCAGGTCGCGATGGAAGCTGTCGGCGGGTTCCTGACCAAGGTTGCCTTCGATGCTGCGGATGGCGAGGTTCATTCGCGCCAGCCGCCACGTGGTGGGATTGCTTTCCTGGCCGAAGATGCTGATGTCGCCCTTCGCCTTGCCGCCATTTCCGTTGCCGTTCGCGTGGGCTTTCACGAATTCAACTGATTGCACGAACATGCCGCCCGAACCACAGCACGGATCGAAAACGCGGCCCTTGTAGGGCGCGAGCATTTCAACGAGAAGCTGGACGACGCAACGGGGCGTGTAGAATTGCCCGCCTTTCTTGCCTTCGGCGCTGGCGAACTCGCTGAGAAAATATTCATACACGCGCCCGATGATGTCCTTGGAACGGCTTTCCTTGTCGCCGAGCCCGATGGTGGAGACGAGATCAATGACGCCGCCAAGGCTCTGCTTGTCCAGATGCGGACGGGCGTATTCCTTGGGCAGCACGCCTTTGAGCGAAGGGTTGTCGCGCTCGATGGCAATCATGGCGCTGTCGAGATCTTTGCCGATGCTCGGCTGTCTGGCGCGGCCTTGGAGGTAGGTCCAGCGCGCCTCCGGCGGCACCCAGAAGATGTTCTCTGCGGTGTATTCGTCCCGGTCTTCGGGGTCAGCTCCCTTTTCTTTCTTCAGCTCTGAGTGTTTCTCCTCGAACGCATCGGAAATGTATTTCAGGAAAATGAGGCCGAGGACGACGTGCTTATATTCGGCGGCATCGAGGTTGCCACGGAGCTTGTCGGCGGTCGCCCACAGCGTGGCTTCAAAGCCGAGTGCTCCGGCTTGCACGTTGTTTTTTCGTTGCCCGTTTGCCATGTTGTGATGCTAAGGTGTCCACAAAAAGAAATGCCATAATGCGACGGCATTGGGAAGCGAATACGTGAAAGCATTTAGGGAGCATACCAGCAGTCCGGCTGATCATCGGACCTTAGCACTCCATCGCCGCGCCGCTTCGAAAGAGCATAGTGACGCACAAGCCAGGGTGTCGATTTCACGGCCCCTTCATACATCGGAAAAGCAAGGGCCGATTGGGGTGTCTTACACTGGCATTCAGTCAAGAGGCAAAACGATGTTTGTTCCCAACTTTTTTCTTCTTCTCGTTGAGTCCTTCTCTGTCCGAGGCTCATCGCTGCTGAGACTCAATCCGAACCGGTCATTTCTTTTCGTTGATTCCGGATCCAGCCTCTTTTCAGAGGCGATCCGTTCAGTCACCCAACTCGGGCTCGCCCATTTAGCGATTTTAACGACCCGCAGGCCGATTCAACGCTTCACGTTTCAACGATTCATCGCCAGTTTGTCAAAAACTCATTTCGCCTGAAGTTGCACCCCGTTGCATGCAATTGCATGCAACGGCGTACAATGACAACCCTCCCGCCAAAAACGCGTGTTAGGTTTCGTGGTCCGCATCGGCTGCCGCTGCGACGAACAAAATGAAAGACATTCACAGTCATCCCACAGCAGGCATAATTTGACGGTTTCTCTGCGACTTTTCGAGGGATTTCATGGGTTGGTTTGCCAATGGGTTTAAGAATCTTTCAAC